>NZ_JBCEBL010000006.1:0-295000 GCF_049472615.1 Azospirillum sp. 11R-A | reverse complement strand
GCCGCGTGGCGCCGTTCTTGCGCCCCTCCTCGCTGGCCCAGCTGATCTGACTGGTGGCGCAGGCGCCATGACGGAAGAACAGCCAGCAGGCGGCCGGCGTGCTGCCGTCCAGCGCCGTGATCATCAACGCCCCGTCGTTGCGGCCGCCGCCTTTGACCATGGCGTTGCGCAGACGGACCGCCAGCGGCCCGGTCATGGCGCGGAACCCCTTCTCGCGCGCCTGGTCATGCTCCCGCTTCATCAGCCAGGGCAGGTTGTCGGCCTTCCAGTCGACGTCGAGGACGAGACCGGCCTTTTCGGCCCCGCGCAGGCGCTTGCGCCAGTCGCGGGCAAGGCCGGCATGCATTGCCTCCTCACTCCGCGTCAGGTCCAGCCAGACGGTCCGATAGCCGGGGCCGACCTTGCGGAAGCCACAGCGGGCGAGCAACGCCTCGTTCTCCGCTCCGGCCGAAAGTTCGGGCAGCAGGTTGGCGCGGCTGAGCGGATTGCCCGGGCAGGCGCGGCGCAACAGGCGGAACACCGCCTCCAGCGTGTCGGCATCGGGAATCGTGCCGTCCAGCCACAACGGTCCGCGGTAGCATTGCCGGTCGTGGAACAGCTTCAGCATGCGGCGGTCGAGCGTCTGGACGAGGCCGATCGGCTCGCCATCACGGCCGATCACGCCCAGGCGTGGTACATGGCCATAGGTGCGGCCCATGGCGCGGCCATAGGCGAAGCTCTGCAGCAGGGTGGAACGGGGAACGCGGGCGAACAGCGCATCCCAATCGCCGACGGTACCCTCGTTCCAGGCGATGTCGATGTCCGGCATCGGCGTCTTCCGAAGGATCAGGTGGCCGGATCAGGCAGGCGGCAGGGCGGAGGTCGCCTCTTCCACCTGGGCGAAGGTCGGGCGGTATTCCGGTTCCAGCACGTTGCGGGCGTATTCCACAGAAATGGCGGGCGCGTAGCCGGACAAATGCGCGATCAGGCCGGTCTTCATCGCCTGATAGTACTTGCCCTCGGCGTGATAGACGTTTTTGAGCCCGCTGGCGATGGGTGCGAGGAAGCCGTAGGCGACCAGAATGCCGGTGAAGGTGCCGACCAGCGCGCCGCCGATCAGCTTGCCCAGCACCTCGGGCGGCTCGGTGATCGAGCCCATGGTGTGAATCACGCCCAGCACCGCCGCCACGATGCCAAGCGCCGGCACGGCGTCGGCCACCGCCTGGATGGCATCGGCGATGCGCTGGTGTTCGTGGTGCATCGTCTCGATGTCCTCGTCCATCAGGTCGACCAGTTCATGCGGATTGTCCGCGCCCAGCGACATCAGACGGAGATAGGTACAGAGGAAGGCGATGGCGTGATGGTCGCCGTAGAATTTCGGGAACTGCTGGAAGAGCGGCGAGTCCTCCGGCTTTTCGATGTGCTGTTCAAGCGCCAGCAGGCCCTTGGTCTTCGCGATCTTGAAGACCTGATACATCATGGTGAGGACCTCCAGGAAGTCCTCCTTCTTGTATTTCGGGCCTTTGAACAGGTGGCCCAGCTCCTTGCCAGTGTGAGTGACCACCGATTTCGGATTGGCGATGAAGAAGGCGCCGGCACCGGAACCCAGGATGATCATGAACTCGAACGGCATCCACAGCACGCCCATGTGGCCACCGCCGAGGATGTAGCCACCGAACACACTGAAGATCACGATGCCGAAGCCGATCATCACGAACATTCGGTCTCTCCCCTCCCCATACCGACCACGGGCCGCAAGATGCTCCCGGCGGACAGATGGCCGGACATCGGTTGAGTTTCCGTGAATCACCCGAACGGCCTACCGCCTTCGCGACAGGCCGCGCGATCCTACCGATGCAGGAGTGCCCTGTCACGAAAGGACTGAGGAGTAAGGGTTTTCAACGGGTGCAGGGAGGAGGGACGGTGAACGGGTCGCTGGGCTCCGTACCCAGGAGGGCAAATGCACAGCCGGAGCGCGACGGAAAAGCACAGGATGGTCACAGCCCAAGCGGGGCGGACCGGCAGCGCAACGCCCCAGCGACCGGGTGGACCGGCCAGCCGGGGCGTTCGAAAAGCACAGAACGTTATCGAAGCGGAATGTTCATCTGGACGCTGACGCCCGGTTGCGGCGGCGGCGGGGCATAGATGACCGGGGGCGGTGCGTAGGACGGCGCATACATGACGCGCGGCGGCGGGGCCGGCACCACGACCACCGGCGGCGGCGCGCCATAGATGACGACCGGACGGTCGTCATGGTGATGCTTCTTGTGGTGGCCCCAGCCATGGCCGCGGCCATGTTCGCCCGGGTCGGCAAGCGACGGCGCAGACAGCGCGGCACCGAGCAGCAACATCGTTCCGGCGACACCGGCGGCCTTCGCCGCGGCACGGGCAGCCCGGCGCATTGCCGTTCGCGGCATCTGGGGATCCTGCATGGCGGCTCCGGCGTTCATCGACCTGTTCTCCTGGAATGGGCTTGCATCGGCAATGGGAAGCGCGGACGCCGGGCGGCCGGCCACATACCCATTTCGATGGGATAAACGCTTATGCTCAGGCTGAGGCTCGACCGGGTGGGACATTTTTGGGCGCTGTGCGGTGGACGGGATTGGGTAAAGGGACGGCGGCGAGAGGTTGCCGTGCATCCTTACCTATGAAGCTGTTGATCGACGGCGGCCGCCGCTACCCGTCCGAAGGGGTTAGACCGGATGACGCGCGCAGTTGGATGGCGCCGTCATGATCCGATGGGCACCGGCGCTCGTATCAGGCATCGTATGAGTAAGGATGACCTCATCCCAACCGCCACCCCTCCCACCGAGCCGCGCCGATGACCGTCCGAGCCAGACTTCGCACCGTCGCCATGGCGGCAGTCCTTTCCATGATGGGAGGCGCCAGCGCCATGGCCGCAAGCAGCGCTTACGATTTCACCTTCCAGAACATCGACGGCAAGCCGCTGCCGCTGTCGCAGTTCAAGGGCAAGGCGATCCTGGTGGTCAACACCGCCTCGCAATGCGGCTTCACCCCGCAATACAAGGGGCTGGAGGCGCTGTGGCAGCGTTACCGCGATCGCGGTCTGGTGGTGGTCGGCGTGCCGTCCGATGACTTCGGCGGACAGGAACCGGGGAACGCCAACCAGATCAAGGATTTCTGCGAGGTCAACTACAGCATCGACTTTCCGATGGCGGACAAGACGGTGGTGTCGGGCGACAGCGCCCACCCCTTCTACCGCTGGGCGGCGGACGAGCTGGGCTTCCTCGCCAAGCCGCGCTGGAATTTCCACAAATATCTGGTGGGGCCGGACGGCAAGCTGGTGTCCTGGTTCTCCACCATGACCGACCCCGAGTCGGACAAGGTGCGCGAGGCAATCGAGACGCTGCTGCCGGAAAAGGCGCCGAAGTCGTAGCAGCGCCTTAGATCGGATCGCGTAAAATCGGAATCGATTTGAAGCGTGAATCCGATCGTCAAATATAAAGCTATAGCCCCTGCCCTACTCCACCGCCTGCCGCAGCGCCGCGGCCCCCGCCCAGGGGGCGAGCGGCAGGGCGGCGGCGAGGATGCCGGCAAGCAGCAGCAGGTGCGGACGCGGGGTCAGCCCGTTGATCGCCGCGTCGATGGCGCCGGCGCCGAAAATCAGTACCGGAATGTAGAGCGGCAGGATCAGCAGCGACAGCAGCACGCCGCCCCGTCGCGCCCCCAGCGTCAGCGCCGCCCCGATGGCGCCGATCAGGCTGAGGATCGGCGTGCCCAGCGTCAGGGTCAGCACCAGCACGCCGAACCCCTGCGCATCCATGTTCAGCAGAACGGCCAGCAGCGGAGCGGCGACGATCAGCGGCACGCCGGTGACCAGCCAATGGGCCAGGGTCTTCGCCAGCACCGCGGCCTCCAGCGGCAGGGGGGACAGCGACAGAAGCTCCAGCGAGCCGTCCTCGTAATCGGTCTGGAACAGACGCTCCAGCGACAGCAGCGAGGCGAGCAGCGCCGCCACCCAGATCACGCCGGCGGCGATGCGGGCCAGGATGTTCGGCTCCGGACCGACGCCGAAAGGGAACAGCACCACGCACAGCACGAAGAACATGACGGCGATGGTGGCGTCCGAGCCCTGACGCAACGCCAGCCGCAGGTCACGCGCGACAAGGCGCAGGAAACGGCTCATGGCCCGGCCCTTTCTTCCTCATACTCGTCGCCCACATTCTCATCGCCGGCCTCTTCGTCGGCGTAGGGGGTGAACTCGTCCAGATGCAGTTCCTCGCCGCCGGGGGTGGCGATGTCGGTGTGGGTGGACAGCACCACCATGCCGCCCTGCGCCCGATGTTCGGCGATCAGCCCCTCGAACAGGGCGATGGCGGCGCGGTCGAGTGCCACGGTCGGTTCGTCCAGCAGCCACAGGGTCGCCGGTGCGGCCAGAAGCCGCGCCAGGTTCAGCCGGCGCTTCTGACCGGCCGACAGATAGCGGCCCGGCACCCCGGCGATGTGCGGCACCCCAAGCCGGTCGAGTGCGGCCCGCGCGTTGGCGGCGGGATCGGCGGCCCCGGCCAGCGCTGCCCAGAAGGCAAGGTTCTCCGCCGCCGTCAGCACCGGTTTCACCGCGTCGAGATGGCCGACATATTGAACTTTCGCCCGGTGGGCATCCGGGTCGTCGGCGACCGACACCCCGTCCCAGTCGAGCGTGCCGCGCAGCGGCTTCAGCAGCCCGGCCATCACCCGCAGCAGGCTGGACTTGCCGCTGCCGTTGGGACCGAGCAGAACCAGCGCTCCGCCGGGGGCGATGCGGAAGTCCAACCCGGTGAAGACCAGCCGGTCGCCACGCAGGCAGGTCAGCTCTGATCCGGCAAAGACGGGCATGGTGACGGGTCGCGCTTCCGGTTGAGGGAGGCGCTGCTATAGCACAAGGCGGTGGGAAAGCCGGAGCGAGAATGCGGCCGCCCCAGCGGTCAACCGACGCAGCGGTTCAGTGGGCACAGCGCTTCGATGGACGCGGGACAAAAGAAAAGGCCACCGCGAGGGGGTTCTCGCGATGGCCTTGCGTCCGGCCGGGTCCGGCCGGTCGATACCTTGTGGAACGGCTTCGTTCGTCGCTGCGATGGCGCTAGGGGGAACGCCGATGCGCGCGACCTCTGGGGCCGGTTGCTTGGGTTATCGTGTAAGGGAAGAAAGTGGCAAAATTTGGATGGAGTTCGAGGAATTGGATGCTACCCGATGACGCACCACGGTCTCCGCAGCGCTGCGCTCCCATGCGTGCGCCGCAGCGCCGGGTGCCGGGATTGTCACGGCTAAAGACCGGACGCTTGTTCTGAATCAACGCCTTGACCGCTGTCCTGACGCATCGTGTTGCCGTCATGCCCCCGCTCGAACGGGGACCGCCGCGCCCCTCCGGGTTTCCCCGTGATTGCGGCGGCGTCTGCCCAAATGTGTTCAGGAAGCGAGTTGTCCCATGTCGGCCTTCGCAGACATCCTCCAGGCCATGCCGCCGATCGCGCGGGTGGTGTTCATGCTCGGTCTCGTGTCGGCAGCGGGCGTGGCGCTCGGCCATATCAAGATCCGCGGGGTCGGGCTCGGCATCGGCGGCGTGCTGTTCTCCGGGATCGCCGGCGGCCACATCGCCAAGCAGGCGGGCATCGCCTTCAATCTGGAGATGATGGACTTCATCCGCGACTTCGGGCTGATCCTGTTCGTCTACACCATCGGCATCCAGGTCGGTCCCGGCTTCTTCGCCGCACTCCGGCGGACCGGGCTGGCCCTGAACGGGCTGGCCCTGCTGATGGTGGGATCGAGCATCCTGCTGACCGCGGTGCTGGTGTCGTCGGGGGCGCTGTCGCTGGGCTCCTCGCTGGGCGTGTTCGCAGGTGCCGTGACCAACGCCCCGGCGCTCGCCGCCACCCAGCAGGTGCTGACGGAGGTCGGCGCCGACGCGGCGGTCATGGCGCTGCCCGGCCTTGCCTTTGCCGTCACCTATCCGTTCGGCATTGCCGGCAACCTGCTGTCGATGGCCGCCGTCCGCATCCTGTTCCGCATCGACCCGGAGGCGGAGGCCACCCGCTTCGAGGACTGCCGCCGGGCTGAGGTATCGACGCTGGAAACCATGGATCTGGCGGTCCGCAATCCGGAGCTTGCCGGCCGGCCGCTCGGCTCCATCGACCTGCTGTGCGGCCAGGGAGTGGTCGCGTCGCGCCTGCTGTGCGACGGCAAGCTCTGCGTCCCGCATGACGGAACCTGCCTGAAGCTGGGCGACGTGCTGCATGTGGTCGGGCCGCGGCCGAAGCTGGAGCAGGTGCGCGCCCTGCTGGGGCAGGAGTTCGACCGGCCGCTGACCACCAAGGGCACCGACCTGAAATGGGAGCGCATCGTCGTCACCAACAACGCGGTTCTGGGCAAGTCGATCGCAACGCTGAACCTCCAGGACGCCCATGACGTGGTGGTCAGCCGGGTCAACCGGTCGGGCGTGGAGCTGGTGCCGACCCCGGCGCTGAAGCTCCAGTTCGGCGACATCCTGACGGTGATCGGCCGGCCGGACAGTCTCGCCGCCGTCGGGCAGATCTTCGGCAACTCCACCCGCAAGCTGCAGCAGGTGGAGATGATTCCGATGTTCCTGGGCATCGCGCTGGGTGCGGCGCTGGGCGCCATCCCGATCTTCCTGCCGGGGATGCCGGCGCCGCTGCGCCTGGGCCTTGCCGGCGGGCCGCTGATCGTCGCCTTGATCCTGGGCCGCATCGGCCATGTCGGGCCGCTGGTCTGGTTCATGCCGCCGGCCGCCAACCTGGCGCTGCGCGAGATCGGCATCATCCTGTTCCTGGCCGTGCTGGGCATCGCGTCCGGCGACCGCTTCGTCGCCACGCTGGCCAGCGGCGCCGGCTGGCCCTGGATGATATGGGGCGTGCTGGTGACGCTGGTCCCGCTTCTGCTGACCGGGCTGGTCGCACGTGGGCTGATGAAGCTGAACTTCCTGACCATCTGCGGCGTCCTGGCCGGCGCCCAGACCAACCCGCCGGGGCTGGCCTATGCCAACGCGCTGGTCGCGTCGGAGGCTCCAGCACTGGCCTATGCCACCGTCTACCCGCTGGCGATGTGCCTGCGTATCCTGGGGCCGCAAATTCTGGTACTATTGTTGTGGTAACGCACCATTTTCCGACACAAGCGACACAACGCGCGCGGCGTGTGAAATCCGCGTTGCGGAACCCCTGCGCCCCGGTCTAGCCTGTGCCGTAATGGTCAGACCATAACCAGCCTCCACAACCCAGCCGGTTCTCCCGCATGCATCGCCATCCGCCCGTCAGCGATTCCGCTCCCGCCGCCGTCGCCGTGGAGGATTTGCACAAGCGGTTCGGCGAGCTGGAGGTGCTGAAGGGTGTGTCGCTGACCGCGCGCGAAGGCGACGTGATCACGCTGATCGGCTCGTCCGGCTCGGGCAAGAGCACGCTGTTGCGCTGCATCAACATGCTGGAGATCCCGGACGACGGCCGCGTGGTGATCGGCGGCGAGGCCATCGCGCTGAAGAAGACGCGCGGCGGCGCCAGCGTCCCCGCCGACTCCCGGCAGGTGGAGCGCATCCGCACCCGGCTCGGCATGGTGTTCCAGAGCTTCAATCTCTGGACCCACATGACCATCCTGCAGAACGTGATCGAGGCGCCGGTCCATGTGCTGGGCGTGCCGAAGGCCGAAGCCATCGACCGCGCCCGCATGCTGCTGGACAAGGTCGGCATCCTGGCGAAGGCCGACAGCTATCCGGTCCAGCTTTCGGGCGGGCAGCAGCAGCGCGCAGCCATCGCGCGCGCGCTCGCCATGCAGCCGAAGGTGATGCTGTTCGACGAGCCGACCTCGGCGCTCGACCCCGAGCTGGTCGGCGAGGTTCTGCGCGTCATCCGCCAGTTGGCGGACGAAGGCAACACGATGATCCTGGTGACGCACGAGATGGGCTTCGCCCGCGAAGTGGCGTCCAAGGTGGTTTTCCTGCACCAGGGGCGGATCGAGGAGGAGGGGTCACCCGACAAGGTGCTGACCAACCCCGACTCGGACCGGGTGCGGCAGTTCCTCTCGCGCCATCTGTCCGGCGCGGCGTGAGGGGACGAGGCAGAGGGCAGGACCGGACCGTCAGAAACAGCCCGGCTCCCAACAGGGGCCAAAGAACGGGCGAACCGAACAGAGGAGTGTGTTCCTTGAAGAAGATCGTTTCGGCCCTGGCGCTCGGCGCCATGATGGCCGTCGCCGCTGCCGGCGCCGCCGGTGCGAAGGAATGGAAGACGGTCCGCATCGCCAGCGAGGGCGCCTATCCTCCGTGGAACGCCACCGACACCTCGGGCAAGCTGACCGGCTTCGAGGTCGACCTCGGCAACGACCTGTGCAAGCGCATGAAGGTCACCTGCGAGTTCGTCGCCCAGGATTGGGACGGCATCATCCCGGCCCTGCAGCAGGGCAAGTATGACGCCATCATGTCGGCGATGACCATCACCGACGAGCGCAAGAAGGTCATCGACTTCTCGGTCCCCTACGGCACCGAGCCGTCGGTCTTCGCCGTCGTGACCGGTTCGCCGCTGGCCAAGGCGCTGAACCTCGGCGCCGACCGCGTCGACCTGAACGACCAGGGCAAGGCCAAGCCGGTCCTGGACAAGCTGGCCGAAGCGCTGAAGGGCAAGTCCGTCGGCGTCCAGGTGTCGACCATCCAGGCCGACTTCATGGACAAGCATCTGCCGAAGGTGACCATGCGCACCTACGACAAGATCGACAATGCCGGCATCGACCTGGGCTCGGGCCGCGTCGACGCCATGCTGGGCGACCGCTCGGTCGTCGAGGCGGTGGTGAAGGCCACGCCGGACAAGATGGTCATCGTCGGCCCGAACTTCATCGGCGGCGTGATCGGCGAAGGCATGGGCGTCGGCCTGCGCAAGGACACCGCCGACCTGAAGGCGATGTTCGACAAGGCCATCGGCGAGGCGCTGAAGGACGGCACCGTCAAGAAGCTGAGCACCCAGCATTTCGGCTACGACATCTCGCCCACCAAGTAAGGGGGCGAAGCAAGGCGGCCCCCAGGTCCGCCTGTCTGATCGGTACGGCGCCCGGCGGCCTTCATGGCAACCGGGCGCCAGTCGTTCAGTAACCTCCGTTCGCTGACCCCCGTCCGGCCGGCGCTCCGCGCCGCGCCCGGCGGGCCTTACCGGGCGTGCCAATGCTGGAACTCCTTTCCTTCGGTCCCAACGGCTGGGGCGGACAGTTGCTGATGGGCACCGCGATGACGGTCGCGGTCGCCGTGTCGGCCTTCGCCTTCGGCATCCTCGTCGGGTCGCTCGGCGCCTCGGCCAAGCTCAGCCACTCCCTGGCGCTGAACGTCGTGGCCGATGTCTACACCACCATCGTGCGCGGCATCCCCGAACTGCTGGTGATCTATCTGCTGTTCTTCGGCGGCAGCGGCGTCGCCACCTCCATCGCCTCCGCCTTCGGCTATGACGGCCGGGTCGATCTGAACGCCTTCACCATCGGCGTGCTGGCGGTCGGGCTGATTTCCGGCGCCTACTCGACCGAGGTGATCCGCGGTGCGGTGCAGTCGGTCCCCTTCGGCCAGATCGAGGCGGCGCGCGCCTGCGGGATGAGCCGCTGGCTGATCCTGCGCCGGGTGCTGGTGCCGCAGACGCTGCGCTTCGCCCTGCCCGGTCTCGGCAATGTCTGGCAGCTGACGCTGAAGGACACGGCGCTGGTGTCGGTGACGGCGCTGGCCGAACTGATGCGCATCACCCATCTGGCGGCCGGCGCCACGCGCCAGCCCTTCCTGTTCTACAGCACCGCCGCCGTGCTGTACCTGATGCTGACCACCATTTCGACGGCGCTGTTCAACCGTGCCGAAATCTCCGCCAATCGCGGCGTCCGGAGGGCCTGAGGCCATGAACTGGCAATTGATGTGGGACAGCCTGCCCCGCATGCTCGGTGGGCTGACGCTGACTCTGGAGCTGATCGTCGGATCGCTGGCGCTGGGGGCGCTGGTCGCCTTCGGCGTGGCATTGCTGCGTCTGTCGGGCAACCGCGTGGTGGAGACGCTGGCGGCGGCCTATGTCTTCGTCTTCCGCGGCACGCCGTTGCTGGTGCAGATCTTCCTGGTCTATTACGGGCTCGGCCAGTTCGAGTTCATCCGCGACAGCATCCTCTGGCCCTTCCTGCGCGAGCCCTACTGGTGCGCCATCCTGGCGCTGACGCTGAACACCGGCGCCTACACCAGCGAGGTCCTGCGCGGCGCCATCCTGTCGGTGCCGCAGGGACAGGTGGAGGCGGCGCGGGCCTGCGGCATGTCGCGGGCGCTCGCCTTCCGCCGCATCGTGCTGCCGGTGGCGATCCGCCAGATGCTGCCGGCTTACGGCAACGAGGTGATCCTGATGGTGAAGGCGACCTCGCTCGCCAGCACCATCACGCTGATGGAGGTCACCGGCATCGCCCGCCGGATGATCGCCCAGACCTTCGCGGTCTTCGAGCTGTTCATCGTCGCCGGCGTGATCTATCTGGTGCTGAACTTCATCGCCACCCGCCTGATCAAGTTCGCCGAATGGCGCCTGACCCCCTACCTGCGGGCACGGGCGTAAGCCGCGTAAGTAAGGATAGCGTCGAACAGGCCCTCTCCCACCCAGAGGTTTTCCCCTCTCTTCCTTGGAAAGCAAGGTCAGAGTGAGAGAGACGCACGGCGACGATCCCCGAGTATCCTTACCTGAGAAACGAAAACGCCGCGGTCCGTCCCGATGACGGCCGCGGCGTTTTCGTTTCCAACCTCTCTTCCCGGAGGAGAGAACGTGTGTCCTTACTGCCCGAGCATCTCGAAGGACGGCGGGGCCGGATCGACCACGCGCGATCCGGTCGGGGTGATCTCCATCACCGCCAGCCCGCGTTCGACCAAGCCGTCGGCGCGCAGGCGGAACAGGCCGTCCAGCCCCTCGAAGCCGTTCGGGTTGGTCATCGCCATGCGGTCGAAGGGCACCGGACCGCCGGTGCGGGTGAGCACCGCGGCGATGGAGGTGGCGTCATAGGCCAGCGTGGCGATGCGCGGCGGCTTGCGGCCATAGACCTGCTCGAACTGCGACTCGAAGCGGGCGCGGGTCTGCGGCGTCGGTGCGGCATAGAGCGCGCCGACCAGCGCCGGTTCCTGCCCCAGCGCCCCTTGCGAGGTGTCGTCCCACAGGCCGGTGCCCAGCAGCTTGACCTGCTGCGGCTGCACGCCGTTGGCGGCCAGCGCCTGGGCGATGCCCTGGGCGCGCTGCCCGCCTTCGGCCAGCATCACCGCCTGCGGCTGCGGGGTTTCCTGGGCCACCTGCTTGGCCGGGATCGACAGGTCGGTGACCGCCGGATCGTAGCGCTCGACCTGCGTGGTCATGGTGCCGAGCTTCGGTGCGATCTGCTGCATGGCGTTCACCACGGCATCGCCATAGGGTGAGCGCGGCGCCAGCACGGTGAAGCGCGTCGCCCCGCGCGAGCGGGCATAGCCTGCCACGCGGTTGACCTGATCGGCCGGGACGAAGCCAAGCACATAGGTGCCGTTGCCGGCCTGGGTGGCGTCGTTGGTGAAGGCCAGCACGTCGACGCCCGCATTCTGGGCAATCGGCCGCACCGCAGCGACGTCGGCGGCGAACAGCGGGCCGATGATCAGGCGGGCGCCCTCGGCCAGCGCCTGGCGCGCGGCGTCGGCCGCCCCGCCCGGCGTGCCCTTGGTGTCGCGCGGCAGAAGCTGCAGCTGGTCGCCGGCCATGTCGAACAGCGCCATCTGGGCGGAGTCCAGCATGGCCTGCCCGATGGCGGCGCTCTGCCCGCTGAGCGGCACCAGGACGGCCACCTTGATCGGGCCCTGCGCTTCCGGCAGGGGAGCCACCGGAGCCGGGACCGGTTGCGGCGCTTGTGCCACCCGCGGCGGCGCGCTTACAGTCGAACAGGCCGACAACAGGCCGGCGACCAGCAAGGCTGCCACGCCGTGACGTTTCAGACCCTGTGAGAAAGCTGTTGCCAAGCGTGCCACCAATCGTCTCCACATCTGCTGAAACGGCCGCCGATACCGAAGGCGAAACCCAAGGCATGGACCCCAACGGCCCGGACCCCAACGGCCCACACCAAAGTGGCGCTCAAGGTAGCCCCCTCGCCGCGCCAAGTAAACTCGCGGGCGGACTGTATGTCGTCGCTACCCCCATCGGAAACGCCGCGGACATCACGCTGCGCGCGCTCGACACGCTGAAGCGGGCCGACGCCATCGCCTGCGAGGACACGCGCGTCACCGCCAAGCTGATGGGCATCCACGGCATCCACACCCCCTTCGTCTCCTACCACGAGCACAACGCCGCAAAGATGCGTCCGATCCTGATCGGGCGCATGAAAAAGGGCGAGGCCATCGCGCTGGTCACCGACGCCGGCACCCCGCTGGTCTCCGACCCCGGCTACAAGCTGGTGCGAGAGTGCGTGGCGGAGGGGGTGGCGGTGACCACCCTGCCCGGCGCCTCGGCCCCGCTGGTGGCGCTGGTGCTGTCCGGCCTGCCGACCGACCGCTTCCTGTTCGCCGGCTTCCTGCCCAACAAGAGCAGCGCCCGGCGCGCCACCGCCGGCGAGCTGAAGGGGGTGCCGGCCACCCTGGTCTTCTTCGAATCGCCGCAGCGCCTGCCGGAGTCGCTGGCCGATCTCGCGGATATCCTGGGTCCGCGCGAGGCCGCCGTCGCCCGCGAGCTGACCAAGCTGTACGAGGAGGTGCGGCGCGGCACCCTGCCCGAGCTGGCCGCGCATTATGCCGAGGCCGGGCCGCCGCGCGGCGAGGTCGTGCTGGTGATCGGTCCGCCGGGAGAGGAGGCGACGCCGGGCGAAGCCGACGTCGACGCCCTGCTGCGCGAGGCGCTGACCCGCCTTTCGGTGCGAGACGCCGCCGCCGATGTCGCCGCCCGCACCGGCCAGCACAAGCGCACCGTCTATGCCCGCGCGCTGGAATTGCAGCGGGAGGAACGGACGAAATGACCGACCTGGATGCGCGTCGCCTGCGGGCCGAGAGCCTTGGCCGCCGGGCGGAGGCGCTGTGCCGCCTGTCGCTGCGCCTGCGCGGCTACCGCATCCTGGCCAGCCGCCTGCGCACGCCGATGGGCGAAATCGACATCGTCGCCAGACGCGGCCAAACCATCGCCATCGTCGAAGTGAAGGCACGTGGCGACTGGGACACCGCCAACGAGGCGCTGAACGCCCGGCAGCGCGGCCGGCTCGCCCGCGCCGCCCATGCCTTCCTCGGCGCCAACCCGCGCTATGCCGGCTATGTCTTGCGCTTCGACGTGATGCTGGTTACCCCTTGGACTTGGCCCCGTCATCTGGTCGATGCCTGGAGACTGTGAGGGGATGAATTTGAGGGGGCGACAGTCTTGAGCAACCGCGCGGAAGCCCGCGAAATCCTGCGCCGCATCGGCGACCAGCCGGACGACGAGATCGATCTGGCCGAAGCCGCCCTGGCTCTGGGCGCGCTGGAGTTGCCGAGCGCCGACCTCGCCCCCTACCGCGCCCATATCCGCGCCATCGTCGAGGATCTGGCCGCCCGCGTCGCGGCGCAGGATCAGGCCGCGGGCGACAGCCTGGAAGCACGCATCGCGCACCTGCACGCCGTGATCGGCGAGCGCCACGGCTACTCCGGCGACCACGACACCTACGATGACCTGCAGAACGCCAACCTGCTGCGGGTGGTCGATCGCCGCCGCGGCCTGCCGGTGGCGCTCGGCATTCTCTACATGCATGCCGCCCGCTCGCAGGGCTGGCCGATGGTGGGCCTTAATTTCCCTGGTCATTTCCTGGTCCGCATCGAGAAGGACGGCGCCCGCGCCATTATCGACCCCTTCAACGAGGGGCAGACCCGCAGCGTCGTCGACCTGCGTGACCTGCTGAAGGCTACGGCCGGAAGCGCCGCCGAGCTGGAGCCCGGCCATTACCAGCCGGTGTCGAACCGCGACGTGCTGCTGCGCCTGCAGAACAACATCAAGCTGCGCCACCTGTCGGCGCACGATGTGCCGAAGGCGCTGGAGGTGCTGGAGGCGATGCGCCTGTTCGCCCCACACGAGCCGGCGCTGTGGCGCGAGACCGGCCTTCTGGAAGCCCATGCCGGCAATCTGAAGGACGCCATCACCGCGTTGGAAACCTTCATGGCGCTGACCGGCGACGACCATCACCGGCACCAGACCGCCTCGTTGATCCAGCAATTGAAGAACCGCCTGAACTGACCCCGTTCCAGAGGGACCCGTCATGAGCCTCGCCGTCGCCTTCCAGATGGACCCCATCGAGTCGATTAACATCGACACCGATTCCAGCTTCATGATGGCGCTGGAGGCGCAGAAGCGCGGCCATCGCCTGCATCACTACCACCCGCGCGACCTGATCCTGACCGGCAACCGCCTGACCGCCCGTGTGCGCGAGATGACGGTGGTGCGCCAGCGCGGCGCCCACTACACGCTGGGCGAGCCGGTTATGACCGACCTGTCGACGATGGACGTCATCCTGCTGCGGCAGGACCCGCCCTTCGATATGGCCTACATCACCTCCACCCACCTGCTGGAGCATGTGCAGCCCAAGGTTCTGGTCGTCAACGACCCGGCCGAGGTGCGCAATGCGCCGGAAAAGCTGTTCATCACCAAGTTCCCCGACCTGATGCCGCCGACGCTGATCACCAGCGACAAGCAGGCCATCCTGGACTTCCGGGCCGAGCACAAGGACATCATCGTCAAGCCGCTGTTCGGCAACGGCGGCGCCGGCGTCTTCCACCTGAAGCCCGACGACGAGAATTTGGGCTCCCTGCTGGAGATGTTCACCCAGCTCTACCGCGAGCCAGTGATCGTGCAGAAATACCTGCCGGAGATCCGCCAGGGCGACAAGCGCATCATCCTGGTCGACGGCGAGCCGGTGGGCGCGGTCAGCCGCATGCCGCTGGAGGGCGAGGCCCGTGCCAACTTCCACGCCGGCGGCAGCGCCAGGAAGACCGAGCTGACCGCGCGCGAGCGCGAGATGTGCGCCGCCATCGGCCCGGTGCTGCGCGAGAAGGGGCTGGTCTTCGTCGGCATCGACGTGATCGGCGACTACATGACCGAGATCAACGTCACCTCCCCCACTGGCATCCAGGAGATCAACCGCCTGAACGGCGTTCAGTTGGAAGCCCTTCTGTGGGATGCCATCGAGCGCCGCCGCGCGGCGAAATAAGAACTGCGGCGCGTGCGGAAGTAAGGATAGGGCGCCACCGGGTCAAACGGGCGGGCTGGACCGTGGGACCGGTCAGCCCGTGCGCTTGAACCGGGCGAAGGCGTCGCGGATTTGCCGGGCCAGTTCCGCCGCCGCCAGCGAGGGCGTGCGGACCGGCCGATGCAGCGTGACGGCGAAGGACGGCAGGTCGGGAAGACCGCTGTCCGCCGGCAGGATTTCCAGATCGGGCGGCACGGTGAAGGCCAGCCAGGCCGAGACCGCGAGATCCATCCGCACGGTGGCGAAGGTGGCGTCAAGGCCGCCATTTTCGAACATGCTGCGCCAATCCCGCCCCTGCCGGCGCAGCGCCGCCATCACCGCCGGCCGGAAGACGCAGGTTTCCACCACCAGCGACAATGGCAGCGGGGTCGCGGCATAAGCACTGCCGCCGCGCGCACCGACCCAGACCAGACGGTCGATCAGCAGATGCTCGCCCTGCGCCGCCTCCACCGGCTCTTCGACCAGCGCAAGGTCGAGATCCCCATCGCCGATGCGGCCCGCCAGTTCGGGAGACGATCCGCAGATCAGCGTCAGTTCGACCTTCGGGAAGGCAGCGGTGAAACTCCGCAGCATCGGGGCAATGCAGGGAGCGACAAGGTCGTAGGGAACGCCGATCCGCACCGGCCCGTCGATGGCGCCACCGGTGATGTCTGCCCAAATCTCGTCGTTCAGCGCCAGCAACCGCCGGGATTTCCCCAGCAAACGCTCCCCCAACGCGGTCGGGCGCAATCCGCTGCGGTCACGAATGAACAGGGGGCCGCCGGCCAGCGCTTCCAGCCGGGCAATCTGCTGGCTGACGGCTCCCTGCGTCAGGTTCAGGTTCTGGGCCGCCGCCGTCATGCTGGCGTGGTCGGCGACCACGGCGAAGCTGCGCAGCAGGGTCGTGTCGAGATTTCTGGGCATAGCGGCATTATGAATACTAATGACCTCCATCTCCACTATTAGTTATCCAAGAGCTCGGTTGAGCTGTACCCCGGTTCCATCCGCACCATGACCGGAGAAGCCGTTCCGATGATCCCTGCCCTCAACATCGACGCCGCACTCGACACCCTGACCGATCACTGGTCGCCCAAGGTGATCGCGCGGGTGAACGACCAGTATGTGAAGGTTGCCAAGCTGAAGGGCGACTTCGTCTGGCACCGCCACGATGATGAGGATGAGCTCTTCCAGGTCATCCGCGGCCGGCTGCGCATCCAGTTCGAGGATGGCGGCGAGACGCTGCTGTCACCGGGCGAACTGTGCGTGATCCCACGTGGAGTGATGCACAATCCGGTCGCCGACGAGGAATGCTGTATTCTGCTGATCGAAACGGTGACGACGAAGCACACCGGCGATGTCGAGACGCCGAGAACGCGCTCCATCGCCCAACAACTGGCCTAGGAAAGCGGGTCCGGCTGCGGCGCGCCGCGCCTTGACCGGCGGACTTCGGGGGGCGATAACTGCCGCCTCCCAGAGTTTTCGAGCGAGACCACCCGTGAACCGCATTTTCTCCGGCATGCAGCCGACCCGGCAGCTTCACCTCGGCAACTATCTGGGGGCGCTGCGCAACTGGGTGGATCTGCAGAACAGCTACGAGTGCATCTTCTGCGTTGTCGACCTGCACGCGCTGACCATCGACCAGGACCCGGAGGTTCTGCGCAACAACATCCGCGAGGTCACCGCGGCCTACATCGCCGCCGGCATCGACCCGGACAAGAACATCCTGTTCAACCAGTCGGTGGTTTCCGGCCATGCCGAACTGGGCTGGATCCTGTCCTGCCACACGCCGCTGGGCTGGTTGAACCGCATGACGCAGTTCAAGGAAAAGGCCGGCAAGCAGAAGGATATGGCCAACCTCGGCCTCTATGCCTACCCGACGCTGATGGCCGCCGACATCCTGCTGTACAAGGCCACCCATGTGCCGGTAGGCGAGGACCAGAAGCAGCATCTGGAACTGGCGCGCGACATCGCCGGCGCCTTCAACCGCCGCTATGAGACCGAATACTTCCCGCTGCCCGAGCCGCAAATCCTGGGCGAGGCGACGCGGGTGATGAGCCTGCGCGACGGCAAGAAGAAGATGTCTAAGTCGGACGAGTCCGAATATTCGCGCATCAACATGACCGACGATGCCGACACCATCGCCCAGAAGATCCGCAAGGCGAAGACCGATCCGGAGCCGCTGCCGGAAACCGTGACCGAGCTGGAGGCCCGTCCGGAGGCCGACAACCTCGTCACCATCTATGGTGCGCTGGCCGGCCAGTCGCGCGAGCAGGTGCTGGCGCAGTTCGCCGGGTCCCAGTTCTCCGATTTCAAGAAGTCGCTGGTCGACCTGTCGGTGGACAAGCTGGCGCCGATCACCACCCGCATGAAGGAACTGCTGGCCGACAAGGCTGAAATCGACCGGCTGCTGAAGAAGGGCGGCGAGCGCGCCGCCGCCATCGCGGAAAAGAACCTGAACGACGTGAAGGACATCATCGGCCTGCTGCGGCCGTAAGGATAAATTTCCCGTGACGGCCCCCATCCTGATCACCGGCTTCGCGCCGTTCGGGACACCCCTGGACGGCGAAGCAGATCCGTCCGCCGCCGACCATCCCCACACCGATCATCCCTGGACGGCCGATCCGACCGCCCTGCTGATGGAGCGGCTGGCGGGAGAGCCGGGGGTCGTCACCGCCACCCTGCCCCCCCTGTATGACACCTGCGGCGAGGCCTTCGCCGCGCTGCTGGCGGAACACCGGCCGCTGGCGGCGCTCGGCTTCGCCTATCTGGACTCCAGCGATTACATCCGGCTGGAACGGCTGGCCTGGAACCGCGATGAAAGCCCATTGCCGGATGCGGCCGGCACGGTGCGGGACCATGCCGATATCGTGCCCGACGGGCCGACCGCCTATGGCAGCACCCTGCCGGTGCCGCGGGTGATGCGCGAATTGTCGATGGCGGGACTGCCGGTGACCTTCGGCGATTTCTCCGGCGGCTTCCTCGGCAATCATCTGTTCTACCGGGCGCGCCATATCATCGAGAGCGCCGGCCTGGACGTGCCCTACGGCTTCTTCCACATGCCGCCGCTGCCCGAACGGGCGGCAACGCTGCGCCGCTTCGGCGGTCTGGGTCTGGAGCGGCAGGAGCTGGCGGTGCGCACGCTGGTGGGCATGCTGCGCCGGGCGCTGGACGGGATCGCTAGATAAGAATCAGGCCGTCCTGGCGGGACGGCGCTGGTCGGGCGGGTTCACGATGGCGCGCAACGCGTCCAGGAACTCACGGCCCTTGTCGGTCAGGGTGACGATCTTGCGACGGCGTTCGCGCGGATCTTCCTGCGCCTGCACCAGATCGAGGCCGGCCTTGCCGAAGCTGTGCCAGCGGCTGAGCGCCGCGACGTTGCGCGACGCGGAGGATTGGGCGATGCCCAGGCGTTCCGCCAGTTCGCCGATGGAGATGCCTTCGCTCTGCGCGATGGTCATGAAACTCAGCGCATACTGGATGGGCAGATCGGGGTCGAGCTTGCGGAACGCCTCAAGCACCTGGACGACGGTAAGGACCTCGTCATGACGAACGCGGGCCGGCATTCAGCAGGTCTCCGCGACGCCGCGCGCTATGCAGCGCGGGAGGGTGGTCCCCAGCGGGCCGGTGTGTAGATGATGTTCAGGCGTCCAAGCCATAGGATGACTTCCCCGTTTTCACGCCTCAGGTCGAAGGACCCGGCCGGCGATGCCCAGCGGGCGTGTTCAACGAAGAGACGGTGACCGCAAAAACCCAGAAAGACACACATGGGATCCTCTCGATATCCGGAATTCACGTTCGAAGGCTGCGGGAAGAAGGCGGGCCGGCTGGGCTTGATTGGCGGCCATATGGGCGGCCCAATTGGCGGCGGTGATGGCCGGATCGCCCGATCGGCGAGTCCAGGCAGTGGCTACGATGGCTTTCATCGAAACTCTCCAGGGGTTGAGTGAGGCCGGCGTGAGAGGCCGGCGGATCCGGTATCGCCGGTTAGCGATACGGTTGCAAGGTCAAAAATGTCCGCGCGTCCGATAGGTTCCGATCGCGGATGTGAAAAGGCGGAAGGCGGCAGGCGAGTGGAGGCTCTTCGCCGTCCCCGACGTCTCCGTCCGTCAATCCGATGTCGCGCCGCAAATGGTCGCACAGTCGGCCCGGTCCCGAGGATAGCCCGGAATCGAGCCAACGGCTCCGCAACGCCGTCCACAAGGTCGGCATGATCTGCTCCTTTAACCGAGAGGCACCGACGGCCGGGCCTCTATGACGAAATAATTCCGCGTGCGGATGTGTTCCGTCAACCGGTTCCTCCCGAGATGACCGTTCGTTTGCAAATGGCGTGACCTTCGCCGCACGTCTGTTGCAAATCGGCACCGCTTTTCCGCCGTTTCGCCATCCGCGGGGATGAGGCCGGGCATCTCTGGACAAGCGGAGGTCGGTCGGTCAAACACAAAGCCGGCGGCAAAAGCCGTCTGCGGTACTCCTCTCGTCGGTCTCCTATCCATCAGTTCCGGGTCGTCCGTCCGTGTCCATCCTCCCCTCTTCCGCATGGCCGACAGCGGTGCGTTCCGCCCGCAAGCTGCTGGCGGTTGCAGCCGTGGCGGCGGGCACGCTGTGGAGCCTGCCCGCGGCGGCGGAGGCGCGCTTCACCCCCGGCCCCTGCTGGTTCACCGTGCCGGACGGCGAAGCGGCCCTGTGCGGAACGGTCGCGGTGCCGGAGCGGCGGGACCGCCCCAACAGCCGCAGCCTGCGCCTGCCGGTCGCCGTCCTGCTCAGCACCGCCCGCCAGCCGGCCCCCGATCCCGTGCTGTTCCTGGAGGGCGGCCCCGGCGCCTCCCCCTTCGGCAGCGGCGAGGCGACGGAGGAGCGGATGGAGGTGTGGTGGGAGCTGTCGGCTCCGTTCCGCCGCACCCGCAACCTGATCCTGTTCGATCCGCGCGGCGTCGGCCGGGCGGAGCCCGACACCGATTGCCCGGAACTGGACGCCGTCGGCACCACCCGCGGCACCCGGCCGCTGACGCGCGAGCAGCGGGCGGCGGCGGAACGCTCGGCGGTCAGCGCCTGTTCGGCGCGGCTGCAGGGGGCCGGGCTGGACGCCACCCAATTCTCCACCCCCGTCGCGGCGGAGGATGCGCTGGACATCGTCACCGCGCTGGGGGCCCAGCGCGTGAACCTGTTCGCGGTGTCCTACGGCACGCGGGTCGGGCTGGAGATCCTGCGGCGGCAGGGCTCCCGTGTCCGCACCGCCGTCTTCGACAGCGTCTATCCACCCGACGTCAATGCACAGGAAGAGATGGCCTGGCTGGCGCAACGCGCCTATCGCCGGCTTTTCGACGATTGCGCCGCCAACCGGGCCTGCCGCTCCGCCTTTCCCGATCTGGAAAAGCGCTTCCTCGGCCTGATCGACCGGCTTGACCGCAACCCGGTCGAGATCGTCGTCGGCGACCATGAGACGCGCCGCGTCCTGCGGCTGACCGGCGGGGCGGCCATCGCCGCCGGGCTGGAGGCGATGGCGGTCAGCGAGGCGGTGCCGGCCCTGCCGATCATGCTCGACCGCGCCATCCGCGGCCAGTACGCCACGCTGGCCGAATGGGCGCCGACCAACTGGCTGGGCGACCCGGAGGTCGCCGACGGGCTGGCCTTCTCGGTCGAATGCCGTGAGTCGGTGACCACTGCCGATCCGTTGAAGCGCGCCGACAACGCCCGCCGCTATGCCCCCTACGGGCTGGTCGCCGCCGACGATCCCGGCCAGCGCGTCTGCCGCCTGTGGCCGGCCGGCCATCAGGAGTTGACCGAGCGCCTGCCGGTCGCCAGCCCGGTGCCGGTGCTGCTGCTGTCCGGCGCCTACGACCCCGTCACCCCGCCGGACTGGGGCGACCGCGCCGCCGCCACCTTGCCGAAGAGCCGCCATCTGGTCTTCCGCGCCGCCAGCCACATCGTGACTTCCAGCGAGGACTGCGCCATGGCTACCGCCGTGACCTTCGTCGAGCAGGAGTTGGTTCCGGCGACCGCTTGTCCGGGCGCGGCCAAGCCGCCGGTGTTCGAAGGACCGTAACCCGCAGGAGAAGAGGTTCCCGATGCCCTTTCCATCCCATGAGCGCGCTGTGCTGCTGGCGGTCAAAGGCGTCGGGCCGACCGTGATCGGCCGGCTCGAACAGGTCGGCATCCATGATCTGGCGGCGCTGGCCGATGCGGACGCCGCGGCTCTGTGCACGGCAATCGCCGGAGAGCTGGGCGCGAGCTGCTGGAAGAACAGCCCGCAGGCGCGCGGCGCAGTCGCGGCGGCGATCCTTGCCGCGCAACAACAAGGGGCGGCAACCGCCGCAGGCTGATGCCGGCAGTCGTCCTGCGCCCCCCGTTCACCGCCCAGGCGCGATACGCCGGTAGCTCAGCGCCTCCGCGATGTGAAGGCGCCTCACCCCCTCGACCCCGTCCAGGTCGGCCAGCGTCCGCCCCACCCGCATCACCCGGTGGTAGCCGCGGGCGGACAGCTTCAGCCGCTCCGCCGCCTCGGTCAGCAGGGCGCGGCCGGGGGCGTCGGGGGAGGCCACCTTTTCCAGCAGTTCGCCGTCCGCCTCGGCGTTGGTCCGCACCGCCCGGCCGGCCGGGTAAGGACCGAAACCGCCGTAACGCTCCGCCTGGATGGCGCGGGCGACGGCGACACGGGCGGCGATGGCGGCGCTGCCCTCCGCCGGGGGCGGCAGGCTGAGGTCGGCGGGGCTGACCGCCGGCACATCGATGTGCAGGTCGATGCGGTCGAACAGCGGTCCGCTGATCTTCGACTGATAGTCGGCGGCACATTTCGGCGCGCGGGCGCAGGCGAGCGAGGCGTCGTCGAGATGGCCGCAGCGGCAGGGGTTCATCGCCGCCACCAGCTGGACGCGCGCCGGGTAGGTCACATGATGGTTGGCGCGGCTGACCACCGCCTTGCCGGTCTCGAGCGGTTGACGCAACGCCTCCAGCAGCGCGCGGGGGAACTCGGGCAACTCGTCGAGGAACAGAACGCCCTGGTGCGCCAGGGAGATCTCGCCCGGCTTCGCCCGCGTGCCGCCGCCGACCAGCGCCGGCAGGCTGGCCGACTGGTGCGGCGCACGATAGGGGCGCTGGCGCAGCAGACGACCGTCCTCCAGCAGACCGCCGACGCTGTGGATCATCGACACCTCCAGCGCCTCCGCCGGGTCGAGCGGCGGCAGCAGGCCGGGCAGCCGGGCGGCCAGCATCGACTTGCCGGAACCGGGCGGGCCGATCATCAGCAGATTGTGCGAGCCGGCAGCGGCGACCTCCAGCGCGCGCTTGGCCGTTTCGTTGCCCTTCACGTCGCGCAGGTCGGGCGGCGGCGCGTCCTGTTCCTGCATCCGCGGCTTGGGCGGGGTCAACACCTGGGTGCCCTTGAAATGGTTGATCAGCGCCAGCAGGTTGGCCGGCGCCAGCACGTCGAGGTCGGGACCGGCCCAGGCCGCCTCCCCGCCGCAAGCCGCCGGACAGATCAGGCCGCGGTCGTTGGCCAGCGCGTCGATGGCGGCGGGCAGCACGCCGGCCACCGGCGTCAGGGCGCCGTCGAGCGCCAGTTCGCCCAGCGCCACGTAGCGGGCGATCTCCGCATCCGGCAGCACCCCCATCACCGTCAGCAGGCCGAGCGCGATGGGCAGGTCGAAATGGCTTCCCTCCTTCAGCACATCGGCGGGAGCGAGGTTGACGGTGATGCGCTTGGCCGGCAGCGCGAGTCCCAGCGCGTGCAGCGCAGCGCGCACCCGCTCCCGGCTTTCGCCCACCGCCTTGTCGGGAAGGCCGACGACGGTGAAGGCGACGATTCCGCCGGACATCTGGACCTGGACGTCGATCCCCAGCACCTCGATGCCCTGGAACGCCACCGTGTTGACGCGCGCAACCACAACCGCACCCCGAAACAGACGCCCGTCAGGGCATGGTACACGCGATTGTAGTCACCATGAGACCAATGCGCCAGCGCGGGATGAACAAAACCCAACCGCCGGCCCCGTCATGCCCGCCCGGCGCAGGGAGTGGTTGTCCCGGCCCGCCGGCCGCCTAACATGAAGGCAAACGCATTCCCGGCCGCATTTCCGGCACGCATCGTCGAAAAGGATCAGCCACCGTGCAGCTTCACCTGAGCACCTGGGCCGAGGTCGAAACCTATCTGAAGACCTCCAAGGGCATCATCATGCCGATCGGCTCGACCGAGCAGCACGGGCCGAACGGGCTGGTCGGCACCGACGCCATCTGTGCCGAGGTCATCGCGAAGGGCGTCGGCGACGCCACCGGCGCGCTGGTCGGCCCGACCATCCCGGTCGGCATGGCCGTCCACCACATGGAATTCCCCGGCTCGATGACGCTGAAGCCGTCCACCCTGATCGCGCTACTGCGCGACTATGTCGGCTCGCTGGCCGAACACGGGTTCGAGCGCTTCTTCTTCGTCAACGGCCATGGCGGCAACATCGCCACGCTGCGCGCCGCCTTCTATGAGATCTATGCGGAGAACCGGGCGCTGCGCGGCCGCGACGCCCCGGATCTGCGCTGCACCCTGGTGAACTGGTGGGAGAATGGCGAGGTCGGCCGCCTGTCACGCGAGCTGTACCAGGGCAAGGAAGGCTCGCACGCCACCCCCAGCGAGGTGTCGCTGACCCAGTACGCCTATCCCGACTCGATCAAGAGCGCGGCGATGGAACCGGAACAGGCGCCGGCCGGCGGCTTCCACGATGCCCGCGACTTCCGTCGCCGCTATCCCGACGGCCGCATCGGCTCCGCCCCCGGCCTTGCCCGTCCCGAACATGGCCAGCGCCTGTACGAGGCGGCGGTCGGCGCCATCGCCACCCAGTACCGCGCCTTCCTGGCGGAGCAGTAAGGGCGGTCACATGCCTGCATGCCGCCCGCATCCCAATGGGGGCATGCCGGTGGGGCATCTTCGCCCCGCACGTTGATTCGGCGGTCGGACCTGCCTAAATTCGGACCGGTTGACGGAACCTGCGTTCCGCAACCGACCGGCCCGAACAGAGCACGACCGCCCCAGTCCATGATCAACGAGCTGAACCAGCGATCGCGCGAGATTTTCCGGCTGATCGTCGACGCCTATGTGGCGTCGGGCGAGCCGGTCGGCTCGCGCACAATCTCGCGACGGCTTGGCATGGCCTTGTCGCCCGCGACCATCCGCAACGTGATGGCCGACCTGGAGGAGCAGGGGCTGCTCTATGCCCCGCACACCTCCGCCGGCCGCATCCCGACCGATGCCGGCCTTCGCATGTTCGTCGACGGCCTGCTGGAGATCGGGTCGCTGACCGAGGACGAACGCGCCTCGATCGAAGCGAAATGCTCCGCCTCCGGCCGCGCCTTCGCCGACGTGCTGGGCGAGGCGTCGACCATGCTGTCCGGCCTGTCGCACTGCGCAGGCCTGGTGGTGGCACCCAAGACCGACCGTCCGCTCAAGCACATCGAGTTCGTGTCGCTCGGCCCCGGCCGCGCCCTGGTCGTCCTGGTGAACGAGGACGGGCTGGTCGAGAACCGGGTGATCGAGGTGCCGATGGGGGTCCCGACCTCCACCCTGCAGACGGTGTCGAACTTCCTCAGCGCCAAGCTCGCCGGCCGCACGCTGGACGAGGCCCGGCAGGAGGTCCTGCAGGAGATCGAGCAGCAGAAGACCCAGCTGGACGAGCTGTCGCGCAAGGTGGTCGCCGCCGGTCTGGCCACCTGGGCCGGCAGCGGCGGGTCGAACGCCGGCCAGTTGATCGTCCGCGGCCAGTCCCGCCTGCTGGAGGACGTCACCGCGCTGTCGGATCTGGAGCGCGTGCGCGGTCTGTTCGAGGCGCTGGAGACCAAGGAGACGATGCTGCGCATGCTGGACGCCACCGGCCGCGGCGACGGCGTGCAGATCTTCATCGGCGCCGAGAACGTGCTGTTCAGCCATTCCGGCTGCTCGATGATCATCTCCCCCTTCCAGAACAGCCGGGAACAGGTGATCGGCGCCATCGGCGTCATCGGCCCGACCCGCATCAATTACGCCCGCATCATTCCGCTGGTCGATTACACCGCCAAGGTGGTCAGCCGGCTGATCGGCTGAGCACCACCCTCACCAACTCCGCCTTTTGACGAAGCAAGAATTGAGAAAACCATGAGCGAAGAGCAGAACAAGCCCGCCGACGCCACGGTGGAGCCAACCGAGGCCACCGCCGACACCGCCAACCAGACGGATGCCGGTTCGCCCGAGGACCGCGTCGCCAAGCTGGAGGCCGAGGTCGCCAGCCTGAAGGACCAGCTTCTGCGCGCCATGGCGGAGACGGAGAACACCCGCCGCCGTGCCCAGCGCGACCGCGAGGACGCCAGCAAGTTCGCCGTGTCGAGCTTCGCCAAGGAGCTGGTGTCGGTCGCCGACAATCTGCGCCGCGCGCTCGACGCCGTGCCGGCCGAGGGCCGCGAGCAGGACGATGTGCTGAAGGGCCTCGCCGTCGGCGTCGAGGCGACCGAGCGCCAGCTGTTCGCCGCCTTCGACCGCGCCGGCATCAAGAAGCTGGACCCGGCCGGGGAGCCGTTCGACCCGAACTTCCATCAGGTGATGTTCGAGATCGAGAACACCGGCAAGGCCGCCGGCACCGTCGTGCAGGTTCTCCAGCCCGGCTACACCATCCACGGCCGCCTGCTGCGCGAGGCGATGGTCGGTGTCGCCAAGGGCGGTGACGCCGGCGGCCAACACGTCGATACGAAGGCGTAACCATACGACTTCTGCAAAGCCCCCGGTTCACCGGCACCGCCGACGGGCCGGGGGCTTCCTTGTTGTGCGGAATAGGGTACGCCAGCGGTTGACGGTCGGCGGGAAATTGCCTAGGGCTTTCCCATAACTCTTTCGGCCGAGCAACCGGAGCCGCGTTCCATGCCCAAAAGCGTCCTGACCGTCGACGATTCCAAGACCATCCGCGACATGGTCGGGTTCACGCTGAAAGGCGCCGGCTATGAGGTGGCGGAGGCGTCGGACGGCAATGCCGGCCTCGCCCTGGTCAACCAGCGCAAGTTTGACTGCATCATTACCGATTTGAACATGCCGGGCCTGGACGGGCTGGCGCTGACCCGCGCCATCCGCGCCTCGGCCACCAACCGCGCCACCCCGGTCCTGCTGCTGACCACCGAGGCCGATCCGGCCAAGAAGTCCGCCGGCCGCGAAGCCGGTGCCACCGGCTGGCTGGTGAAGCCGTTCAACCCGGAAAAGCTGGTGGAGACGGTGCGGAAGGTCTGTCCGTAAGGACCGGTCTTCCCCGTCAACGGGTAAGCAGAAACTCCCCCTCCGGATCGTGCGCGGCGAAGCGTTGCTGGGCCTTGCCGCGGTCGGCGACGGCATAGCAGTAGACGCAGCCGTGCGGGCAGCTGTCATAGTCGCCGATGTCGCGGCTTTCGGCGCACAGGCAGCCGGGACGGTTGCCCTTCTCCCGCGCGGCGATCGCATGGCCCGCGACATCGGACAGCCGCTGCGCATCGACGCAGCGGGCCGGCGCCGTGTCGGGCGTACCGGCCAACTCCGGCTGGGTGCAGAGCGTCAGTGTCATCCCCTCCCCCGCCGCGATGCCGGCCAGATCCGCCAGCAGCGCGCGCTTCTCCTCCGCCTCCGGATCGCGCCAGCCGATGCCGGCGGCGGCGAGGTTGCGGGCGGTCTTGCGGTAGGGCTGGAGGAAGGATGCCACCACCTCGTCGGTCACCCCGCGCAGCGAGCGGGCGATGGCGGCGAAGGTCTCGCGGTGCCAGGCGGGCGGCGTGGCGTCGGTCAGGGCGATGGGGTCGTAGCGCCAGACCGCTGCCCGCGCTCCCCAGCGCCCGCGCACCTGTGCCATATGGCCGACCGCCGTCTCCCAGGCGGGGACCGAGCGCTCCAGCGCGGTGGGCAGGCCGGTGATGCTGTATTGCACGACGAAGGGAAAGCCACGCTCCGCCACGCTGTCGAGCGCGGGCAGGAACGGTCCCAGATTCTTGGTCCAGAAGATGAGGCCGTCGACCGCCGGCCGGGTCAGGTCGATGCGGTAGGTCTGGCCGCCATAGGGATTGACCATCCGGCAATGGCCGGCGTCGAGGCGGTTCAGGAACCAGCGCCCGTAGAAGGCGGGAATGTCGGTCTTGTAGCTGGCGGAGATGATCATGCAACCAGCATGGGAATGCCGGCCCGCCGCATCAAGGGCAAGCCGGCATAACCATAGGGGCGGTCCTTACTGGACCGAGCGGACTTCGACCACTTCCGGGATGTAGTGGCGCAGCATGTTCTCGATGCCGTGCTTCAGCGTGGCGGTGGAGCTGGGGCAGCCGGAGCAGGCCCCCTTCATCGCCAGATAGACGACGCCGCGCTCGAAGCCCTGGAAGGTGATGTCGCCGCCGTCCTGGGCGACCGACGGGCGGACGCGGGTGTCCAGCAGCTCCTTGATCTGCTCGACGATCTCCTCGTCGTCGGCGTTCGCCGCCGCGGCATGGCCGTCGCCGCCGTCTTCCAGCAGGACCGGGCGGTCGGCGGTGAAATGCTCCATGATCACGCCGAGGATCGACGGCTTCAGCAGGAACCAGTCGCGGGCGTCGGTCTTGGTGATGGTGATGAAGTCGGCACCCAGGAAGACACCGACGACGCCCTCGATCTCGAACAGGCGCTGGGCGAGCGGCGAACGGGCGGCATCCTCGCGGCCGGTGAAGTCGGCGGTGCCGCGTCCGAGCACGTCACGCCCCGGCAGGAACTTGAGAGTCGCCGGGTTGGGCGTCTGCTCGGTCTGAATGAACATGGTCTGGTCCTCCATCGGCGGCGGAATGGAACCGCCGGCGCGCCCGGGATCGGGACGCGGTACGATTGGGGGAAATTTGGGCCGAAACGCCGGGCGGATCAAGGACCCCGGTTGTGTGGGTATTCGGCATCCGGCATGCGCGGACCGCCCCCGGCGCCTATCCTTACCTGCTTGCCCGGTTCACGTGATCGCGTCCAGTTCCTCGTTGCTGAGCCCGCCGGGGACGATGGTCAGCGGGATGTGCAGCCGCCCCAGCCCGCGGCCGGTGTAGTAGGAGATCAGCGGGCCGGGGCCTTCCGGGTCGGTGCCGGCGGCCAGCACGAGGATGGAGATGCTCGGCTCCTCCCCGATCAGGGCCAGCACCTCCTCGGTGCGGTTGCCCTCGCGGACATAGAGCGCCGGCAGGGTGCCGGTCAGCTGGTTGACCTCGCGCGCCAGCTTCTGGAGCATCTGCTCCGCCTCGGCGCGCTGCTCCTCGCGGATCAGGTTCTCCACCGCCAGCCAGTGCTGCATCTCGCCCTTTTCCAGGACGGTCAGCAGCGCCACCTTGCCGCCCGACTTGCGGGCGCGCAGGCAGGCATAGCGGAGCGCCACCTTCAGCTCCGGGCTGTCGTCGACCACCACCAGGAAGATGCGCACCGGCTTAGGGGCGGGGGGCTGCTGCGTGTCGGGCGTCGTCGGCTGTGTCGCGTCGGTCATCTCTGTAACCCTCTCGGCTTAGACCCGGCGGAATGCGGCGCCGGCCGCCCAGCCGGCCGCGATGGCGCCGAGGACGGCGGCCACCCCGTAGATGACCGGGCGGTTGCGCGCGAAGTCCGACACTTCGGCGCTGAACCCGATCTTGGACACCACCAGCGGCGTGGTCTGGGCGCTGACCACCTCGCCGTCGCGTATCAGCAGGGCTTCGACATTGTACAGCCCGGTCGGGACATTGGCCGGGAAATAGATGTTGGTGCGGAACAGCCGCTCGCCCAGAAAGGCGACCTGCCCCATCGAGATGGCGTAGAGCCCCTGGCGCTGCTTGTTGCGGATCAGCGCGCTGCGGTAGGCGGCAAGCTCCTCCGGCGGCATGTTGGCATCCGCCGGCAGCTGCAGCTGCGGCAGGCCCAGCTGGTGGCGCTCCAGAACCGGGCGGCCGACCAGCTGGTCGAGCGGCCGGCTGACCGCCACCGTGTAGAAGCTGGGCACCTGATCGAAGCGCAGGCTGTCGGTGTTCATCCACATGCCGGCCACCCGCTGCTTGCGGCGGACGGTGGCGGGGGAGCGCGGGCCGGTGACGACGATGGCGACGTCGCCCGCCCCGTCGGTGGTGCCGAACAGAACGACCTCCGTGCCCGTGAAGCCGGTGGTGATGGCGATCAGGTGGCTCGACAGGTCGGCGACCAGCTGCTGCGCCCACACCGTCGCCGCCACCGTGCCGCCCAGCAGCAGCCCGGCCAGCGCCGCGGCGGCCTGGACCAGCCGGCGCTTGATCGGCCTGCGCTTGGTAACCGCCGCCATCAGCGCAGCCCCATGGTCAGGGTGTAGAGGTCGTCGGGACGGGAGAACAGGTCCCAGGCCAGCTTCAGCGCCACCGCCACCACGATCATCGACAGCGCCATCCGGGCGGTCTCGCCGCGCAGCCGGGTGCCGGCCCTGGTGCCGAACTGCGCGCCGATCACGCCGCCGATCAGCAGCAGGAGCGCCAGCATGGCGTCCACCGTCTGGTTGGTGGCGGCCTGGAGCAGGGTCGCCGCCGCGGTGGTGAAGATGATCTGGAACAGCGAGGTGCCGGCGACCAGACCAGCCGGCATGTTCAGCAGATAGATCATCGCCGGCACCAAGAGGAAGCCGCCGCCGATGCCCATGATCGCCACCAGCATGCCGCCGACCGCCCCGATCCCCGCCGGCAGCAGGGCGGAGATGTAGAGCTTTGAGCGCTGGAAGCGCATCTTGAAGGGCAGGCCGTGCAGCCAGATGTGGCGGTGCAGCTTGCCGCGCTTGGCCGTCGGCGCCCGGCGGCGCAGGATGGCGCGGCTGCTTTCCACCAGCATCATGCCGCCGATGGTGCCGAGGAAGAAGACGTAGGACAGGGTGATGGCGATGTCGATCTGGCCCAGCCGCTGGAGGATGCCGAAGATCCACACCCCCACCGCGGTGCCGACCACGCCGCCGCCCAGCATCACCACGCCCAGCTTCACGTCGACATTGCCGCGCCGCCAGTGGGCGAGCACGCCCGACACGCTGGCGGCGACCAGCTGGTTGGCCTGGGTGCCGACGGCGATTGCCGGGGGAACGCCGATGAAGATCAGCAGCGGCGTCATCAGGAAGCCGCCGCCGACGCCGAACATGCCCGACAGGAAGCCGACCAGCCAGCCCATGCCGAGCACCAGCAGCGCGTTGACCGACATCTCGGCAATCGGCAGGTAGACTTGCATGGAGGGGCAATCTGTCAGGATGGGCGGCGGGATCGGCAGCTTACCCGAGCCGGTGCCGTGGCGGAAGACCGCAGCGCCGGCCTTTTGGGGGATTGCATACGGCGCAAAACGCCCTCTCCCGCCCCAGGAGAGGGAGGGGACCCGCCGAAGGCGGGGAGGGTGAGGGTTGGCCCAAGACTCAAGAACCGCATGGCTCCTTGGATCACCCCTCACCCTTCCCACCGCTTCGCGGCGGGCCCCTTCCCTCTCCCGGGACGGGAGAGGGAGCCATATGCGATTGCCTTAAACGGCCTTCCGGGAGGATCGCCTCCGGTGAAGAGGCCGGTAAGAGCGTTGGAACGGCGTGGAACGGTTTCCGGCCGATGTTCCATGTTCATCGGCCTGTCCGCCTCACCGGCGGTCGAAGGCGGCCTTGCCCCGGCGTTCCAGCGCCGAGCCGAGGGTGGGATAGGGATCGTCGGGGTTGAGGGTGTAGGGATAGACGCCCTTCGGCCCCGGCGCCTCCGGGCGGGCGAGGATGGCGGCGACGGCGCGCGGATCGGGCGGGGTGCGTTCGCGGAAGGCGCCGGGGATGCGGTCGTCGTCGAGGTCGGGGACGACGATGCCGGAGAGGCCGGCGAAGGGATCGGCAACGGGATCGGGGGAAGTCTCAGGGGCAGCCTCTGCGGACAGGTCTTGCGGCGGTTGCTGAGCCGGCTGGGCGGCGAGCCCGTCGAGGATGCCGAGCCGGTCGGCCAGCCAGCGCACGGTCGAGGGATCGCCGGAGGAGACCAGCCGTTCGATCTGTTCGACCACCAAGCTGCGCAGCGAGGACAGGCGCAGGTCGGCCTCGCGGCGCAACGCCTGCCGCTCCCACCACACCCTGTGACGGAAATCCTTGGAGCCGTAATAGGCCCGCCACAGGGTGGTGCGGCTGCATCCCATGGCGCGGGCGACATAGAGGAAGCTGCTGCCGCGGGCCAGCATGCCGGCGGCCATGATCCACTGTTCCTCATGGAACTGCGAACCGGGGACCAGCGAGCCGTCCGACGGCACCGGCGGCTCTTCCGCCCACAGCGGGAACTGGTCGTTCTGGAGAGTACGGCTGTCGAGGGGCATGGCGTGGCTCCGCGAATGAGTGGGCATTGCGGAGAGGGTATAGGAATTATTTCTCCAAACGGTGGGCTTTTGCGAAAAACGGCAACCGGGCAGGGGGTCAGTGCACCGCCGCGTGGAAGAAGACCTGATAGCCGCCCTTCTGCGGGAAGACATGGTCCGCCTCGCGCCGGGCGGACGCCATGTCCAGCGCATGCACCACGACCCGGTTGCCGTAGCGCCAGGCCGGGTTCACCGGCTTGCCGGCGGCACGGGCGGCGGCGGCGACAACGGCGTCGAACTTCGCCTCCGCCTTGAAGCCGCGCCGGTTGCCGCCGGGAGCGCCGAGGACGTGCAGGAAGACCGGCGGTTCCTTGTCCAGCGTGTCGATCTGGCGCTGGAGATGGCTGACCCGCAGTTCGGCGGCGGTCAGACGGCCCCTCGCCTCCTCCAGCCGGCAGGCCATGTCGGCCAGCGCCTCCGTCTCGGCGCGCTGGCGTTCCTTCAGCGGCCGCACCGACTGGCGCAGCCGGTCGAGCCCGGCCACCCGTTCCCAGCTGCGCCGGATGCCGACCCAGCACAGATGGCACAGCACGGCCAGCGCCGCCACCAGCGGCACCGCCGAGTTGAGGATCGTCCGCACCACCTCCATCGCTACCCCGCCCCCATCGAAGTCCGCCGCAAATGCCGGCACCCGCCCTGGCACGCCGGTTGCTGCACTCACCGGCAGCCGTGCACGCAGCAAGGAGCGTGCCGAAGGAGCGGAGGAGGATGGGCATGCAGTCGCCGCTGCTGCTGGTGCTGGAAATGGTCATCATGATGGCCTGCCTCAGCTGGGGCACCGTGTCGATCCTGCGGATCGGCTACCGGATCGCGTCCGTGCAGCGCCGCCGGTCGCAGCTGCATCATGGACGGACGGAGCTGGCCCAGACCACCGACTCCCTGCGGCGCGACCTGCACCGGCAGGAAACCGAACTGCGCCAGCTGGAGGACGCGATATCCGTCCGCAACGCCCAGGCGGTGGAATTGCAGAGCCAATTGAACGACCTGCGCCGCCAGGGCCCACGGGAATACACGCTGATGAACGAGCGTTTCGGGGAGAAGGACCGGCTGTGGCTGCTGACCGTCCCGCGGCCCGACCGGCCGGAGCGCTGGGCGGTGGCCGCCCCCGACAGCGGGACGGCGCTGGCGCTGCTGTGCGCCAGGGTCACCGTACCGGAGCGGCCGGTGGTGGATGACCAGTTGAACTGAGCCGGCTGAGGTGAAGAAAACCGGACCGGAATGAGAACCGGCCGCAGTTGCAGAATGCAGTGCGGCCGGCAACGTGGTCGCGATTTGAGGCGCAAATCGCAGGTTACAGAATGCCCTTGGCGGCGACCAGTTCGCGCAGGTTCACCTCCGGCCGGGCGCCGACATGGCCGATGATCTCCGCCGCGGCGACGGCGCCCAGACGGCCGCAGACCGCCGGGGACAGGCCGCGGGTGTGGCCGAACAGGAAGCCGGCGGCATAGAGGTCGCCGGCGCCGGTGGTGTCGACCACCCGCTCCACCGGCTCGGCCGCCACCTCGACCACCTCGCCGGCCGAGACGATGACCGCGCCCTTCTCGCTGCGGGTCAGCGCCGCCGTCTTGCCCAGCCGCTTCACCGCCGCCAGCGCGTCCTCGAAGCTGTCGGTGCCGTAGAGGGCGCCGATCTCATGCTCGTTGGCGAACAGGATGTCGACGTGGCGTTCCACCAGATCGACGAACTCCGCATGGTGGCGGTGGACGCAGAAGCTGTCGGACAGCGACAGCGACACCTTGCGGCCGGAGGCGTGCGCGATCTCCGCCGCCTTGCGGAAGGCCTCCTTGGCGCGGGGCGGATCCCAGAGGTAGCCTTCCAGATAGGTGACCTGCGAGGCGGCGATCAGCGTCTCGTCGATGTCCTCCGGCCCCAGCTCGACGCAGGCGCCGAGATAGGTGTTCATCGAGCGCTGGGCGTCCGGCGTGACCAGGATCAGGCAGCGGGCGGTCGGCGCCCCGCCCAGCAGCGGCGCGCTGTCGAAGGCGACGCCGGCCGCGCGGATGTCGTGGCGGAACACGTCGCCCAGCTGGTCCTTGGCAACCTTGCCGATATAGGCGCCGCGCCCGCCCAGCATGGCGATGCCCGCCATGGTGTTGCCGGCCGAGCCGCCGGAGACCTCCACGCCCGGCCCCATGCGGCCATACAGCTCCTCGGCGCGGGCGGCGTCGATCAGCGTCATCGCCCCCTTCTCGATGGTGTTGGCGGCGAGGAAGGCGTCGTCGGCGTGGGCGATCACGTCCACGATGGCGTTGCCGATGCCGGTGACGTCGTAGGCGGCATCCTGGACGGACGTGGTCATGGGCTCTCCTGGGAGATCTTGCGGTCGGTGCGAAGTTGCGGCGCGAGTATAGCCGCCGCCGCCCGCATCACAAGTGCGGCTCAGGCGAGCACGTCCGATGCCCCGCGGACGAGCCGCCATCCCCGTCACTTGCATGATGAAAGTGACCGTGCGACAGTCGCCGCCATGCGACGCACCCGCCTGAGCGACGTTCCCTGCCCCATCGCCCGCGGCCTTGACGAGGTCGGGGAATGGTGGTCCCTGCTGATCCTGCGCGACGCGATGTTGGGCCTGACCCGCTTCGACGAGTTCCAGCGCAGCATCGGGCTCGCCACCAACATGCTGACCCGCCGCCTCCAGGCTCTGGTGGAGGCCGGGCTGCTGGAGAAGCGGCCCTACCAGGACCGCCCGCTGCGCCACAGCTATCACCTGACCGGCAAGGGGCGGGATTTCCTGCCGGTGCTGATCGCCATGGCCGACTGGGGCAGCCGCTGGCTGCCGCCCGGCGGGGCGTTCCGGATCGTCGACAGGGACACCGGACGGCCGGTCGAGCCGGTGCTGATCGACAGGACGACAGGCGAAGCGCTCCGGCCGGAGCGGCTGCGCCCGGAATTCACCATCCCCGCAAAGACGACATGGGCAAAGGACGAAACCGAATGAGACGAGTCGTGGTCACCGGATTGGGCGCGGTCACTCCGCTTGGGGCCGGGGTGAATCCTAGCTGGCGCGCCATGCTGGACGGCCGCAGCGGCATCCGCGCGATACGCGGGGTCGATACCGGCGGGATCGATGTCGCCGACCTGCCCTGCCGCATCGCCGGACATGTGCCGGACAGCGGGGAGGCCGCCTTCGACGCCGATGCGGTGGTGCCGCCCAAGGACCAGCGCAAGATGGACCGCTTCATCCTGCTGGCGCTCGCCGCCGCGGAAGAGGCGGTGGCCGATGCCGGCTGGCGCCCGGCGGATGCGGAGGCGCAGGAGCGCACCGGCGTGATGATCGGCTCCGGCATCGGCGGCCTGCCGGCCCTGGCCGACGCGGCCCTGACCCTGCATGCGAAGGGGCCGCGCCGCATCTCGCCCTTCTTCGTGCCGTCGACCCTCATCAACCTCGCGTCGGGCCATGTCTCGATCCGCTACGGCTTCCGCGGACCGAACCATGCCGCCGTGACCGCCTGCGCGACCGGAGCCCATGCCATCGGCGACGCCGCCCGGCTGATCGCCATGGACGATGCCGACGTCATGCTGGCCGGCGGCAGCGAGGCGACGATCTGCCGTCTCGCCATCGCCGGCTTCTGCGCCGCCCGCGCCATGTCCAGCGGCTTCAACGACGACCCGGCCCGCGCGTCGCGCCCCTGGGACCGCGAGCGCGACGGCTTCGTCATGGGCGAAGGCGCCGGCGTGCTGGTGCTGGAAGAGCTGGAGCACGCCAAGCGACGCGGGGCGACGATCTATGCCGAGGTCACCGGCTATGGCCTGTCGGGCGACGCCTACCACATCACCTCGCCGGCGGAGGACGGCAACGGCGCCTTCCGCGCCATGCGCGCCGCGCTGAAGCGGGCCGGACTGGCGCCGGACGCCATCGACTACGTCAACGCCCACGCCACCTCCACCCCGGCCGGCGACCCGGTGGAGATCGCGGCGGTCAAGCGCCTGTTCGGCCCGGCGGCGGCGGACCTCTCAATGTCCTCGACCAAATCGGCGACCGGCCATCTGCTGGGCGCGGCGGGTGCGGTGGAGGCGATCTTCGCCATCCTGGCCCTGCGCGATCAGGTCGCCCCGCCCACCCTGAACCTGGAGGCGCCGTCGGAGGGCTGCGACCTCGACCTCGTGCCGCTGCGGCCGAAGGAGCGGCGCATCCGCCATGTCCTGTCGAACAGCTTCGGCTTCGGCGGGACCAACGCCGCGCTGGTGTTCAGCCCCGCACCGTAACCGGAGAGCGGAAGGGCGGCACGGGGGGGACTGGAACCCGGCGGCCGGCCACCGTAGATATGCGGGCGGCGGCGGCAGCCATGCCCCGCCGCCCCTCCTTGCCGCCTTACGGACCGCCGATGATCCGCGCCCTCGTGCTTGCCTTCGCCCAGCTGTCCGACCCGCGCGTGCGCCGGGTGGTGTGGACCGGGGTGTTCGTCTCGCTGCTCGCCTATGCCCTGCTGGCGCTCGGCGCCTCGTGGGCGCTGTCGGCGACGCCGCTGACCGGCTATGGCTGGATCGACGCCACCATCGACGTCATGGGCGGGCTGGGGGTGCTGGTGCTGGCGTGGCTGCTGTTCCCGGCCACCGTCGGCACGGTGTCGAGCTTCTTCCTCGACGAGGTGGTGGAGCGGGTCGAGGCGCGGCACTACCCCGGCCTGCCCGCCCCGCGCCAGGCCGGCTGGCTGGAGGAGCTGGCGACGGCGCTGCGCTTCCTGCTGCTGGTGCTGGCGGTCAACTTGGCAGCGCTGCCGATCTACATCTTCGCACCCGGCCTGAACCTGATCGTCTTCTACACCATCAACGGCTATCTGCTGGGCCGGGAGTATTTCGAGATGGTCGCACACCGGCGGATGGACCGCGCCGCCGCGCGGGCGATGCGCCGTGCCAGACCGCTGAAACCTTTTTTGGCCGGGGTCGTCATTGCCTTCCTTTCGACAATCCCCTTCGCCAATTTGCTGGTCCCGGTCGTCGCGAGCGCCTTCATGGTTCATGTCCTACAGTCCATGTCGGCGCCCCTTGCGGCAGGCCGGACGACCGTGATACGCCGCTAGGCGGCACGGCCGCACACCGTCGCCTGCCCGGAAACCGGCCGCCCGGACACCGATTGCGGCGACCGCCTTCCCGGCGGGGCGCCTCCGGCACCGGGCCACACGATTTCCAGGCCATCCCGCCACCCGAATGTCCAGACTGGGGGAACCGCTCATGCTGTTCGGACGAAAGACACCGCCCGCCGCTCCCAAGGCCGACAGCCCCGTCCCGCCGCAGCCGGGTGTCCGTCCGTACACCCCGGGCGAGCCCGGCGCCGTCTCGTCGCCGCTCGCCTCCCTGAATAATCCGGGGCTCAACAACCCGGCACATGCCCCGGCCTCCACCCCGGCTTCCGCTCTCGCGGCCGGAGCAGCCGCCCCCAGCATGGCCCACGCCCTGGCCGACACGCAGCACGCCGCCCCGGCCTATCCCGACATGCCTTCCGCCTCGAAGGGACCCGACATGAACAGCATTCCCAAGCCCCCGTCCGCACCGTCCGTGCCGGGTGCCGGCTTCAAGACCGACGTGCCGCGCCGGGTCGTCGACATGCCCGGCTCCGCCCCGCGCCAGCCGTCGATCCCCATCGCCAACCCGGCCGCCGCTCCCGTCGCCCAGGCTCCGGCCGCGCCGGCCCCCGTCGCCCCGGCCATGCCCGAGCAGCGCCGCCTGACCGTCGGCCGCGACATCTCGCTGGCCGGCGAGATCGGCTCCTGCGACGTGCTGGTGGTCGAAGGCACGGTCGAGGCCAAGCTGCGCGAAGGCCGGCTGGTCGAGATCGCCGAGACCGGCCTGTTCAAGGGCTCGGTCGACATCGAGGAGGCCGACATCGCCGGCCGCTTCGAAGGCGACATCGCCGTCCGCGGCCGCCTGACCGTGCGCTCGACCGGCAAGATCACCGGGTCGATCCGCTTCGGCGAACTGGCGGTCGATGCCGGCGGCCAGCTGGTCGGCGACATCCAGCTCTACAGCACCGGGTCCAAGCCCGCCGCCGCCGCGGTTCAGCCGGTGGCCCAGCCCGCGATCGAGCAGATCCCGGCGGCCGAGACCGTCTGACCGGCCCCTGCGACCGGCAGAAAACGCAAAACGCCCGGCTGGCTTCCGCCATGCCGGGCGTTTTGCGTTCCGGTCAGGCCCAATTCACGCCCAATTCACGCGATGATCTTGTCCTTGAAGGCGCAGAGGTCGGCGACCGGGCAGACCGGGCAATCGGGCTTGCGCGCCTTGCAGACGTAGCGGCCGTGCAGGATCAGCCAGTGGTGGGCATGGCGGCGGTACAGCTTGGGCACCGCCTTCAGCAGCTTCGCCTCCACCGCGTCCGGCGTCTTGCCGGGGGCGAGCCCGGTGCGGTTGCCGACGCGGAAGATGTGGGTGTCGACCGCGATGGTCTCCTCGCCGAAGGCGACGTTCAGGACGACGTTGGCGGTCTTGCGGCCGACGCCGGGAAGCTGTTCCAGCGCGTCGCGGTCGCGCGGCACCTCGCCGCCATGGCGCTCGATCAACAGCTCCGACAGGCGGATGACGTTCTTGGCCTTGGTGTTGAACAGGCCGATGGTCTTGATATGGCCGCGCAGCCCCTCCTCGCCCAGCGCCACCATCTGCTGCGGCGTGGTGACGAGCTGGAACAGCGGTCCGGTCGCCCGGTTCACCCCGACGTCGGTGGCCTGGGCCGACAGCACCACGGCGACCAGCAGCGTGTAAGGATTGACGTATTCCAGCTCGCTCCGGGGTTCCGGATTGGCGGCGGACAGGCGGCGGAAGAATTCCTGGACGGCGGCTGGCTTCATGGCCGCCACCATAGCCGCAACGGCCCCGCCTGCGCCAGAGGCGGAACGGGCCGTTCGGAGGGGCTGCGGGACGGGTCGATGACAACAGCGAAACGATCCAGCGCAGAACGCAGACCAAACTGCGGCCTTGCGTCGCAATTTGCGACAAACACTCGAACAAGTGACGACGAATCAACAGAATTGGACGCAGAATACCGGCTTTCCGGTCCCTTTCACGGTGGCGTATGATTTGCTGACTGCCGGGACACCGCTTGAACGCCTGCAAAAGAACCATGGATCATCCTGGTTGTGGCGTTCCGATCGGATAAGGGTATCTTGATATGACCGCGTCTTATCTTGTGGAACTGAAGGATTGGGGACTGCATGTCCGGTTGCAGGGCACCCTGTCGCTGGAGCAGCGCGACAGCATCGCCCGGCAGGTGGAGAGGCACTGCGCCACCCTGGGCGCCCGCGGCACGTCCTGGAGCAGCCTTGTCGAGTTCGACCGCTTCGAGGCCGAGGAAGGGTTCCGGCCGGAGATCGTCGTCGCCCTGATGAAGCTGGCCCGGCGCTGCGGACAGCTGCGCTGCGGCGTGGTGATGACCGACTGGCACTGGGCCTCGGTGATGGCGGAGGTGATGATCGCCGCCGGCATCGACGACCAGGCGCGGATTTTCGTCCTGGCCAAGGGTCCGACCGTCGAGGGCAGCCTGGCCGGAGAGATCGAGGGCCGGCCGGCCGCCGACCATCCCGCCGACTATCCCGGCATGGACAGCGCCATGGCCTGGGTGCTGAACGGCGGCGCGGTGCCGATGGTGTCGAGGGCGGCATAACCCCGCTTTCCTCGCGGTTTTCTGCCGGGCGGCGCTGGGGTAGGATGGGCGCCATGCCAATCGACATCAGCGGCCCGCAACCCGGTGGCCGGCATCCCGGCGACGGTCCCTCCCCCGCGGAAAGCGGCGGCGGCAGCGGCTCCGTGCGTGTGCTGTTCGACGCCATCCTTCACCCGCACCGCAGCCTGGGCCGCAGCGGCTTCCGGGTGCTGATGGCGGTGGTGGTGGCGATGAACCTGATCGTCGCCGGCATCTTCGTCGCCCATGGCGCCTGGCCGGTCGTGCCCTTCTGCGGCCTGGACGTGCTGGCGCTGTGGCTGGCCTTCCGGGTCAGCTACCGCTCCGCCCGCCAGTACGAGCGGGTGCGGCTGACCGAGACCGCGCTGACGGTGCAGCGGGTGCATTGGAAGGCGCCGGAGCGGCGCTGGTCCTTCCATCCCTACTGGCTGCGGATCACCCACACCGAGCCGGCCGACCATGAGCGCCGCGCCGCCGCCGGGCAGGTCACGCTGAGTTCCCATGGCCAGTCCGTAGGCGTCGGGTCCTTCCTGTCGCCGGACGAGCGGTCCAGCTTCGCCCGCGCGCTGGACGATGCGCTGCGCCTCTGGCGCCGTCCCCCCTGCCCGCCGGCGCCCGCCGGATAGGGCAAGCCTCAACGCTTGTCGGCCGGGTCGGGCAGGCCGCGTTCCTCCAGCTCCTCGTCGACCTCGCGCTCCACTTCACGCTCGACCGCGCGCTCCACCTTCTCGTCGATGCGGTGGTCCAGGCACTCGGCGGTCTGGGCGAGCTTTTCGAAGCTGCGCTTCACCTTCGCCAGCTCGGCTTCCGGCATCTCCTCCACGTCGATCATGCCGTTGCGGGCGGAGTGGGTGGCGCGGATCAGCTCGTCCAGCTTCAGGTGGATGGCCTGGGTGTCGCGGTTCTGGGCGTTCTGGATGATGAACACCATCAGGAAGGTGACGATGGTGGTGCCGGTGTTGATCACCAGCTGCCACGTGTCGGAAAAGTGGAACAGCGGCCCGGTCAGCCCCCAGACCAGCACGACGGCGAAGGCGGTGACGAAGGCGCCCGGACGGCCGGACTGGCGCTCCATCCAGCGGGCGAAACGGGAAAAGGCATCGCTGACCATTTTTGCGGCTGGCTCCCGCTCGTCGGACGTACAGGACGTACATAAGGAAAACGCCCGGCAATGCCGGGCGTTCCCTGTCCGTAAGGTCGGAGGCTGTGCTTACGGGCAGTACCCCCGGCGGTCAGGAGCCCTGGCTGAGCGCTTCCGCCAGCGCGCGGTCCTGCGGGTTCTGGCCGACGACCAGCTGCATCGACTGGGTCGGCATGGAGATGCCCTGCTCGTCGAACTTCTTCTTCAGCAGGCGGTTGAACTCGCGGGTGACGCCCCACTGGCGGGTCGGGCGGGTCTTGAACTGGGCCAGGATGTTGATGCCGGTGTCGGACAGCTTGTCGACGCCCAGCACCTCCAGCGGGGTCAGGATGTCGGCGGCGAACTGCGGCTGGGCCTGCACCTCGGCACCGGTCTCCTTCAGCGCGGCGATGATGCGGTCGGGGTCCTCGCGGTTGGACACCGTGATGTTGAACAGGGTGACCGAGAAGTCCTTGCTCATGTTCTTCACGGTGGTGACGGCGCTGAACGGCACGGAATGGACGGCGCCGGCCCCGTCGCGCAGGCGGATCGAGCGGATGGAGATCGCCTCCACCGTGCCGGAATGGCCGCCGCCGACATCCACCACGTCGCCGACCGACACCGTGTCCTCGAACAGGATGAACAGGCCGGTGATGATGTCCTTGACCAGCGTCTGCGATCCGAAACCGATGGCCAGACCGACGACGCCGGCACCGGCCAGCAGCGGCGCGATGTTGACGCCCAGCTCCGACAGGGTGATCAGCGACACCATCGTCACCAGCAGGATCAGGAAGGCGTTGCGCAGCAGCGGCAGCAGCGTGCGCATGCGGGCGCTGCGTTCGATGCGGGTGCCGTTGCGGTCGGTGGCGCGCAGGAAATGCTCGATCAGCGCGCTGACCACCTCCCAGGCGACGATGGCGCCGGCCAGCAGCAGGCCGATGGAGATCGTGCTGCCGACGATGCGGCGGCCGGCGGCGGTTTCGACCATGCCCAGCGTGTCGATGCCCCAGCCGTTCAGCGCGGCGCCCAGCGCCACCAGCCAGATGATGGCCTTGCCGATGCGCTGGACGATGGGGAGATAGTGGAAGGCGCGGGTGTGGAGCTGCGGCAGGTTGCCGGCCAGCTCGCGGTTCATGGTCAGGCCGCGGCGCAACGTCCGGTTCAGCCCGGTCACCAGAAGCCGGGCCACCACCACCGCCACCATGGTCACCGCGGTGCCGCGGGCCAGGAATTCGAAGCCGCCATAGACGTTCAGCACCCAGACGCCCAGCGTCACCACGACATAGAGGATGGCCAGCACGTGCCAGATCTCGGCGAAGCGGCGGCGCGCGGTGCGCAGCACCGCCCCCTGCCCTTCCGCCTCGCGCCGGGCGGTCGCCAGCGGGTCGCCGTCGCCCGACAGCGGGTTGCCGCGCATCCAGTCGGCGACGCCGACCCGGTTCTGCAGGATCAGCGCGATCAGCATGGCGGCGATCACTACGCCCAGCAGCTTCAGCAGCGCGCCGTAGGCCCCCAGCGGCAGGCCCAGCACATAGGCCCCCTCCGCCAGGAAATAGCCGTAGACGGCGACCGCGATCAGCCGGCGCGACCAGATGTAGCAGCGCTTCGCCCCGGCCTCGCTGGTGTGGACCAGCCGCAGGTTGGGGGCGTCGGGCGCGAACAGCATCCGCACCAGGATCAGCAGCGCCTGGGTGATGACGGTGGCGTTCACCACCGCCAGCGCCACCAGCCGCACGCGCGGCGCCGGTTCGGTCACCGACAGGATGGTGTAGGCGACGACGATGAAGCCGAGGATCGGCGCCAGTTCCAGCACCGCCCGGCCGAGCAGCATCGGGATGCGCAGCAGGGAGGAGCCGACGGGACGGGCGGCCATCGCATGGCGCGGCCGGCTGAGCAGCCAGCCGATGCCGCGCGCGGCCACCGCGCCGATGCCGAGGATCATCGCCAGCTGGATGGCGATCTGCACCCAGCGTTCGCGGGCGGTGTCGTCCTGCACCTGCCGCTGCACCCAGGACAGCGCTCCCGGCAGGTCGGAGAAGACGTTGGCGACCTGCACCAGCTGGCGGCTGACCACGTCCATCCGCGCCGCCAGGAAGGCCAGCGCGCGGGCGCCGAGGGTCTGCGGCAGCGCCGACTCGCCTTCCGCCTCCTTGGCCTGGGCGAGGCCGCGCTGGGCGGTGATCAGGTTGCGCAGCTGGGTGACCAGCTGGGTGCGCGCATCCTGGTTCTCCAGCGTGCCGACCAGAGCCTCCAGCTGCTGCACGGTCGCCTCGTCCACCACCACGGGCGCGGTGGCGGCGGGAGCGGCGGCACCGGCGGCCGGAGCCGGAACCGCGCCGGCGGGCGCCGCTGAGGCGGCGAGCACCGGAGCCCCCGCCCCGGCGAGCAGACCCACGAGAAGCAGGACGGCCAGGCCGCCGGACAGGAGCTGACGCCAAACGCTTGAGGAAGGGTTTGCGGCGGGCGTTGCGGACCGGATCATCGGCAATTCACTCGGGTGGTCTCTGATGGGGCGGCGACAAGGGTGGGCGGCGAAAACACGGCCGGCCGGCACCCTGGCGTGGAACTGTGGCTCCAATATGCCGGGTTTCGGGAAGTTAGTTCTCCCGCTTCCGCTTGCCAACCCGACTGTCTGTTCCTTTTTTAAGCGGGACCCCTGCCGGCGGAGATGCCGGCGGAGCCGGAAGCGCTGAGTAAGGATGAGCCATGAGCGAGACACCTCCCAAGCCGGAGCCCAAGCCGGAGCCCAAGCCGGACGGGCGTACCGGACTGGAACCGGACCGGACGATCGGACAGGACGGCACCGTCCGCGACAAGCTGGTCGCCACCAAGGAGCAGTGGGCGCGCGATGGCCGTGCGCTCACCGGCCATGCCGCCGACCCGGCGCGCGACCGGCTGCCGCCCGGCCAGCGTCTGGTGACCGACTGGCCGGTGCTGGATCTCGGCATCACGCCGAAGGTGACGACGGCCAACTGGACGCTCGCGGTGGACGGGCTGGTGGAGACCCCGCTGTCGTGGAACTGGGGGGATTTCCAGGCGCAGCCGCAGGAGAGCTTCGTTTCCGACATCCACTGCGTCACCACCTGGTCGCGCTACGACAACCGGTGGGAGGGCGTCAGCGCCCGCCGCCTGCTGGAACTGGCGCGGCCGAAGCCGGAGGCGCGCTTCGTCGTCTTCCATTCCTTCGACGGCTACACCACCAACGTCGCCCTGTCGGACTTCGACGACGACGGCGTGCTGCTCGCCACGAGCTGGGAGGGCCAGCCGATCAGCCGCGAGCATGGCGGCCCGGTGCGGATCGTCCTGCCCAAGCTGTATCTGTGGAAGAGCGCCAAGTGGGTGAAGCGGATCGAGTTGCTGGCCGGCGACCGCAAGGGCTATTGGGAGGTCCGCGGCTACAACAACCACGCCGATCCGTGGCTGGAGGAGCGCTATTCGGACTGATGGGGGCCGGCAGGGGCAAGTCACTCGCCTGAACGCGAGGTACTGGAGACGCAGGCAACAATCGACACGGATTTCACGGATTTTGACACGGATTTCACGGAACCGCCCGGTTCAGCACGGTCCATCCCGGTCGCCATTCCTATGGATTGACGTCCCTGATACAGCCTGATCTGTGTAATCCTTGTGGAAATCCGTGTAATCCGTGGTCTATGTTGCTTCCAACGGCGTGACGCCCGCCTTCAGGCGAGCGCTCCGGCGACGCCGCACTTTCACCAAAAGCCGCTTTCCCCTTCCCGGCGAAACCGTTAAGGTGCGGCGCAAGTGGCCCCGTAGCTCATCAGGATAGAGCGCGAGTTTCCTAAACTTGAGGCAGCAGGTTCGAGTCCTGCCGGGGTCACCACCACCGTAAAATCATGACTCAATGTGCGACGATGGCGCAGACCGCCGCTTTCGTCGCCTTGGCCAGATCGGCGGGCGCCAGCACGATCTGCAAGCCGCGCCGGCCGCCATTCACCACCATTTCCGGCAGCGCTTCGGCGCTCGCGTCGATGAAGGTCGGCAGCGCCTTCTTCTGGCCGAGCGGGCTGATGCCGCCGACGAGGAAGCCGGTGGTCTTTTCCGCCAGCGCCGGGTCGGCCAGATCGGCCTTCTTCGCCTTGGCCGCCGCGGCGATGGCCTTCAAATCCAGCTTGGCCGCGACCGGAATGACGGCGCAGGCCAGCGCCTTGGGCTCCAGCTGGACGATCAGGGTCTTGTAGACGATGGCCGGGTCGAGGCCGAGCGATTCGGCCGCGTGCAGGCCGATGGCGTCGGCCGACGGGTCGTACTCGTATTCCATCAGGCGGAAGGCGACGCCCGCCGCCTTCGCCGCATTGACCGCCGGGGTCACCTTCGCCGCCATGCTCCACACCGCTCACTGGGAAATAGCGGCGGGAGCTTGGCAGGCAGCGGTTTGAGTGTAAAGCCCTGCGGACCTCACTCCATCCCGCGCGACGACGGGTTGCCGATCATCGTCAGGAATTCGCGGCGGGTCGACGGGTCGGTGCGGAAGGCGCCCAGCATGCGGCTGGTCACCATGGTCACGCCGGTCTTGTGGATGCCGCGGGTCGTCATGCACTGGTGCTGCGCCTCGACCACCACGGCGACGCCCTCGGGCTGGAGGACCTCGTCGATGGTGTTGGCGATCTGCGCCGTCATCTTCTCCTGGATTTGCAGGCGCTTGCCATAGGCCTCGACCAGCCGCGCCAGCTTGGAGATGCCGACGACGCGGCGGCGCGGCAGATAGGCGACATGGGCCTTGCCGATGATCGGCACCATGTGGTGCTCGCAATAGGACTCGACCCGGATGTCGCGCAGCACGACCATCTCGTCGTAGCCGTCGGTCTCCTCGAAGGTGCGCGACAGGATCTCGACCGGGTCGATGCCGTAGCCGGCGAAGAATTCCTCATAGGAGCGGACGACGCGGTCCGGCGTGCCGACCAGCCCTTCGCGCGCCGGATCGTCGCCGGCCCAGCGGATCAGGGTGCGCACGGCCTCCTCCGCGTCGGCGCGGGACGGGCGGGCAAGGGCGTCCGGCCGGGACAGGCCGGGGCCGCGGAGCACGTTGTCGGCCGCCGGAGGCTTGGCGTGCGGGGTCTTGGTAGCCGTCACGGGAACATCCTTTCCATAACTGATAACACGCCTTGCGTGGACCATCGGCCGTGAGCCGACGGCTGTCGCGCAACACGCCCACCCTGTCTGGCGTCACTCGGGTTTGCCGTCAGTACGGAGCCGATGCCTCGGCGGATCAACCGAACGGCCCGCAAGACGAAAAGGAGACATCTAGAACGGAGTGGCGGCGCCCGCCTTTCCGTTTCCGCCCGGTTTCTGTCGCCGGACGCCATCCGGAAGATCCTAGATAGGATCCGGCCTATGACCTTCAAGCGATGGACAAAGTACGGGCAGCCATGCGGCTTGTCAAAGCCGCGTGTTGAATTCTTCCAATAACCACACACATTCTATTGTATTATTCGCCCGCGTCCTTTTTCGAGCCCGCTTTTTGCAGCCGGTTCACGGATCAGTTCAGCTGCATCGGCTGGTGCGGACTGTCCAGCGAGAAGGCCGGGATCGTCACGTCGAAGGCGCGGCCGTCCTCGCCCTCCATGCCGTAGGTTCCGGCCATGATGCCGGACGGCGTGCCGAGCGGGGTGCCGCTGGTGTATTCGAAATGGTCGCCCGGCTCCAGCACCGGCTGTTCGCCGACGACGCCGGGGCCCCGCACCTCCTGCACGCGGCCCATGGCGTCGGTGATGCGCCAGTGGCGGGTGCGCAGCTGCACCGTCTCCTCGCCCTCATTCTCGATGCGGACATGATAGGCCCAGACGAAGCGTCCCTCCGCCGGGGACGACTGGTCCTCCAGGAACACGGGCTGGACGGTGACGCGGATGTCGTGGGTGACGGCGGTGTACATGGTCGAGGATCCTGGGGGGCAATCCTGGGCGGGCAATCCGGACGGACAGCCCGGTAAACGGCGCCGGCCGGAAAACGTCCCGGCGCCCGGGCGAGTCCGGGGCGCCGGGCGGCTGTCGGCCACACAATAAAGTTCCCCCTCCGCACTGTCCAGACGCGGTCCGGACAATCGTGGGACATGCCCGCATTCAGGTGGATACAGTCATGCATCGCTTCGGGGTCTCCACGGTCTTGCGACGGGGGGACGACGATGATATATGCGCAAGTCCCAGCAACGGCCGAAGAGCCTTGTCCATGTCTCGTTCGCACGCCCTTCGCATCCGACGACGGAGCCTCGCACCGCGCATTGCGGTTGCGGCCGTCCTTGGGTCGCGTGCGAACGCCAAAGGCACATCGGGGACCTGACACCCCCGGCCTTCCGGCGGCGGCGCGATCCGCCCTTCAGAAGCCTTCTGAGAAGACCTTCTTCCCGCCGGGAGCCCCACCTGATGATCATCACCGTCGAAGAGCCGAAGCACGCCGCCGCCATCGAAGCCCTGCTGGACGCCTCCTTCGGTCCGGACCGCTTCAACAAGACCGCCTACCGGCTGCGCGACGGCGTCGACTCCATCCCCGCCCTGAACCTCGTCGCCATCGAGCATGACGAGCATGGCCGCGAGGTTGTGGTGGGCACCATCCGCTACTGGCCGATCTTGGTCGGCGGCGCCACCCCGTCCATCCTGCTCGGCCCCATCGCGGTCGCCGCCCATCTCCAGGGCAGCGGGCTGGGCAGCAAGATGATCCGGATGAGCCTGAACAAGGCGGTGGCGCTGGGCCACAAGTCGGTGATCCTGGTCGGCGACGCCCCCTATTACGAGCGGTTCGGCTTCTCCCGCGCCCTGACGCTGGGCATGGAGATGCCGGGTCCGGTCGACATGAGCCGGCTGTTGGGGCTGGAACTGGTCGAAGGCTCGCTGGCCGGCGCCGCCGGCATGATCGGCAAGCCCGAGCAGGCCGACGCGCGGGAGACGGAAGCCGGCGCCACGCCGGTGCTCGGCCCGGTGCTGGCCAGTTCCATCGACCTGCCGGCGGGAGACACCCCCGTCCCTTTCAGCGCCCTGTTCAGCCGGACGGCGGCGGAGCGACTTTGGACTGACCGGGTGCGCCGGACCGACTGGTTCTGGCGCGACGGCCTCCAGGCCGGGGCGGCGTGACGGTTCCGGATTGCGGAAAGCAAAGGCTTGCAAATAGTGGGTGGGGCGAAGCGGGATTGACTCGATTCGCCCCGCACGCGATACCATCTCATCAGGAGCGACGCCGGACCGACGGCGTGCCGCGCGCCACGCAGAACCGTGAGCGCGCTATTCGTTTTTGTTCCAAGCGGAAGGGTGCGGGTTGACCAAGAAGCTGTTCATCAAGACCTGGGGCTGCCAGATGAACGTGTACGACTCCGCCCGCATGGTGGACGTCCTGGCACCGCTGGGCTACCGGCCGGTCGATGAGCCGGACGGCGCCGACATGGTGATCCTGAACACCTGCCACATCCGCGAGAAGGCGGCCGAGAAGGTTTTCTCCGAGCTGGGCCGGCTGCGCCAGATGAAGGACCGCAAGGCGGAGGCCGAGGACGGCCGGATGATCCTGGCGGTCGCCGGCTGCGTCGCCCAGGCCGAGGGCGAGGAGATCGTCGCCCGCGCCCCCTTCGTCGACATGGTCTTCGGCCCGCAGACCTACCACACCCTGCCGGAGATGGTGGCGAAGGCCAGCCGTGCCGCCGGCAGCGTGCTGAACACCGATTTCCCGGCCGAATCCAAGTTCGACCTGCTGCCGGAGGAAGCCGGCAGCCAGGGCGTCGCCGCCTTCCTGGCGGTGCAGGAGGGCTGCGACAAGTTCTGCACCTTCTGCGTGGTGCCCTACACCCGCGGCGCCGAGTTCTCCCGCCCCGCCGGCCAGATCCTGGCCGAGGCGAAGCGGCTGGTCGCCGGCGGCACGCGCGAGATCACCCTGCTGGGCCAGAACGTCAACGCCTGGCACGGCGAAGGGCCGGACGGCGCGACCTGGGGCCTCGGCCGGCTGATCCGCGAGCTGGCGGAGATCGACGGGCTGGCGCGCATCCGCTACACCACCTCGCACCCGCGCGACATGGCCGACGACCTGATCCGCGCCCATGCCGAGGTGCCGCAGCTGATGCCCTACCTGCATCTGCCGGTGCAGGCCGGGTCGGACCGCGTCCTGGCGGCGATGAACCGCAAGCACAGCGCCGACGACTACCGCCGGCTGGTCGACCGGCTGCGCGACGCCAAGCCCGATCTGGCGATGTCCGGCGACTTCATCGTCGGCTTCCCCGGCGAGACCGACGCCGATTTCGCCCAGACGCTGAAGCTGGTCACCGAGATCGGCTATGCCCAGGCCTATTCCTTCAAATACAGCTCGCGTCCCGGCACCCCGGCCTCGGCCGAGGGCGCCCAGCTGCCGGAAGAGGTGAAGGAGGCGCGGCTGGAGGCGCTGCGCCAGCTGCTGGACGCCCAGCAGATCGCCTTCAACCACGGCTTCGTCGGCCGCAGCGTGCCGGTCCTGTTCGACCGCGTCGGCCGCCGCGACGGCCAGCTGCTGGGCCGCAGCCCGTGGATGCAGTCGGTCCATGCCGAGGCGGACGAACGGCTGCTCGGCCGCATCGTCGAGGTGCGGGTCGACGCCGCGCGGGCCAACAGCCTCGCCGGCACGGTGGTGACCGGCGAATACGTCACCGCCTCTCCCTTCCAGCCTGCCGTAACCTTGGAGGCCAGCGCTTGAACGGTCTGCCCGAACGGCGCATCGACGTTCAATTCGATGACAACCGTCTTCTGCCGATGCTGTACGGGGAGCATGACCGCCACCTCGCCCGCATCGAATCGCTTCTCGGCGTGTCGCTGATCTCCCGCGGCAACACCCTGACCATCTCCGGCCCGTCCGACGCCGCCGAAACGGCGCGGACGGCGCTGAACGGCCTGTATGGCCGGCTGACCCGCGGCCAGACCATCGACGGCGGCGAGGTCGACGGCGCCGTCCGCATGGCGACCGCCGAGGCCGGTTTTGCCGGCGTTTCTACTGGTGAGGAGGCGCGCCCCGCCGCCCCGCAGGCGACGATCACACGCGCCGAGATCGCGCTGCGCACCCGCCGCCGCGGCCCGATCACGCCCCGCACCCCGACCCAGGCCGCCTATCTCCAGGCCCTGGCGGAGAGCGAGCTGGTCTTCGGGCTCGGCCCGGCCGGCACCGGCAAGACCTATCTGGCGGTCGCGCAGGCGGTGGCGCTGCTGACCACCGGTCAGGTCGACCGCATCGTGCTGTCGCGCCCGGCGGTCGAGGCCGGCGAGCGGCTGGGCTTCCTGCCCGGCGACCTGAAGGAAAAGGTCGATCCTTACCTGCGCCCGCTCTACGACGCGCTGCACGACATGCTTCCGGCCGAGCAGGTCAAGAAGCGGCTGGAGTCCGGCGAGATCGAGATCGCGCCGCTGGCCTTCATGCGCGGCCGGACGCTGGGCAACGCCTTCGTCATCCTGGACGAGGCGCAGAACACCACGCCGATGCAGATGAAGATGTTCCTGACCCGGCTGGGCGAAGGCGGGCGGATGGTGGTGACCGGCGACATCTCGCAGATCGATTTGCCGACCGGCACCCGGTCGGGCCTGCGCGACGCGCTCGACATCCTGGGCGGGGTGGAGGGCGTGCGCTTCGTCCGCTTCACCGACGCCGACGTGGTCCGCCACCCGATGGTGGCCCGCATCATCCGCGCCTACGATCAGGCCGATGCCCGCGAGGCGGAGCGCAGGCAGACCCGCCGCACCAACGCTGCGCCGGCCGGTTCCGCAGCCGAAACGACCGGCAGAGATGCAGGGATCGTTGGAGAACCGCAATGACCACCGCGGTCGATATCGCTGTTTCACGTGAAGCCGGCGACTGGGCCGAGGATGCCGAGTGGCTGGCCGAGCGCGCGGCGCTCGCGGCGCTCGGCGCCGCCTATGACGACGAGGAAGGCCCGGCCGAGCTGTCGGTCGTGCTGGCCGACGACGAACTGGTCCACCGGCTGAACCGCGAGTATCGCGGCAAGGACAAGCCGACCAACGTCCTGTCCTTCGCCCTGACCGAGGCGGAGGAGCCCGACGCGCAGGAAGGCGTGCCGGTGATGCTGGGCGACGTCATCCTCGCCTATGAAACGGTTGCACGCGAAGCCGCCGAACAGCGGAAAAGCTTGCAGGACCACCTGACTCACCTTGTGATGCATGGTGTTCTGCATCTGCTGGGGTATGATCACGAGACGGACGACGAGGCCGAGGAGATGGAGGCGCTGGAAACCCGGTTGCTCGCCACGCTCGGAATCGCCGATCCTTACGCCGCCAACCACCAACCGCCGGACCGATGAGCGATATATCCGACAGTCGCACGCCCCGTGATGACAACGGGGCCGAAGACCATTCCCTGGGCCACCTGTTCAAGGGGTGGCTCCGCACCGTCTGGGGCGGCCGCGAGGACACATCCCTGCGCGGCACCATCGAAGAGCTGATCTCCGGCCTGGACGATGCGGCCAGCGAGGACGGCGAGGATTCGCTGGGCACCGGCGAGCGGGCGCTGCTGACCAACATCCTGAAGCTGCGCGACCGCACCGTCGCCGACGTCATGGTGCCGCGCGCCGACATTATCGCCGTCGACATCGACACCCCCTTCCCCGCCTTGGTCCAGCGCGTCGCCGAGGAAGGCCATTCCCGCCTGCCGGTGTTCCGCGAGACCCTGGACGACGTGGTCGGCATCATCCACATCAAGGATGTGATGACCCTGATGGCCAGGCAGGCCATCTCCGCCGAAGGCCTGCGCCAGAAGCCGGACCTGAGCGGCATCATCCGCGAGGCGAAGATCGTCGCCCCCTCCATGCATGTGCTCGACCTGCTGGTGCAGATGCGCCAGACCCGCCAGCACATGGCCCTGGTGGTGGACGAGTTCGGCGGCATCGACGGCCTCGTCACCATCGAGGATCTGGTCGAGGAGATCGTCGGCGAGATCGAGGACGAGCATGACGAGGCCGCGGCCCCGCGGCTGGTCGAACGTCCCGACGGCAGCCTGATCGCCGACGCCCGCCTGCCCATCGAGGATTTCGAGGTCCGCGTCGGCCCGGTGCTGACCGAGGAGGAGCGTGAGGACATCGACACGCTCGGCGGTCTGGTCGTCTCCATCGCCGGCCGCGTGCCGGGGCTGGGCGAACGGCTGGTCCACCCGTCGGGCCTGGAGTTCGAGATCGTCGACGCCGATTCCCGCCGCCTGAAGCGCCTGCGCGTCCACAATGTCCCGGCCAACAGCGTGGAGCTGGCGGAGACGGCGTAACACCCGTTGATGCCTGGCCTCTTCTCTGGTCAGCCTTTGCCGGGGAAGGCTATCGCATTTGGATTGCGGTCTCTGACGAAGCCCCTCTCCCCCTGTGGGAGAGGGGTTGGGGCCTTCCTCCGCGGGTGACGGGACACCTCGCAACGCTCCCTCTCCACAACACAGCCCCGCCCACAAGAACCTTGGCACCCCTGCCCGGCGGCATTACCTATGGCGCCGCCCGCCCTGCACCTGTGGCGCCGCTCCCTGCCGCTGCCGGAGTTTTGCCTTGACCGCCACCGACACCCTGCCCGTCCCGGCCAAGCTGGGCCGCGTTTCCGCGCGGCTGGCCGCCCTGACCGGCTGGCGCCGGCTGGCCGCCGCGATGCTGCTGGGCGGGTTCGCCACGCTGGCGCTGCCGCCGGCCAACCTGATGCCGGTCGTGCTGGTGGCCTTTCCCGGCCTGATCTGGCTGCTGGACGGGGCGGAGACCAAAAAGGGCGCCTTCGCCGTCGGCTGGTTCTTCGGCTTCGGCCACCACCTGCTGGGGCTCTACTGGATCAGCGCCGCGCTGTTCACCGACATCGAACGCTTCTGGTGGGCGCTGCCGCTGTCGGCGGTCGGCCTGCCGGTCGTGCTGGCGATGTTCAGCGGCGGCGCCACCCTGACCTTCCAGCTGCTGCGCCGGCGCGGCTTCGGCGCCGGGCTCGGGCGCCCGCTGCTGTTCGCCGCCTGCTGGTGCCTGTGGGAATGGCTGCGCGGCCATGTCTTCACCGGCTTCCCCTGGAACCTGATCGGCTATGGCTGGGTCGGGGTGCTGCCGGTTCTGCAAACCGCCTCGCTGATCGGCATCTATGGCCTGACGCTGGTGACGGTGCTGGTGGCGTCGCTGCCGGCCGCCCTGCCCGACCGCGACACCACGCCCGGTCGCGCCGGCGCCGCCGTCGCCGCCGGTCTGGCGCTGCTGGCGGTCCTCGGCGGCTGGGGCGCATGGCGGCTGGCCGGTGCGGTCGACGAGCCGGTGCCGGGGGTGCGGCTGCGGCTGGTGCAGGCGGCAATCGACCAGCGGCTGAAATGGGCGCCCGGCGAACGGGTGCAGAATTTCCAGAGCCATCTCGCTTTGTCCGCCGCCGCCCCGGCCGATCCCTCCACCCCGCCGCCCAACGTCATCATCTGGCCGGAAACCGCCGTGCCCTTCTTCATCGAGGACGATGCGCGGGTGCGGCAGGCCCTGGCCTCGGTCACGCCGTCCGGCGGGCTGCTGATCACCGGAGCCCCGCGCACGACGGTGGATGCCGACGGCGAACGCCGCTATTTCAACGGCATGGTGGCGGTGGACGGCAGCGGCGCCGCGGTCGCCGACTACGACAAGTTCCATCTCGTCCCCTTCGGCGAATATATGCCGCTGCGGCAATGGCTGCCGGTCGGCGCCATCGCCGGCAACGGGGCGGAATTCTCCGCCGGTCCCGGCCCGCGCACCCTGCATCTGGGCGACCGCGTGGCGGGCCTGCCGCCTTTCAGCCCGCTGATCTGCTACGAGAGCATCTTCCCCGGCGCGGTGGTCGATACCGCCGACCGGCCGCAATGGCTGCTGAACCTGACCAACGACGCCTGGTACGGCCGCACCGCCGGTCCGCACCAGCATTTCGCCATCAATCAGGTGCGTGCCGTCGAGGAAGGGCTGCCGCTCGTACGGGTGGCGAATACGGGAATATCCGGGGTGGTGGATTCCTACGGTCGTGTGCGACAGTTGCTCGGTCTGGGTGAGCGTGGCTTCATCGATACCACGTTACCGAAAGCGCCGGTTGGCGTTACAGCCTATGCCCGTATGGGCGACTGGATTTTCGGCATAGTGCTTCTAGGCTGTTTCATGGCAGCCCTGGCCTCGCGATATCACCGGTGACGCTGCAATACGGGCATTATGCCCGCCACAGGCAGAACAAATTCGTGTAACCGGCATGACCGGAGCGGGCTTGACTGCATACGTGGATATGTCGTAACTAGGTTGCACAACCGTTACAGGGATAAACGAGATGCAGACTGAAACTGGAGCGCCGCGCGGGCGCCGTGCGGGTGCGGGCCGTCCGAAGACCGGAAAGCCGAATCCCATCGATGTCCATGTCGGATCCCGCGTCCGTCTCCGCCGCACCCTTCTCGGCATGAGCCAGGAAAAGTTGGGTGAGGCCATCGGCCTGACCTTCCAGCAGGTGCAGAAGTACGAGCGCGGCGCCAACCGCATCGGTGCATCGCGTCTGTTCGATCTCAGCCGCGTGCTGGACGTGCCGGTTTCCTTCTTCTTCGACGACATGCCGGTCGAAGCGGCCTCGGCCCGCGTCGATGACGACGACGAGGCGGGTGGCTCGGAAGAGCGGTCGGCCAGCACCTACGAGCCCGATCCGATGGCCAAGCGCGAGACGCTGGAACTGGTCCGCGCCTATTACAAGATCAGCGATCCGTCGGTGCGCAAGCGCCTGTTCGAGCTGACCAAGGCAGTGGCCAGCGCCGCCGTGGCGGAAGCCGCGGAGTAAGGTGCGGCGGTGATTTGCAGCAGTGACCCACGGCGGCAATTCACCGCGGCAATTGGGAGCGGCAATTGAGGGCGTCAAGCTCACGGCAGCGACTCCTGCCGGTTGTCCGCGGCCTGTGATACCCACCGAACGGGGAAGATGTGGCGCGACCGTATCCACCCCCTTCGTGTGGTGCCTGCGATGATAGGACCAAGGCCTTACCGCCGGTAGGCTTCTTGACCCCGGCCTGAAACCTTGTCAAAACCGGATTTGGATCGGTGTCTGCGGCCGCTGTACCGGTCTGCCGTTTCGGCTCATGAAATAGCGTGCCGCCGAATGCCGAGGTTTCCCGTGGCAAAGTTGAACTACGTCTTCACCAGCGAGTCCGTGTCGGAGGGTCATCCCGACAAGGTCTGCGACCGCATTTCCGACGCCATCGTCGATCTCTACCTCTCGCACGACCCGCAGGCCCGCGTGGCCGTGGAGACGCTGGCGACCACCAACCAGGTGGTGCTGGCCGGCGAGGTTCGCGGCCCCGCCAGCATCGAGGCCGACCAGCTGGTCGCAGCCGCCCGTGCCGCGGTGAAGGACATCGGCTACGAGCAGGACGGCTTCCACTGGGAGAAGATGGACGTCAAGTGCTTCGTCCATTCCCAGTCCGCCGACATCGCGGTCGGCGTCGACGCCGCGGGCAACAAGGACGAGGGTGCCGGCGACCAGGGCATCATGTTCGGCTATGCCTGCCGCGAGACCCCGGCCCTGATGCCGGCGCCGATCTACTACAGCCACGCCATCCTGAAGTCGCTGGCCGAGGCGCGCCATTCCGGCGCCGCCCCGCAGCTGGGCCCGGACGCCAAGAGCCAGGTCACCCTGCAGTACATCGACGGCCGCCCGACCCGCGCCACCGCCATCGTGCTGTCGACCCAGCATGCCGAGGGGCTGGACCAGGACGCGGTGCGCGAGATCGTCATGCCGCACATCGTCAACTGCCTGCCGGAAGGCTGGATGTGCGACGATAAGAACCTGTACGTCAACCCGACCGGCCGCTTCGTCATCGGCGGCCCGGACGGTGACGCCGGCCTGACCGGCCGCAAGATCATCGTCGACACCTACGGCGGTGCGGCCCCGCACGGCGGCGGCGCCTTCTCCGGCAAGGACCCGACCAAGGTCGACCGCTCGGCCGCCTACGCCGCCCGCTACCTCGCCAAGAACGTCGTCGCGGCGGAACTGGCGGACAAGTGCACGATCCAGGTCTCCTACGCCATCGGCGTGTCGAAGCCGCTGTCGGTCTATGTCGACACCCACGGCACCGGCAACGTCGACGAGGACCGTCTGTCCGACATCCTCCAGCAGCTGGTCGACCTGTCCCCGCGCGGCATCCGCACGCATCTGGGCCTGAACAAGCCGATCTACGCCCGCACCGCCGCCTACGGCCATTTCGGCCGCGAGCCCGAGGTGGACGGCGGCTTCTCGTGGGAGAAGACCGATCTGGTCGAGGCCCTGCGCGGCGCCTTCTGACCGCCCCGACCGGCGGATCACCGGATCTGAAAAAGGCGGCGGAGGCTGGAAACGGCCTCCGCCGCCCTTTTTTGTAAGCCCTTTTCCTGCCGATGCCGCTCTTCGAACCGCATCGGCCGCCATGACCGACAGCCCATAATTGACAGCCCATGACCGACAGCAAAACCGACCGACCGACTGACGAAGCTCCGCAGAGCGAAACCGGAAACCGGCTGTTCGGCCGGCGCAAGGGCCGCCCTTTGCGCAAGCGCCGCACGAGCCTGATCGAGGATCTGCTGCCGCAGCTCCAGATCGCGGTGCCGAAATCCGGCGACAGCCCGACACCGGGATTTTGGGACCCCGCCAGCCTGTTCGACACGCCGAAACGCGAGGTCTGGCTGGAGGTCGGCTTCGGCATGGGCCATCACCTCGCCTGGCAGGCCAGGCACAACCCGGATGTCGGCATCGTCGGCGCCGAGCCCTTCCTCAACGGCATCGCCGGCCTCCTGGGGATGATCGACGACGACGATCTCAGCAACGTGCGCATCCATCCCGACGATGCCCGGCCGCTGCTGGACGCCCTGCCCGACGCGTCGATCGGCCGTGCCTTCGTGCTGTTCGCCGACCCCTGGCCCAAGAAGCGCCATGCCGACCGCCGCTTCATCGGGCCGGAGAACCTGCCGCGGCTGGCCCGCGTGCTGAAGGACGGCGCCGAGCTGCGTCTGGCCAGCGACGACATGGGTCTGGTGCGCTGGATGCTTGAACATACGGTCAAGCATCCCGATTTCGAATGGACGGCGCGCCGCCCGTCCGACTGGCGCATCCGCCCCGACGACTGGCCGGCGACGCGCTATGAGGAGAAGGCGATCATTGCCGGGCGCAAGCCGGTCTTCATGCGCTTCGTCCGCCGCCCGCGGGGGTGACGCATACCCGTTCCGCTTGAGATTCCGGGCTGCCATGACGATCGGTCCCGAAAAGGCTTGCGGCATCGGCCGGAATGACTATATTCAGCCTCTGAGAACCCATACGGATCGGCGGCCCGGGCAACCGGGCCGGCGAGACGCTTTGCGGGTGGGCTTTTGCCCACTTATTTTTTTATGAGCGTGTGGTAACACGCGCTTGTTAAACCTTCTGTTGTGGAAACCTCGTCCGGTTCGATCCCGGCCGCAGGCTTTGGGTTAGGTGGAATGGACGCTACAGGTCGCATCGAACAGATCATCACGCCGTCGGTCGAAGCCATGGGCTATGAGGTCGTGCGCGTTCAGATCTCCGGCGGCCAGCGGGCAATTCTCCAGATCATGGCGGAGCGCGCCGACGGCGCGCCCATGACTGTCGAGGACTGCGCCGACATCAGCCGCTCCGTTTCGGCCCTGCTGGACGTGGAAGACCCGATCCGCGAGGCCTACACGCTGGAAGTCAGCTCGCCCGGCATCGACCGGCCGCTGACCCGGCTCAAGGATTTCGAGCGCTTCGCCGGCTTCGAAGCCCGGCTGGAAAGCCGCATGGCCATCGACGGCCGCAAGCGTTTCAAGGGCATGCTGAAGGGCGTCGAGGACGGCCTCGTGTGCGTCGACACCGAACAGGGACCCGCCCGGCTGGAGTTCGACAACATCCTGCGCGCCAAGCTGGTGCTGACGGACGAGCTGATCCGCGCCAGCCAGGAACAGCAGGAGGGCCTGGAGCACTGACGGCCCGGTCCGCCAGGACGATAGCCGCCAGGACCCCCGCCCCGAACCCGCCGACCCGACCGGACATCACGCAAGACCGGCACCACACAAGACCGATTCAGGAAGTGTAACGGATGGAACTGCTGCAAGTCGCTGACGCGGTCGCCCGCGAAAAGAACATCGACCGGGACGAAGTCCTGGAGGCGATGGAGCAGGCGATTCAGAAGGCCGGCCGCTCCAAGTACGGCCATGAGCACGACATCCGCGCCCGCATCGACCGCAAGACCGGCGACATCCATCTGACCCGCCACCTCGAAGTGGTCGAGACGGTGGAGAACGAGGCGACGCAGGTCACCCTGCCCTACGCCCAGAAGCGCAAGGCCGGCGCCAAGCTCGGCGATTTCCTGGTCGACCCGCTGCCGCCGATCGATTTCGGCCGCATCGCCGCCCAGACCGCCAAGCAGGTGATCGTGCAGAAGGTGCGCGACGCCGAGCGCAAGCGCCAGTTCAACGAGTACAAGGACCGCAACGGCGAGATCGTCAACGGTCTGGTCAAGCGCGTCGAATACGGCAACGTCACCGTCGACCTGGGCCGCGCCGAAGCGATCCTGCGCCGCGACGAGCTGCTGCCGCGCGAGCATTTCAAGAACGGCGACCGCGTGCGCGCCTACATCTTCGACGTCCGCGAGGAACCGCGCGGGCCGCAGATCTTCCTGTCGCGCACGCATCCGATGTTCATGGCGAAGCTGTTCGCCCAGGAAGTGCCGGAAATCTACGACGGCATCATCGAGATCAAGGCGGTCGCCCGTGACCCGGGTTCGCGCGCCAAGATCGCGGTGCTGAGCCACGACAGCTCCATCGACCCGGTCGGCGCCTGCGTGGGCATGCGCGGCAGCCGCGTCCAGGCGGTCGTCGGCGAGCTGCAGGGCGAGAAGATCGACATCATCCCGTGGAACGGCGAGGCGCCGACCTTCGTCGTCAACGCGCTCGCCCCGGCCGAGGTCGCCAAGGTCGTGCTCGACGACGACAACCACCGCATCGAGGTGGTGGTGCCCGACGACCAGCTGTCGCTGGCCATCGGCCGCCGCGGCCAGAACGTGCGCCTCGCCTCGATGCTGACCGGCTGGGACATCGACATCCTGACCGAACAGGAAGAGTCGGAGCGCCGGTCGGAGGAAATCCACAACCGCTCCGCCCTGTTCATGCAGGCGCTGGACGTCGACGACGTGATCGCCCACCTGCTGGTCGCCGAAGGCTTCACCTCGGTCGAGGAGATCGCCTATGTCGAGACCGAGGAGCTGGCCGAGATCGAAGGGTTCGACGAGTCGGTCGCCGACGAGCTGAAGCAGCGCGCTCTCGCCTTCCTGGAAGTCCGGGACGAGCAGGCCAACGAGCGCCGGCTGGAGCTGGGCGTCGAGGACATCATCGCCGAGCTGACCGGCTTCAGCGCCACGCAGCTGGTGAAGCTGGGCGAGAACGGCGTCAAGACGCTGGACGACCTGGCCGATCTGGCCGGCGACGAGCTGGTCGAGATCCTGGGCAAGGACGGCGCCAAGGACGCCCCTTCGGAAGAGGAGGCGAACGCGATCATCATGGCCGCACGCGCCCACTGGTTCGAGGGTGAGGGCGAGGACGGCGCCGCCGCGGCTCCCGCCGCCGATGGCGCTGCCGCGGGTTCGGCCGACGGCCATGGCGCGCAGGCCTGACCGGCAGCAATGCCGGTTGGAACTGCGCCCGAGAGGAACGATTATTCGGGACCGCGCGAGCGGATGACGATCGGATGACCGAACGGAACGACGAACGGACACCGACCGCCACCGCGGATGCGGTGCCGGAACAGGATTTGGCACAGGACGATGGTGCCGGTACGGACCGCCTGCCGGCCGACGACGAGAAGGGGCCTCTGCGCCGCTGCATCGCGTCGGGCACGGTGGGGCCGAAGGAGAGCATGATCCGCTTCGTGATCGGCCCCGACGGCGAGGTGGTTCCGGACCTGGAGGAACGTCTGCCCGGCCGCGGCCTTTGGGTCACGGCCGACCGGGATGCCCTGGCGAAAGCCACGGGTAAATCCGTTTTCGCCAAAGCGGCCCGCCGGGCGGTGAAAGTACCGCCCGATCTGGCCGAGAGGCTGGAACGGCTGCTGGAGCGGCGCTGTCTGCACGCGTTGGGCCTTGCCCGCCGTGCCGGCCACGTTCTGGCGGGATACGAGAAGGTGCGCGAGGCGTTGAGGGCCAACCAGGTCGGCCGTGCGGGTCCCCCGCCGGCCCTGCTGGTCGAAGCCGCGGACGGCTCGCTGGACCAGCGCGGCAAGGTGACGGCGCTCGCGCCGTCGCTGCCGGTGATCGATCTCTTCCAGTCCCCGGCCTTGGCCGCGGCGCTGGGACGCGATCACGCGGTGCACGCCGTGGTGGCGCGGGGCAGGCTGGCCGCAGGGCTGGCCCGCGATGCGGCACGCCTGAGGGGGCTGAAAGGTCCCCAGGGGCAGCTGGGCTCGACAGGTCCCGAAGGGGACCGGGACGCGCACCGGGAATCTGATAAGGGCTTGGGAGTCGGCGATACGGCCGGCCGGCCTGCGATGTAACGTCTGACCATTCGGGAACCGATGACCGACAGCAACGACCAGGACCAGAAAAAAGTCTTGCACCTAACCGGCGCCAGCAAAGGAAAGCTGGAGTCGAAGAAGCCGGTCGAGACCCAGGTCCGGCAGAGCTTCTCCCATGGCCGGTCAAAAGCGGTGACCGTAGAGGTCAAGCGCAAGCGTCATGTTGAAAAGGGCGCCGTGCCCGGCGTTGCCGACGGCGGCGCCGCTGCGCGTCAAGCTGCCCAGGGCCTGCCCATGCGCGGCGCACAGGGCCAGCGCCCCCGTGGCGGCGGTGCCCCTGCCGGGCGCCAGCTGACCCGCGAGGAGCTGGAATCCCGCCTGCGTGCGCTTCGTGGCGCCGCCGCGTTCGAAGAGCAGCGCCGGATCGACGCCGAAGAGGAAGTGGCCCGGGCCGAAGCCCGCGCCGCCGAGGCCGAAGCCCGCGCCGCCCAGGCCGCCGAGGATGAGGCCGCCGCTCCGGCCGCCCCCTCCGAAGCCGCTGCTCCGGCCGCCGCCGCCGCCCCGTCCGACGCTCCGGCGCCGGCCGCGCCGGAAATGCCGCCGATCATCCTGGATGCCGACACCTTGCGCCAGCGCGAGCTGGACGAGATGCGCGCCATCCAGGAGGAAGATCGCAAGATCGCCGCCGAGGCCGAACGCCGCCGCAAGGAGGAAGAGGCCAAGCGCAAGGAAGCCGAGGACGCCAAGCGTCGCGACGCCGAGCCGGCCCCGCGCCGCGACGGTGCCCGCGATGGCGCCCGCGACGGTGCGGGCCGTGACGGCGCGCGTCCGGTCGGTGCCCGGCCGGCCGGCGATCAGCGCCCCGGCGGTCCCGCCGCCCGTCCCGCCGCCGATGCCGCTCCCGGCCGCCCCCAGCCGGGCGTCGGCGCCCCGCCGGCCCGTGCCGAGGAAGAGGACGACAACCGCCGCAAGGGTGGTCGCGGCGGCGCCCCGGCCAAGGCCGCGCCGGCCCGTCCGGCCGCCAAGGCTCCCGCCGGCGCCGACCGCCGCAAGGGCACCAAGCTGACCGTCTCGCAGGCGCTCAGCGACGACGGCAGCGACCGCACCCGGTCGCTGGCCGCGGTGCGCCGTGCCCGCGAGCGTGAACGCCTGCGCCAGATGAGCCGTCAGGAGACCGCCAAGGTCACCCGCGACGTCGTCCTGCCGGAGGTCATCACCGTCCAGGAGCTGGCCAACCGCATGGCCGAGCGTGGCGCCGACGTCATCAAGGCGCTGATGCGCATGGGCGTGATGGCGACCATCAACCAGACCATCGACGCCGACACCGCCGAGCTGCTGATCACCGAGTTCGGCCACCGCGTCCGCCGCGTGTCGGAGTCCGACGTCGAGATCGGCCTGCGTGCCACCGAGGAAGAGGGCGCCGTCCTGGTGCCGCGTCCCCCGGTCGTCACCATCATGGGCCACGTCGACCACGGCAAGACCTCGCTGCTCGACGCGCTGCGCCAGACCGACGTGGTGTCGGGCGAGGCCGGCGGCATCACCCAGCACATCGGCGCCTATCAGGTGCAGCTGGAGTCGGGTGCGAAGATCACCTTCATCGACACGCCGGGTCACGCCGCCTTCACCGAGATGCGTGCCCGCGGCGCCAACGTCACCGACGTGGTCGTTCTGGTGGTCGCCGCCAACGACGGCGTCATGCCGCAGACGATCGAGGCCATCCGCCACGCCAAGGCGGCCAAGGTTCCGATCATCGTCGCCATCAACAAGTGCGACCTGCCCGATGCCAAGCCGGAGCGCGTCCGCCAGGAACTGCTCCAGCACGAGCTGGTGGTCGAAGAGATGGGCGGCGACGTGCTCGACGTCGAAGTGTCGGCCAAGGCCAAGCGCAACCTGAGCAAGCTCGAGGAGGCCATCCTCCTCCAGGCCGAAATCCTGGAGCTGCGGGCCAACCCCGAGCGTGCCGCCGAAGGCGTCGTCATCGAGGCGAAGCTGGAGCGTGGCCGCGGTTCGGTCGCCACCGTGCTGGTCCAGCGCGGCACGCTGAAGGTCGGCGACGTGTTCGTCACCGGTGCCGAGTGGGGCCGCGTCCGCGCCCTGATCAACGACCGCGGCCAGAACGTCAACGAGGCGGCCCCGGCCGTGCCCGTCGAGGTTCTGGGCCTGAACGGCACGCCGATGGCCGGCGACGACTTCTCCGTCGTCGAGTCCGAGGCCCGTGCCCGCGAGATCGCCGAGTTCCGCCAGCGCAAGAAGCGCGAAGCGGCGGTGGCGGCCTCGGCCCGCGGTTCGCTGCAGGACATGTTCAGCCGCATCCAGGCCGGCGAGGCCAAGGAACTGCCGGTCGTCATCAAGGGCGACGTGCAGGGCTCGATCGAAGCCATCGCCAGCTCGCTGGAGAAGCTCACGGCCGAGAACACCGAGGTCAAGGTCCGCGTCCTGCACAACTCGGTCGGTGCGATCAACGAGTCCGACATCACGCTGGCCAATGCGTCCAACGCGATGATCATCGGCTTCAACGTCCGCGCCAACCCGCAGGCCCGCGACCTCGCCAAGCGCGACGGCGTCGAAATCCGCTACTACTCGATCATCTACAATGTGATCGACGACGTGAAGGCGGCGCTGACCGGTCTGTTGTCTCCGACGCTGCGGGAACGCTTCATCGGCTACGCGACCATCCGCGAGGTGTTCAACATCACGAAGGTCGGCAAGGTCGCCGGTTGTATGGTCACGCAGGGCACCGTCAAGCGCGGCGCCGGCGTCCGCCTGCTGCGCGACAACGTCGTCATTCACGAAGGCACGCTCAAGACGCTCAAGCGCTTCAAGGACGAGGTCAAGGACGTCCGCGAGGGTTACGAGTGCGGCATGGCCTTCGAGAACTACGACAACATCCAGGCCGGCGATCAGATCGAAGCCTTCGAGATCGACGAAATCGCTCGCGAGCTTTGACCTCTTCGGTTCACCCGATCCTTTCCGGCACCCGCCGGGATGGATCGGGTGGCCTTTTTCGCTTTGAAGGGCGCGGGATCTGTCCTGCGCCCTGTTCCTATATTGGGGTGATCGCCACCGCCCTTCCCCTGCCCGGCGGGCAGCGGTCGGGGTGGGAGACCAGGCAACTCCCTTGGCGGCTCCCTTTTTGTGTGTGATCGGCCGGAGAGCTGAAGCAGCCCGGCCCAGTGACATCGACGAAAGACACGTACCATGGCCAGCAAGAAGCGCGGCGCGTTCATCGCCGGCAAGCCCCCGTCCCAACGGCAACTGCGCGTCGGCGAGGAGGTGCGCCACGCCCTTGCCGACCTGTTCCGCCGCGGGGACTTCCACGATCCGGAACTGGCCTCGCTGAACGTCACGGTCACCGAGGTGCGGATCAGCCCCGACCTGTCCAACGCCACCGTCTTCTATGCGACGCTGGGCGGCGAGCGGATGGAGGAGGCCCAGGTCGCCCTGAAACGGGCCGCCGCCTTCCTGCGCGGGCAGGTCGCCCGCATGGTCAACCTGCGCCACGCTCCGACGCTGAGCTTCGAGGGCGACACCTCCTTCGACTACGCCCACCGCATCGACAGCATCCTGCACAGCCCGGAGGTCGCCCGCGACCTGAGCGGCCATCCGCTCGGCCGCGTCAATGGCGACGACGACCACGACGAGGACGAGGACGATTCCTGGGACGAGGATGAGGACGGCGAGGACGAGGACGAGGACGGGGACCCCGACGCGTCGGACGACGAACTGGACGGGGACGACGACCTCGACGAGGACCGCGCCATGCTCGACGACGAGGACAAGAGCGGGGAAAAGGGCGGCCGTCGTGGCTCGTAAGCGCAAGGGCACGCCGATCCATGGCTGGGTGGTGCTGGACAAGCCGGAAGGCATGACCTCCACCCAGGCGCTGTCGAAGGTGCGCCGCCTGCTGAACGCCGAGAAGGCCGGGCATGGCGGCACGCTGGACCCGCTGGCGACCGGCATCCTGCCGATCGCGCTGGGCGAAGCGACCAAGACCGTGTCCTATGCCATGGACGGTGCCAAGACCTACCGCTTCTCCATCCGCTGGGGCGAGCGCACCAGCACCGACGACCGCGAGGGCGAGGTGATCGCCCGCTCGGACCACCGTCCGTCGACCGACGAAATCCGCGCCGCCCTGCCCGCCTTCCTGGGCGAGATCCAGCAGGTCCCGCCGCAGTTCTGCGCCATCAAGATCGACGGCGAGCGCGCCTATGACATCGCGCGCGAAGGCGATGCGGTCGATCTGGCCGCCCGCACCGTGCGCATCGACCGCTTCGAGCTGGTCGAGGAACCGGACGCCGACCATGCGGTGTTCGAGGTCGATTGCGGCAAGGGCACCTATGTCCGCTCGCTGGCCCGCGACCTGTCGGAGGCGCTCGGCACGGTCGGCCATGTCGGGCTTCTGCGCCGCCTGCGCGTCGGCTCCTTCACGCTGGACCGGGCGATTTCCCTGGACGAACTGGCCGCCATGGAGCAAGGTGCGGCCGTCGAACGACTTCTGTTGCCGATCGAGACCGCGCTGGACGACATCCCGGCGCTGGCCCTGACGGAAGCGGAAGCGCACCGACTGAGGCACGGCCAGACGGTCGCTCTCCTCACCCGGCAGGATCGTGAACGCCTGATGGCGGTTCAGGGTGCTGACGGTGGGGATGGCACCGTCATTGCGCTTTTCGGCGGAACGCCGGTGGCGTTGGCCCGTGTCGAGGGGGCGGAGGTCCGTCCGGTGCGCGTGCTCAACCTCACGTGATTTAGGAGACCCCGATGTCGATTACGCCCGAGCGCAAGCAAGAGCTGATCAAGGAATTTTCCCGCGGCACCAACGACACCGGTTCGCCCGAGGTCCAGGTGTCGATCCTGACGGAGCGCATCAGCAACCTGACGGATCACCTGAAGGGCCACAAGAAGGACTTCCACTCCCGCCGTGGTCTGCTGGTGATGGTCGGTCAGCGCCGCCGTCTGCTCGACTACCTGAAGAAGAAGGATCATCCGCGCTACGCCGCGCTGATCGAGCGTCTGGGCCTGCGCCGCTAAGCTGCGCCGTCCCGCTGACGGGTTCGGGTTCCCCTGGCCGGCCACCGGCCGGGGGCTACCCACCGGAACAGCGGAACAAGGCAAGTCTTCGTTCACCTGTACCGTTCCGGAACACCTCATTGGTTATTGGCAATAGAAACTCGATCTTGAGCGTTTCGTGATGGACAGGCCGGCCCGTTTATTCGGGGACCGGCCTTTTTTGCATCCGCAGCGCCTCTACCTCGATTGATTTGGTCCTGTTGTCGAACACCGTATCTCCAGTTTTCTCGCGGGGTCCTACGACCGATGGCCCCGGCCTTGGGCGGCAATCCGGCCGTTCCAGGGTGTCGGATGGAAGGAAAGAATCCATGTTTACTGTTCATCGCAAGGAAATCGAGTGGGGTGGCCGCAAGCTGGTCCTGGAAACGGGCAAGATCGCCCGTCAGGCCAACGGCGCGGTTCTGGTCACTTATGGTGACACCACCGTCCTGTGCACCGCCGTCGCCGCCAAGGCGCCGAAGCCGGGCATCGATTTCTTCCCGCTGACCGTCAATTACCAGGAAAAGGCGTTCGCGGCCGGCAAGATCCCCGGCGGCTTCTTCAAGCGCGAAGGCCGTCCGACCGAGAAGGAAACGCTGGTCAGCCGCCTGATCGACCGTCCGATCCGTCCGCTGTTCGCCGATGGCTTCCGCAACGAGACGCAGGTCGTCTGCACCGTGCTGAGCCACGATCTGGAGAACGATCCGGACATCGTCGCGATGGTCGGCGCCTCGGCCGCGCTGACGATCTCCGGCATCCCGTTCCTGGGTCCGATCGCCGCCGCCCGCGTCGGCTACAAGAACGGCCAGTACATCCTGAACCCGACCCGGGACGAGGTCGGCGACAGCGACCTGGATCTGGTCGTCGCCGGCACTGTCGAAGGCGTGCTGATGGTCGAATCGGAAGCCAAGGAGCTGACCGAAGAGGTCATGCTGGGCGCCGTCATGTTCGGCCACACCAACTTCCAGCCGGTGATCAACCTGATCATCGACCTGGCCGAGGAAGCCGCCAAGGAGCCGTGGGACCTGCCGGAGCCGGCCTATGACCGCAAGGCCCTGAAGGCCCGCCTGCGCGAGACCGTCGGCGCCGCCGTCGAGGCCGCCTATACCGAGACGGTCAAGCAGTCGCGTTACGAGAAGGTCGGCGCCGCCAAGGCGAAGGCGCTCGAGACGCTGGCCGAGGAATTCGACGCCCAGTCGATCGGGTTCGAGTTCAAGGAGCTGGAAGCCGACATCCTGCGCGGCGCCGTCCTGAAGACCGGCCGCCGCATCGACGGCCGCGACACCAAGACCGTGCGCCCGATCGTGTCGGAAGTCGGCATCCTGCCGCGCGCCCACGGCTCGGCCCTGTTCACCCGCGGCGAGACCCAGGCGCTGGTCGTCACCACGCTGGGCACCAGCCAGGACGAGCAGATCATCGACGCGCTCGAAGGCGAGTACCGCGAGCACTTCATGCTGCACTACAACTTCCCCCCGTACTCGGTGGGTGAAGCCGGCCGCATGGGCAGCCCGGGCCGCCGCGAGATCGGCCACGGCAAGCTGGCGTGGCGCGCCATCCACCCGCTGCTGCCGAAGAAGGAAGACTTCCCCTACACGCTGCGCGTCGTGTCGGAAGTCACGGAGTCCAACGGCTCCTCCTCGATGGCCACCGTCTGCGGCACCTCGCTGTCGCTGATGGACGCCGGCGCGCCGCTGATCCGTCCGGTTGCCGGCATCGCCATGGGCCTGATCAAGGAAGACCACGGCTTCGCCGTCCTGTCGGACATCCTGGGTGACGAAGATCACCTCGGCGACATGGACTTCAAGGTCGCCGGCACCGAGGTCGGCGTCACCGCGCTGCAGATGGACATCAAGATCACCTCGATCACCGAGGAGATCATGAAGATCGCGCTGGGCCAGGCCAAGGACGGCCGCCTGCACATCCTGGGCGAGATGTCGAAGGCGCTGACCGGCGCCCGCGAAGGCGTCAACGAGAACGCCCCGCGCATCACCGTGATCAACATCCCGAAGGAGAAGATTCGCGACGTGATCGGCTCCGGCGGCAAGGTGATCCGCGAGATCGTCGAGCAGACCGGCGCCAAGATCGACATCGAGGACGACGGCACCGTCAAGGTCTCGGCCGTCGACCAGAAGAAGTCGGACGCCGCCATCGAGTGGATCAAGGGCATCGTCGCCGAGCCGGAGATGAACGTCGTCTACACCGGCAAGGTGGTGAAGGTCGTCGATTTCGGCGCCTTCGTGAACTTCCTGGGTTCGCGCGACGGCCTCGTCCACATCTCCGAACTGGCGCAGCAGCGCGTCGGCAAGGTGTCGGACGTCGTGTCGCAGGGTGACTCGGTGAAGGTCAAGGTCATCGGCTTCGACGACCGCGGCAAGGTCAAGCTGTCGATGAAGCAGGTCGACCAAGCCACCGGCGAGGACCTGACCAAGAAGGCGGAGTGATCCGTCGTTAAGGTTCGGGAGAGCCGGGCAACCGCCCGGTGATTCCTGCCATGAAGAGGGGCGCTTCCCATCGGGGAGCGCCCCTTGTCATTATGGATACCCTTTCCCTTTCCGCAGTTTCCGATGTCCCGCGCCGAACGTCTTCTCGATCTGATGCAGGTTCTGCGGCGGCATCGCCAGCCGGTCAGCGGCAAGTCGCTTGCCGGCGAGCTGGGGGTCAGCCTGCGCACGCTCTATCGCGACATCGCCACGCTCCAGGCGCAGGGCGCGATGATCGAGGGGGAGCCGGGGGTCGGCTATCTGCTGCGCGCCGGCTTCCTGCTGCCGCCGCTGATGTTCACCGAGGAGGAGGTCGAGGCGCTGGTGCTGGGGTCGCGCTGGGTGGTGGAGCGCGGCGACAGCCGGCTGGGCGGGGCGGCGCGCAACGCGCTCGCCAAGATCGCGGCGGTGCTGCCGGCCGATAAGCGCGAGGGGCTGGACGGCTCGACACTGCTGGTCGGGCCGGGCGAGCCCATTCCTGCGGGGGACGCCGAGCTGGCGACCATCCGCGGCGCGATCCGCGGGGAGCGCAAGCTGGAGATCGCCTATCGCGACCGTGACGGCTCGGAAAGCCGGCGTATCGTCTGGCCCTTCGCGCTGGGCTTCTTCGACCGGGTGCGGGTGATGGTGGCGTGGTGCGAGCTGCGCCAGTCCTTCCGCCATTTCCGCACCGACCGCATCCTGGCGCTGACCGCCAGCGAGACCCGCTATCCCCGCCGCCGGCAGGCGATGCTGAAGGAATGGCGCACGGCGGAGGGGATCCCGCAAAAGGGATGACTGGGGCTGGCACCATGCTGACGGAAACTGTCAGCATGGCCGCCTAGTCTTGGCTTTGCCGGTGAGGGCGCCGAACGGAACCGCCCCACCCCAACCGCTCAAGACCGGAGCCGACCATGACCGCGACCCAGACCGCTGCCGCCAACCCCGCTGCCGCCCTCGCCCTCGATTTCGTCCTGCTTTATGTCGACAGTCCGGCCGCCAGCGCCGCCTTCTATGCCGAGCTGCTGGGCCGGCCGCCGGTGGAGGCCTCGCCCACCTTCGCCATGTTCAAGGCGGGGAACGGGCTGATGCTGGGCCTGTGGTCGCGCTACACGGTGGAGCCGGCGGCGACCGCACCCGGCGGCGGCGAGATCGCCTTCACCGTCGCCGACGAGGCCGCGGTGCGCAACCTGCACGCCAACTGGAGCGGCCGCGGCCTGACCATCCTGCAACCGCCAACCGCGATGGATTTCGGTCATACCTTCGTTGCACAGGACCCGGACGGCCATCGCCTGCGCGTGTTCGCACCCAACCGGGGTGAGGAAGCCCAGTCCGAACAGGTGCGGTCGTGAGCGGCAACACATACACCGGTGCCTGGATCGCCGTGGCCAGCGCCGAGCATGTCCGGCGCGGACGGGCCGGCGGCTTCATGCAGGTCTGCCACGGCAAGGCCGCCCCGCTGCGGCGGATCCAGGCGGGCGACCGGGTGGTGTATTATTCCCCCACCGACAGGTTCGGGGCGGCGGACGGGCTGAAGTCCTTCACCGCCATCGGCACGATCCTGCCGGGCGAGCCCTACCGGTTCGACATGGGCGGCGGCTTCGTTCCCTTCCGCCGCGACGTGTCCTGGTGGCCGGCGGAGGAGGCGCCGATCCAGCCGCTGCTGGACCGGCTGGAGCTGACCGCCGGGGTGCGGAACTGGGGCTATCCCTTCCGCTTCGGCCTGCTGCCGGTCAGCCTGCGCGACTTCGACTTGATCGCGGAGGCGATGGGGGTGGCGGCGCAGAAGGCGATGGCGGCCTGATCGGGGAAAAATCTCCGGGGCGCGGGGGATGAAAAGCCCCGCCTCCGGCGTCCCACACCAGGGAACAGGGGTGCCGCCGGAGGTCCGGGGCGCCTGATACCTTGGTGTCAGAGTACGAACGAATGGCGGATTGGCCTGACCGAGATCAAGGCGAAACCCCTCGCAGTCCGCCATACATGCGCTTATATCGTCCGCAAGCCTGACCAAGGTCATCCCGTACCGGGGCCATCGTTCCATGCATCGTTTCGCCAACCCCGCCCGCTTCCTGCGCCTGTCGGCCCTGCTGTTGCCGTGGTGCGCCGGGGCGACCGTGATCCTGACGATCCTCGGTCTGTGGTTCAGCCTGTTCAGCTCGCCGCCCGACTATCAGCAGGGCGAGACGGTGCGGATCATGTACATCCATGTTCCCGCCGCCTGGATGAGCCTGTTCGTCTACACCAACATGGCCATCGCCGCGGCGTGCGGCCTGGTGTGGAAGCACCCGCTGGCCGACCTGTTCGCCAAGGCCGCCGCCCCCATCGGCGCCGGCTTCACCTTTGTCTGCCTGGTGACCGGGTCGCTGTGGGGCGCGCCGATGTGGGGGACCTGGTGGGTGTGGGACGCGCGGCTGACCAGCGTGCTGATCCTGTTCTTCCTCTATCTCGGCTACATGGCCCTGGTGAACGCCTTCGACGATCCGCAGCGCGGCATGAAGGCGGGCAACGTCCTGCTGCTGGTCGGCATCGTCAATGTGCCGATCATCAAGTTCTCGGTCGACTGGTGGAACACGCTGCACCAGCCGGCCAGCGTTGTGCGCATGGGCGGCCCCAGCATCGACCCCAGCATGCTGACGCCGCTGCTGGTGATGGCCGGCGCCTTCACCGCCTATTTCCTGTCGGTGGTCCTGCTGCGCGTGCGCACCGAGATCGCCCAGCGCAAGATCCAGACGCTGCGCCTTTCGGTGGCAAGTGGAGTTGCCGGTGACGGTACCGTGACGGACGGGATGCGGGGGTAAGGACGATGACCGAATTTCTCCATATGGGCGGGTACGCCGCCTATGTCTGGCCGGCCTACGGCATCGCCACAATCGTCCTGCTGGGGCTGCTGGTCGCCACCTGGAAGGGGCTGCGCGACGCCGAGGCGACGCTGAAGGCGCTGGAAAGCACGCGGCCCTCCCGCCGGCGCACCCGCAACGGCTCAAACAGCACTGGCCGTAAAGCGGCCGATCAGAGCGCCGGAACGCCGGCGGAAGCGAGCGAAGGATGACCCGCAAGAAACGCCGCCTCTACATGCTGGGCCTCGCCCTTCTCGGGCTGGGTTCGGCGACCGCCCTGGCGCTGACCGCCTTCCAGGACAACATCGTCTTCTTCTACAGCCCGAGCCAGCTGCAGACGCAGCAGGTCGGCGACCGCAATTTCCGCCTGGGCGGGCTGGTCGAGGAAGGCAGCGTCCAGAAGCAGCCGGACGGCGTCACCACCGCCTTCCGCGTCACCGACACCGCCCACACGGTGGATGTCCGCTACCGCGGCCAGCTGCCCGACCTGTTCCGCGAGGGCCAGGGGGTGGTGGCGGAGGGCCGGATGACCGGCGGCGTCTTCGTCGCGCGCGAGGTGCTGGCCAAGCATGACGAGAACTACATGCCGCCCGAGGTGTCGGAGGCCTTGAAGCAGGCCGGCGTCTACAAGAACCCGGCGGAGTCCGCGACGAAGACGGCGAAGAAGGAGTAGCGGACCCGTGATCCCCGAACTCGGCCATTACGCGCTGGTGCTGGCGCTGTTCGTGGCGCTGGTGCAGTCGGTGCCGCCGCTGGTCGGCGCCGCCACCCGCAACGGCGCCTGGATGAACGTCGCGGTGCCCGCGGCCATCGCCCAGATGCTGCTGGTGCTGATCGCCTACGCGGCGCTGACCTGGGCGCATGTGGTGTCCGATTTCAGCGTGCTGAACGTGGTGCAGAACAGCCACTCGGCCAAGCCGATGCTCTACAAGGTGTCGGGCGTCTGGGGCAACCACGAGGGCTCGATGATGCTGTGGATCGTCATGCTGACGATCTTCGGCGCCGCCGTCGCCGTGTTCGGGCGCAACCTGCCGCCGACGCTGAAGGCCCGCGTGCTGGCGGTCCAGGGGCTGATCGGGGTCGGCTTCCTGCTGTTCATCCTGATCACCTCCAACCCCTTCATCCGCGTGATTCCGGCGCCCATCGACGGCAACGACCTGAACCCGCTGTTGCAGGACCCCGGCCTCGCCTTCCACCCGCCCTTCCTCTATGCCGGCTATGTCGGCTTCTCGATGGCCTTCTCCTTCGCCGTCGCCGCACTGATCGAGGGGCGGGTCGATCCCGCCTGGGCGCGCTGGGTGCGGCCCTGGACGCTGGCGGCGTGGTCGACCCTGACCATGGGCATCGCCATGGGCTCCTGGTGGGCCTATTACGAGCTGGGCTGGGGCGGCTGGTGGTACTGGGACCCGGTGGAGAACGCGTCCTTCATGCCCTGGCTGGCCGGCACCGCCCTGCTGCATTCGGCAATCGTGGTGGAGAAGCGCGACGCGCTGAAGAGCTGGACCATCCTGCTCGCCATCGTCACCTTCTCGCTGTCGCTGATGGGCACCTTCCTGGTGCGGTCGGGCATCCTGACCTCGGTCCACGCCTTCGCCGTCGATCCCAAGCGCGGCATCTTCATCCTGGTGCTGCTGGCGATCGCCACCGGCGGCTCGCTGCTGCTCTACAGCCTGCGGGCGCCGACGCTGAAGGCGGGCGGGCTGTTCGCGCCGATCAGCCGCGAAGGGGCGCTGGTGCTGAACAACCTGCTGCTGTCGACCGCGACGGCGACGGTGTTCATCGGCACGCTCTATCCGCTGTTCCTCGACATCCTGAAGCTGGGCAAGGTGTCGGTCGGCGCCCCCTTCTTCAACGCCACCTTCCTGCCGGTCGCCATCCCGATGGTAGCCGCCATGGTCGTCGGCCCCTATCTGTCGTGGAAGCGGGCGGATCTGGGGGCGGCTCTGACCCGGCTGTGGGTTGCCGGCGTCGCCGTGGTGGCCGCCGTCGCCGTCACCGCCTATGTCAAGGCGGGCAGCGGTCCGCTGCTGGCGCTGGTCGGCATCGGCCTTGCCGCCTGGGCCTTCGTCGGCTCGCTGGTCGAGTTCGCCGACCGCATCGCCCTGTTCCGCACCCCGTTCCGCAACAGCTGGAACCGCGCCGTGCACCTGCCGCGCAGCGCCTGGGGCATGACCATCGCCCATGCCTGCGTCGGCCTGTCGATCCTCGGCATGACCGGCACCTCGGCGTGGCAGACGGAATCGATCACGGCGATGAAGCCGGGCGACCGGGCCAGCGTCGCCGGCTACGAGTTCCAGTTCGACAGCGTCGGGCTGGTCGACGGCCCGAACTTCAAGGCGGAGCGCGGCATCTTCACCGTCACCAAGGACGGCCAGCGCGTCGCCACGCTGGAGCCGGAACGCCGCAGCTACAGCACCACCCGCATGACCACCACGGAATCGGCCATCCACACCACGGTCTTCTCCGACCTGTATGTGGCGCTGGGCGACCCGACGCAGAACGGCACCGCCTGGATCGTCCGCATCTACCACCACCCGCTGGTGCCGTGGATCTGGATCGGCGGCGTCGGCATGATGCTGGGCGGGCTGGTGAGCCTGACCGACCGCCGCTTCCGCATCGGCGCGCCGGAACGCCGCCGCGCCGCCGGCAAGACCGGGGGCAAGTCGGCTCCGCTGCCGGCCGAATGAGGACACGAGACACCATGCGCCGCCTTCTGTACCTGCTGCCCTTCCTGCTGTTCATCGGGGTGGGCGTCGCCTTCTTCCTGGGGTTCGAGCGCGACCCGCGCGACATCCCGTCGGCCCTGATCGACAAGCCGGCCCCGACCTTCGACCTGCCCGCCATTCCGGGCCAGATGGTGCAGGGCCAGCCGGTCCAGGGACAGCCAGGGGCCGGCGGCCTGTCCTCCGCCAGGCTGGCCGGCGACGTGACGCTGGTGAACGTCTTCGCCTCCTGGTGCATCCCCTGCAAGGCGGAGCATCCCGTCATCACCCGCCTGTCGCGCGAGCAGGGGGTGACGGTCTACGGCATCAACTACAAGGACAAGCCGGAGGACGCGCTGACCTGGCTGTCGCGCAACGGCAACCCCTATGCCGCCATCGGCGCCGACCAGGATGGCCGGGTGTCGATCGACTGGGGCGTCTATGGCGTGCCGGAGAGCTACCTGATCGACCGCAAGGGCCGCATCCGCTTCAAGCATGTCGGCCCGCTGACCCCGCAGGTGGTGGAGGAGCAGATCCTCCCGATGGTCAAGCATCTGAGGCAGGGCTGATGAAGCGACTCCTCCTCGCCGCCCTGCTGGCGCTGTCGACGCTCTCGCCTGCCGCCCGCCCTGCCCTGGCGGTCCAGCCGGACGAGGTGCTGCCGGATCCAGCGCTGGAAAACCGCGCCCGCACCATCAGCCAGGAGCTGCGCTGCCTCGTCTGCCAGAACCAGTCCATCGACGACAGCAACGCGCCGCTGGCCCGCGACCTGCGCCTCCTGGTGCGCGACCGGCTGAAGGCCGGCGATAGCGACGACAAGGTGATGGAATACGTCACCGACCGCTACGGCGACTATGTGCTGCTGCGGCCGCCCTTCAAGGCGACCACGCTGGTGCTGTGGATCGGTCCCTTCGCCGTGCTGCTGCTGGGTGCGGCCGGCACCTTCCTGTTCCTGCGCGGGCGGCGCGGCGTTGCCGCCGGTGCCGACACCGCGCCCCTGAGCGCGGATGAGCGGCGGCGGCTGGACGCCCTGCTGCGGAAAGACGACTGATGCTGTTCTGGATTTTCGCCGCCGTCCTGACCGCGGCCGTGCTGCTGCTGATCGTGCCGCCGCTTCTGCGCACGGCCGGATCCGGCCCCGACCGGGAGGAGTTCGACCGCGAGGTCTACCGCGACCAGCTGGACGAGCTGGAGCGCGACCGTGCGCGCGGCCTGATCAACGACGCCCAGGCCGAGGCGGCCAGGGCGGAGATCGCCCGGCGCATGCTGGCGACCGCCGAGAAGACCGCGGCGACCGGCAGCGTCGCCCCGCGCAGCGCCCGGCTTCTGGCCGTGCTGCTGGCGCTGGTGCTGCCGGCCGGCGCGCTTGCCGTCTATGGATCGGTCGGCCGCCCGGATCTGCCGGCCCAGCCGCTGGCCTCGCGCAACATCGAGCAGGAGCGTGGCGGTCCGCCGAAGAGCGTTCTGGCCGCGATGGACAAGCTGAAGGCCCAGCTGGCCGAGAATCCCAGCGACATCCAGGGCTGGCTGATCCTGGGGCAGGCTTATGCCAAGATGGGCCGCAACGGCGACGCCGCCGATGCGCTGCGCCATGCCGTCGCCCTGAACAGGGACGATGTCGAGGTGCAGGGGCTGTTCGCCGAGACGCTGGTGTCCGCCAACGACGGCATGGTGCCGGAAGAGGCGGTGGCCGCCTTCGACGCCGTGCTGGCGAAGGACCCGAAGGACCCGCGCGCCCGCTTCTTCGCCGCCCTCGCCCGATTCCAGGCCGGCGACCAGCAGGGGGCGCTGGACCGCTGGAGCGCGCTGATGGCGGAGTCCCCCGCCGATGCGCCGTGGGTGCCGGTGGTGCGCGACCAGATCCGCGAGGCCGCGGTGGCGCTGAACCTCGACCCCGCCAAGGTCACGCCGCAGCCGCTGCCGCCGGAGCAGAAGGAACAGGCGGCGCAGGGCGGCCAGCAGGCGGCCCCGAACGCGCAGGGCAATGGGACGGCCAATGCCCAGGCCAACCCCCAGGGCAACGCAGCGGGCCAGGACGAGATGATCCGCGGCATGGTCGCCAACCTCGCCGCCCGGCTGGACGCCGACCCGTCGGACGTCGACGGCTGGCTGAAGCTCGCCCGCTCCTACGGCGTGCTGGGCGACACCGCCAAGGCGCTGGACGCCGCCCGCAAGGCACGCGAGCGGGCGCCGGACCGCGCCGACGTGCAGGTCGCCTACGCCAACGCCGTGTTGCAGACCCAGCCGCGCAACGAGACGCCGAAGCCCCTGCCGGAAGAGGCGACCTCCGCCCTGCGGCTGGCGCTGAAGGCGGAGCCGGACAACAAGGACGCGCTGTGGCTGCTCGGCCTCGACGCCATGATGTCGGGCCACAAGGACGAGGCCGCCGCCCATTGGGGTAAGCTGATCGCCCAGTTCAAGCCGAGCGATCCGGAATACATTCTGCTGAAAGGACGTTTGGACGCGTTGAAGGCCGGCGGCTGACCCGCCGGACAACGTCCAACCAGAAAGCGGCAAGGAGAGGCTTGGTTGCCCCACAAGATCGACAGAGACACGCGCCTGTGCATTTCGCTTTCGGGCCGCCCGAGCAACATCGGCACGCGCTTCCACAATCACCTCTATGAAGCGCTCTCGCTGAATTACGTCTACAAGGCGTTCACCACCACGGATCTGCCGGGGGCCATCACCGGCATCCGGGCGCTGAACATCCGCGGCTGCGGCGTGTCGATGCCCTTCAAGGAAGCCTGCATTCCCTTCCTCGACGAACTGGACCCGTCGGCCGCCGGGTTGCAGTCGGTCAACACCATCGTCAACGACATCGGCGCAGACGGGAGCAGCCGGCTGCGCGGCTACAACACCGACTATCTCGCGGTGCGCACGCTGCTCGACCGTCACGACGTCTCGCCCGCCCTGCCCTTCGCGCTCCGCGGCAGCGGCGGCATGGCCCGTGCGGTCGTGTGCGCGCTGCGCGATTCCGGCTTCACCAACGGCACGCTGATCGCCCGCAACGAGGCGGCCGGCCGCCGGCTCGCCGACGAGTACAGCCTGCCCTGGCAGCCGGACAGCACGGGCATCGCCGAGGGGTCGCTGCTGGTCAATGTGACGCCGCTCGGCATGGCCGGCGGGACGGAGGCCGACACCCTCGCCTTCGAACCGGCGCTGATCGCATCGGCGGCGCAGGTGTTCGACGTCGTCGCCATGCCGGCCGAAACCCCGCTGATCCGCGCCGCGCGGGAAGCCGGCAAGCCGGTGATCACCGGCGCCGAGGTGATCGCCCTCCAGGCGCTCGAACAGTTCGTGCTCTACACCGGCGTGCGTCCGACCGACGAGCAGGTCGCGGCGGCCGCCGCCTGGTCGCAGGGCTGAGCGCAGGCTTCGGCAAAGTGCCGCCTCATGGGCGGCCTTTTCGCCTGCACCCTTTTTCTTTGCGGCGCGGCAACACACATTGACAGGGGCGGGCCGACGGGCTTTATCCGTTGGCACCGCCCTTTTCTCTGCCGCAGAAGGTTCCGCGCCGATGACCCGCAGACGACTGCCCACGCCCGACGAGCGGCGCCTGTGGCGGATCGCCATGCGCGACGCCGAACCGATGCCGGGCCGCGCCGTAGAGGTGGAGGCGGAACCGCTGGCGACCATGGCGGAGCTGGTCGAGGAGCCGGTGGCGACCAGCCTCGCCCCGCCGCCGACCGCAAAGCAATTCCCCGGCCCGGCCCGGCCGTCGCGGGCGGCCCACCCGCCGCTGACGCCCGGTTCGACCGCCAACATCGACCGCCGCACCGGCGACCGCTTCCGCCGCGGCGAGCTGGAGATCGACGGCCGCATCGACCTGCACGGCATGACCCAGGCGCAGGCCCACCACGCGCTCGCCGGCTTCGTCCACCGCGCCTGGAACGAGGGGCGGCGCTGTGTGCTGGTCATCACCGGCAAGGGCAGTTTCGGCAGCCTGGGCGTGCTGCGGCAGGCGACCCCCCGCTGGCTGGCGGATCCGGGCCTGCGGCCGATGGTGCTGGCGATCCAGCCGGCGCAGCCCAAGCATGGCGGCGACGGCGCGCTGTATGTCTTGATCAAACGGCGGCGCGACCGTAAGGACTAGGTCCCAAACAGTCAGGGACTCCACATGACCCCGTTCGGCGAACGGGTCCGGTCGCTGCGAGACGCCAGGGGCGTGACGCTGAAGCAGATGGCGACCGACCTGTCCATCTCGTCCGCCTATCTGTCGGCGCTGGAGCATGGCAAGCGCGGCCAGCCCTCCCCCCAGCTGGTCCGGCAGATCTGCGCCTATTTCGGCATCATCTGGGACGAGGCGGAGGAGCTGGAACGGCTGGCGGATCTGTCCCACCCGCGCGTGACGGTGGACACCTCCGGCCTGAGCGCGCGGGCGACGGAACTCGCCAACCTTCTGTCGGAACGGATCGGCGATCTGGACGAGGACGGGATCGCGGCGATCCTGGCGATCCTCGACGCCGTGCCGCCGAAGAAGGGGGCACGGCGCCGGGTGGGGATGCGCCGGAGGTAGAGGCTACCGGCGCCGGGCGTTTTCGCCCTCAATCGGCGGGCGCGGCCATCCGGCCGCTTGCCTTCGCAGGCATAGGCCTGCGGGGCCGCGGTCGCGGCCCTTACCGTCGAGCGTAAGTCATGACTTACGCTCGACGGTATCAGGCCTTGCCGATCATCCGCCCCAGGTCGCGGCCGGCGAACAGGTGGATGTGCAGGTGGGGCACTTCCTGATGCGCGGCCTCGCCGCAATTGGACAGGATGCGGTAGCCGGGGCCGTCGGCGCCGACCATGCGGGCGACCTCGCCCACCGCGCGGAACAGGCCGGCGATCTCCGCCTCCGACGCCTTGGCGGTGAAGTCGTCCATGTCGATGTAGGCGCCCTTCGGGATCACCAGCACATGGGTCGGGGTCTGCGGCTCGATGTCGTGGAATGCCAGCGCATGTTCGGTCTCATGCAGCTTCTTGCACGGGATTTCGCCGCGCAGGATGCGGGCGAACACGTTGTTGGCGTCATAGCTCTTGGCCATCGCATGCGTCCTCTTGCTGGGGAATCCCGGATCAGGCCCCAATCAGGCCTTGCGGGATTTCTTCTCGTCGATGCCGCTGGTGCCCTCGCGCTGGGCGAGCCTGCTCCAGACCTCCGCCGGATCCAGCCCGAGATCGGCCCACAGCACCAGCAGGTGATAGAGCAGGTCGGCGGATTCCGCGGCCAGTGCCGCCTTGTCGCCGCGCACGGCCTCCAGGATCGCCTCCACCGCCTCCTCGCCCACCTTCTGGGCGATCTTGGCGGTGCCGCGGCTGTAGAGCTTCGCGGTGTAGGAGCTTTCCGGATCCGCCCCCTTGCGCGCCTGCACGGTGACGAACAGGCGGTCGAGCACCTCCGCCGACGGCATGGCGGACGGGGTGGCCGACGGCAGGGCCTGGAGCTTCTCGGCAGCCTTCTCGGCGGCTTTTTCCGCGGCCTTCTCGGTGGCCTTCTTGTCACCCATTCGTCGTCTCCAGCGCCTTGGCCGGGCGCACCGGGATGCCGGCAGTGGCGAGCGCGGCCTTGGCCTGGCCGATGGTGTAGGTGCCGAAATGGAAGATCGAGGCGGCGAGCACTGCGGTGGCGTGCCCCTCGCGGATGCCCTCCACCAGATGGTCGAGCGTGCCGACGCCGCCCGACGCGATCACCGGGACGCGGATGCTGTCCGCCACCGTGCGCGTCAGCTCCAGGTCGAAGCCGCTCTTGGTGCCGTCACGGTCCATCGAGGTCAGCAGGATTTCACCCGCCCCCAGCGATTCCATCCGCCTGGCCCACTCCACCGCGTCGATGCCGGTGGCGTTGCGGCCGCCATGGGTGAAGACCTCCCACTTGCCGGGAGCCACCTTCTTGGCGTCGATGGCGACGACGATGCACTGGGCGCCGAACTTCTCGGCGCCTTCGCGCACGAACTCCGGACGGTGGATCGCCGCGGTGTTGATCGACACCTTGTCGGCGCCAGCCAGCAGCAGCTTGCGGATGTCGTCCACCGTGCGCACGCCGCCGCCGACGGTCAGTGGCATGAAGACCTGCTCCGCCGTCCGCCGCACCACGTCGAAGATGGTGTCGCGGTTCTCGTGGCTGGCGGTGATGTCGAGGAAGGTCAGCTCGTCGGCCCCCTCGCGGTCGTAGACGCGGGCCTGCTCCACCGGATCGCCGGCATCGACCAGATCGACGAAATTGACCCCCTTGACCACCCGGCCGTCCTTGACGTCCAGGCAGGGGATGACACGCATCTTCAGCATCAGTCGGCGTCCTCGACGGCGGGGGCGGACAGCAGGGCCAGTGCCTCCTTGGGATCGATCCGGCCGTCGTACAGCGCCCGGCCGCAGATCACGCCTTCGATCCCGGTGTCCTCCTCGACCTTCAGCGCCTTCAAGTCCTCGATGGACGAGACGCCGCCGGACGCGATGACCGGCGTGGTCAGGTGGAAGGCGAGATCGGAGGTGGACTCGACGTTGACGCCGCCCATGGCGCCGTCGCGGTTGATGTCGGTGTAGATGATGGCGGCGACGCCGCAATCCTCGAACTTCAGCGCCAAGTCGAGCGCCTTGATGTCGGAGGTCTCGGCCCAGCCGGCCACGGCGACATAGCCTTCGCGCGCGTCGATGCCGACGGCGATCTTGCCGGGGAACTCGCGGCAGGCCGCCTTGACCAGCTCCGGATCGCGCAGCGCCACCGTGCCCAGGATGACGCGGCTGATGCCCTTCTCCAGCCACATGCCGATGGTGGTCAGGTCGCGGATGCCGCCGCCGAGCTGCACCGGGATGGTGACCGACTTCAGGATGCTCTCGACCGCCGCACCGTTCACCGGCTTGCCTTCGAAGGCGCCGTTGAGGTCGACCAGATGCAGCCATTCGAAGCCCTGGCTCTGGAACAGGCGGGCCTGTTCGCCGGGATCGGTGTTGAAGACCGTGGCCTGGCTCATCTCGCCGCGCAGCAGGCGGACGCAGGCACCGTCCTTGAGGTCGATGGCGGGGTAGATGATCATCGCGGGCGTCTTCCTATGGCGTGGCTGGCGGTTGTCGGGCGGGCGGTCATTGGGCTGGCAGTTATTGGGCCGGCGGCTGTTGCGCAGGCTCCAGATCCTTGCAGTAGTAATGTCCGGCGAGCGGCTTGCCCTGCACCAGCGCGTAGAAGGGATGGGTGCCCCAGCGCTTGAAGCCGAGCGATTCATAGAGCGCGATGGCCGCATCCTGCGTCACGCGGACGTCGAGGTTCAGCACCTTGAAGCCGACGGCGCGCGCCTCTTCCAGCACCGCCACGGTCAGGCGGCGGGCAAGGCCGTGGCCGCGCGCCCAGGGGGCGACGAAGCTGGTGGTCAGCTGGGCGGCGTGGGCCTGCGCCTCGTTGTTGCGCGGCGGCTTGACCAGCTGGGCGGATCCGGCCACCACCCCGTCCAGGCGGGCGACGAACATCACCCGTTCCGGCACCACCAGAACGCCCTTCCAATAGCGTTCCATCACATCGCGCGGCGGCGGCTCGACCCAGCCGAAGCCGCCGCCGGCGCGGATGGCGTCGTCAGCGGCGTCGCACAGATCGTGCAGGTCAGCGGTCTTCAGCGCATCGACCTTGTCGATGGCGATCTCGGCCATCTCGTCAGACCTTCCAGCGCAGGAAATTGGCGATCAGCGCCAGGCCAGTCGCCTGGCTCTTCTCCGGGTGGAACTGGGTGCCGACCAGATTGTCGCGCCCGACCACCGCGGCGAAGGGCCCGCCATAGTCCGCGGACGCGATCAGCGTGTCGGGATCGGCGAGCTTGAACTGGTAGGAATGGACGAAGTAGGCGTGGCTGCCTTCCGGCAGGCCGGCCAGCACCGGGTGCGGGTGGCGGATGTTCAGCTCGTTCCAGCCCATGTGCGGGATCTTCAGGGCCGGATCGGCCGGCTCCAGCTTCACCACCTCGCCCGGGATCCAGCCCAGCCCCTCGGTCACGCCATATTCGCGACCACGCTCCGCCATCAGCTGCATGCCGACGCAGATGCCGAGGAACGGCCGGGCGCGGCGGTGCACCACCTCCTCCAGTGCCTCCAGCATGCCGGGAACCTCCGACAGGCCGCGCTTGCAGTCGGCGAAGGCGCCGACGCCGGGCAGGACCACGCGGTCGGCCCGGCGGACGGCATCGGCGTCGGAGGTGACGAGGACCGTGTAGGACGCATCGGCTTCACCGGCCGCGCGCTCGATCGCCTTGGCGGCGGAGCGCAGGTTGCCGGAGCCGTAATCGATCAGCGCGACCGTTTCCATGAACGTGACAAACCTTCCGATAGGACGGCGGAGGGGGAGGACTGGACCGCGGTCCCCGCCGTCAGAGCGATCCGCCGAGCGTGCCCTTGGTCGAGGGCACCGCATCGCGCTTGCGCGGGTCGATCTCCACCCCGGCGCGCAGCGCGCGGGCAAGCGCCTTGTAGCAGCTTTCCACGATGTGGTGGTTGTTCTCGCCATACAGGTTCTCGACGTGCAGCGTCACGCCGGCGGCCATGGCGAAGGCCTGGAACCACTCGCGGAACAGCTCGGTGTCGAAATCGCCGATCTTGTCGCGGGTGAAGTTCACCTTCCAGATCAGGTAGGGCCGGTTGGAGAAGTCCAGCGCCACCCGCGTCAGCGTCTCGTCCATCGGGACATAGGAATGGCCGTAGCGCTGGATGCCCTTGCGGTCGCCGAGCGCCTTCGCCACCGCCATGCCGATGGCGATGCCGGTGTCCTCGGTGGTGTGGTGATAGTCGATGTGCAGGTCGCCGTCGGCCAGGACCGTCAGGTCCATCAGGCTGTGGCGCGACAGCTGTTCCAGCATATGGTCGAGGAAGCCGACCCCCGTCTTGACGTCGTAGACGCCGGTGCCGTCAAGGTTCAGCGCGACCCGGATCCGGGTCTCCGTGGTGTTCCGCTCGATCGAGGCGCGGCGGCCGCCATTGATGGGGGTCTGGTCCATGGCGGTTTTGTAGCAGGAAGCATCCTCACGCGCCAGCATCCGGCACGATTGATGCGCGCCCTGTCCATTCCGACGATTGTCCTACGGACGTGTGCAGGATAGAGTTGTTTACACTTCCTGCGTGCATATCCGCTTATGACCGACCATCCGCGCTTTTTCGCCGCAGTCCTGACCCTGCTTCTCGGCCTGCTGCCGGCCGGATGCGCCGGCCTGTCCCCGCCCCCGCCGGTCGCCAGGACGGCGCCGCCGGTGGCCGCCGGGACCACGGCGCCGTTGCGCTTCGGCGAGTTGACCATCGGGTCGATGCGGCGCGGGATGCAGATCGGCCGCTATGTCTGGGGCATCGACTGCGCCCCGCCCTATGACGACGTCTATTGGACCAGCGGCGTCAACATGCGGCGCGGCTCCACCTTCGACGAGCGCTTCGCCGAGGCGATGACCGCCGCCGGTTTCGACGTGGTCGGCCGGCCCGGCGGTCCCGACAACCCCGACGGCAACCGCAGCCGCGCCCGCTTCACCGTGCAGGGCGACCTGCGCGACGTGCAGTTGGAGCTGTGCCACCGCACCAACTGGCTGACCGGCAGCAGCAAGGGCAGTTCCGGCACCGGCAGCGTCAAGGTGGAATGGACGGTCTACGACGCGCGCGGCGGCGGGCTGGTGCACCGTGTGGTCACCACCGGCGCGATTGCCCAGGAGAGCGGCGTGCCGCAAGGCGACACCCTGCTGGTCGAGGAAGCCTTCGCCGCCGCGGTCGAGGCGCTCGCCGCCGACGGCGGCTTCCGCGCCCTGCTGTCGGGCGGCGCCCTGCCCCAGTCCCAGCCACAGTCTCAACCTCCGTCGGCCCTGTTTCCCGTGGCGGCGCCGGCCGGATCCGGCCCCACTCCGCTGACGCCGGACGCAGCACCTCCTGCCCTGGCTGCGGGGTCCGCGGTGTACCGTCCAGGCCGCCTGCTGCTGCGGACCGGGGCCGGATCCGGCCGGCCCGCGGCGGCGAGACTGCCGGTCGGTGGGTCGCATGGGCTGGTGATCGGCGAGACCGAGGCGGCCGGCGAGGTCCAGGCGGTGCTGCTGGCCCCGCTGCCTGGATCCGACCCCACCGTCACCGTCCGGCCCGCCCGCGGGGTGGAACTGACCGGCTGGGTGGTCGGGCGCGACCCGGCCAGCGGCTTCGCCCTGGTCCGGGTGCCAGCCCGGCTGCCCGCCCTGCCCGTCCGCACCGCGGCCCTGCGCGTCAGCGAGCCGGTGCGGGCGATCCCCGGCGGACGGGGACGGGAGGTCGCCGGCATCGTCGGCGGATTGCCGGCCGACGAGGGGAATGGTGCCACGCTGATCCAGGCGGATCTGGGCTCGGCCGCCCTGCTGACCGCGGTGACCGAGGCGGGCGACCCGCTGCTGGACGGCAGCGGCGCACTGGTCGGTATCGCGCCCTCCGCCGGCCGTTCCGCCCCCACTCTGGCCGCCACCCCGGCCGGTCTGGTCGAGTTCCTGGCGCTCGGTCCGCTGCTCGACCGGCTGGGGGCGGATCCGGCTGGCCCTATGCCGTCCGCCGCTCCGGCCAAACCGGGCAAAGCGCGCCGGAACGGCCCGGTCGAGTCCCTGTGGGAGGAGGATGGGCCAAACGGCGATATGCTTGACGGGGACATCGCCCCTCCCACATAGACCGGATGCCCTGCCGCCACGACTTGCAAGGTCCATGCGCCTGCGACGGCGCCCCGGATCCGGGGCGGCGGGACAATTTCCCATTCTCCAGCGTGGTTCCCGCATGACCTATCCAGCGTCCAATCCTCACGATCCCATCCAGTGGCACGGCACCACGATCCTGTCGGTGCGCAAGAACGGTCAGGTGGTGATCGCCGGCGACGGGCAGGTCTCGGTCGGCCCGACGGTGATGAAGGCCAACGCGCGCAAGGTCCGCTGGCTGGCTGGCGGCACGGTGATGGCGGGCTTCGCCGGCGCCACCGCCGACGCGATGACCCTGTTCGAACGGCTGGAAGGCAAGCTGGAGCAGTATCCCGGCCAGCTGACCCGCGCCTGCGTCGAGATGGCCAAGGACTGGCGCACCGACCGCTACCTGCGCCGGCTCGAGGCGATGATGGCGGTGGCCGACAAGAGCGTCAGCCTCGTGCTGACCGGCAACGGCGACGTGCTGGAACCGGAGGACGGGCTGATCGGCATCGGCTCCGGCGGTTCCTACGCCCTGTCGGCGGCGCGTGCGCTGATCGACATCGACGGGATGGATGCGGAAGCCGTGGCACGCAAGGCGATGAAGATCGCCGCCGGCATCTGCGTCTACACCAACGAAAACGTCACCCTGGAAAAGCTGTGAGCGCCATGACGACTCAATCCGCTTCCGTCTCCGCCGACACCGCCGCCTTCAGCCCGCGCGAGATCGTCTCCGAACTCGACCGCTACATCGTCGGCCAGAACGAGGCCAAGCGCGCGGTCGCCATCGCGCTGCGCAACCGCTGGCGCCGGCAGCAGCTGCCCGAGGGCCTGCGGGAAGAGGTGTTGCCGAAGAACATCCTGATGATCGGCCCGACCGGCGTCGGCAAGACCGAGATCGCCCGCCGCCTCGCCCGGCTGGCCCAGGCTCCCTTCCTCAAGGTCGAAGCGACCAAGTTCACCGAGGTCGGTTATGTCGGCCGCGACGTCGAGCAGATCGTCCGCGATCTGGTCGAGGCCGCCATCGGCCTGACCCGCGAGCGGCTGCGCAAGGAGGTCGCCGCCAAGGCCGAACTGCGGGCGGAGGAGCGGGTGCTCGACGCGCTGTGCGGCGACAGCGCCAGTGCCGAGACGCGCGCCAAGTTCCGCAAGATGCTGCGCGAGGGCACGCTGAACGACAAGGAGATCGAAATCCAGGTCGCCGACACCGGGGCGCCGGCCGGCATGCCGACCTTCGACATCCCCGGCGTGCCGGGCGGCCAGATGGGCATGCTGAACCTGAACGACATGTTCGGCAAGATGATGGGGGGCCGCACCAAGACCCGCCGCATGACGGTGGCCGAGAGCCACACCGTGCTGATGGCCGAGGAGTCGGACAAGCTGCTGGACCAGGAAAAGGTGGTGGCCGAGGCGATCCGCGCGGTCGAGCAGAACGGCATCGTCTTCCTCGACGAGATCGACAAGATCTCCGCCCGCTCCGACGCCCGCGGCGCCGACGTCAGCCGCGAAGGCGTCCAGCGCGACCTGCTGCCGCTGATCGAAGGCACCACGGTGTCGACCAAGCATGGCCCGGTGAAGACGGACCATGTGCTGTTCATCGCGTCGGGCGCGTTCCACATCGCCAAGCCGTCGGACCTGCTGCCGGAGCTGCAAGGCCGCCTGCCGATCCGCGTCGAGCTGAAGGCGCTGAGCCAGGACGACTTCAAGCGCATCCTGACCGAGCCGGAGGCCAGCCTGATCCGCCAGTACAAGGCGCTGATGAAGACGGAGGAGGTCGATCTGGTCTTCACCGACGACAGCATCGACGAGCTGGCCCGGCTGGCGGCGGAGATCAACGGCTCCGTCGAGAACATCGGCGCGCGCCGCCTGCACACGGTGCTGGAGCGGCTGCTGGAGGAGATCAGCTTCGCCGCCAGCGACCGGGCCGGCGAGACGGTCACCATCGACGCCGCGCTGGTGCGCGAGCGGGTCGGCGGTCTGGCGAAGAACGCGGACCTGTCGAAGTTCATCCTGTAAAAGCGCGAGGGGCGCCCGAGACGGCGCCCCTCTGCTTCACGTGAAACATTGCCCGGCGATCACCCCTGCCTGCCCCTGGAGTGTGATCGGTTCAAGCGGAATCGCTTGAAGCGTGAATCACACGGAAAACCAAACTCTAGTTTCCTGCCGCCACCTTCACGCTTTTCGGCAGCAGCAGCACATAGCTTCCGCGGCTCTTCATCAGTCCGGCCCGGTGCTCCGCCTCCGCGCCATGGCCCCAGAAGACGTCGCCGCGCACCGGCCCGCGGATGGCACCGCCGGTGTCCTGGGCGACCAGCAGCCGTTGCAGACGCTGTCCGGCATCGACCGGGTCCTCGGCATCCAGCCACACCGGAACGCCGTAAGGCATGAACTTGGAGTCGACCGCCAGACTGCGGCCGGGCGTCAGCGCCACGCCCTGGGCGCCGTTCGGGCCGTCGCCGGTCAGCGTCTGGAAGAAGACGTAGGACGGGTTGACGTTCATCACCGCCGCCGCCTGATCGGGATGCGCCAGCAGCCAGGCGCGGATGGTCTGGAGCGAGACCTCCTCGCGCTTGAGCGCGCCGCGGTCGATCAGCTCCTTGCCGATGGCGACGTATTTGTGGCCGTTCTGGGCGGCGTAGCCGATGCGCGTCTCGCTTCCATCGGCCATCCGGATCCGGCCCGAGCCCTGGATTTGCAGGAAGAAGGCGCCGATCGGGTCCTTCACCCACACCAGTTCCAGCCCCTTGCCCTTCAGCGATCCGGCGACGATGGCGGCGCGATCCTCGTAAGGCTTCAGCTTGCCGTCGACCACGCGGCCGGCGGTGCGCTCCCCCTTCCAGCGGTCGGAGAAGTCGCCGAGATCGACCATCACCAGATCGGGCGGCCGGCGGTAGAGCGGCACCGGATAGGCCGGATCCGGGCGCAGGCTGCCCTCCAGCTCGGCTTCGTAATAGCCGGTGAACAGACCGTCGCGGCTGCCGTTGTTGCCGGCGGCGTAGGGGGTGAAGTTCTGCTCGAAGAAGGCGCGGGCGGCCGCATCGTCGCCGGGCGGCAGGTCCGCCAGACGGGCGCACGGACCCTGCCAGTCGGCGATGGTTCCGGCCACCCCGTTCGGCCCGACAATCCGGTCGGCCGGCAGGCTTTTGAAGCGGGCGCAGGAGCGGGCGAGCGCCGGCACCGCCTGCGCCACCGGGTCGCTGCGCCAGCCGGTCAGATCGGCGAAGGACAGCGGCGCCAGGGTCAGGGCGTCGGGCGGCGGCTTGACCTCCTCCTTGGGGGCGCAGGCCGAAAACAGCAACGCCACCGCCCCGAAGAGGGCGATGGCGCTGAAACCGGTACGGTGACGATGTGTCATTGCTGGCGGTCGTTCCTCACTGGACCGGACGAACCTCGACCAGCGCCCAGTTCGGATCGCGGGAGCGGAGGTTGCGGGCGAAGGTCCAGACGTCGGTGTTCTCCACCAGAGCCTTGGGATCGCCATCGACGATGGCGCCGTTGCGGTCGCGCACCACATTCACCTGATCGGAGACCAGACGCACGGTGACGCGGGCGGTGCGGCCGGCATCCAGCTTCGCCTCCACCACCTCGGCCTCGCGGACCTGCTCGATGCGGGCCTCGTGCTGTTCGCCGGCGGCCTGACGGTCGCGGATGACCTGGGCGAAGCTATCATAGACATCGTCGGCCAGCAGCGGGCGCAGCGTCGCGGTGTCGCCGCGGGCGAAGGCATCGACGATCATGGCGAAGGCGGCCTTGGAGCCTTCCAGGAAATGCTTCTCGTCGAAGGTCGGATCGGCGGCGCGGATCTGGTCGATGGACGCGGCCAGCGACAGCGGCTCGTCCGACAGCACGACATCGGCACCCGGTGCGACATCCGGTCGCGGCCGGTTGCGCTCCGGCAGGGGAACGACGTTGTCCGGCTTCGCCGCCCCCGGAGCCGAGGTGAAGGGGTTGGACCGCTGCCGCTCCTCCCCCGTCCGGCGGCCGAGGACGCTGCGCAGCCGATAGACGAGGAAGGCCGCGATCATCGCGAAGATCACGATCTCGATGAACACGAACCCGTCTCCCATCATCTGTTCCTTCCGATACGATTTGTCGTGAACGTCTTGTTGTCTTGGCATTTGCCGTGGCGAAATCGCCGGCGGATCCGGCCCGCCTCTGGACCTTGCGGCCGGTCGGCATTACGTGTTGCTTGCCCGCCAGTAATTGCCGATTGAACCACCAATTGGATGAGGCCGGCGGTCTTTCGACCGGACGACCTATCCAAACCTAGATAGGGGCAGCGAGCCCGAAGAGCAAGGACACCATGAATCCCCTGTTGTTGATCCTTCTTCTGCCGATCCTGGAGATCGTCGGATTCATCCAGGTCGGCGATTGGATCGGCGCCGGGCCAACCATCGGGCTGCTGGCCCTGTCGGCGGTGGTGGGCATGCTGATCGTCCGTCACCAGGGGCTGGCCTCGCTGAGCAAGGCCCAGGCGGCGGCGGCGCGTGGCGAGGCGCCCATCGGCACCGTGCTCGACGGCTTCTGCGCCGTGCTGGCCGGCGTCCTGCTGATCATCCCCGGCTTTCTGACCGACATCCTCGGCATCCTGCTGCTGATCCGGCCGCTGCGCCGGGGCATCGGCCGCTGGCTGCTCAGCCGGATCGGCGCTGGCATGCCGGTCTTCACCACCACGGGCAAGGGCGGCTTCGGGGGCGGCAGTTTCGGTCCCGGTTTCGGGGCTGGTGCCGGCGGCCCCATCGGCGGCGAGCAGGGTTTCGGCAGTGCCGAATTCGGCACCGGCGGTCCCCGCCGGGGCGACGATCCCTTCCGTCCCACTCCCGGCGTGCCCGGCGTGATCGACGGCGATTTCCGCGACGTCACCCCGGAGGACAGGAGCGGCGAGGATCGCGACGCACCGCGGCTGACCGATTCCCAATGGGGCAAGCAGCGTCCGGACGAGCGGCGCTGAGCCACCGCCCAGGGACCGGTTTCCCGTCGGCGGTTTCCGTTGGCAGGACGGCCGATCCATGATAGCCAGCCCGTTGGGCGAAGGCACAACCGTCGCGAACCAAACCCTGTCACCTCACATCCGGGTCGGCCTGCGGCCCCTGCCCCCCGTCCATACCAGGACCGGGGATGGAACGCGGGCCGGCGATTAGGAGTCCGTTATGTCCGATCAGATGAGCAACGGCGCCGAGCAGCAGCAGACGTCTTCGCTGCCGATGCATGTCCTCGCGCAGTATGTGAAGGACTTCTCCTTCGAGAACCCCAACGCCCCGCAGAGCCTGCTGCCGAACCAGCCGCAGCCGCAGGTCAACATCGGCGTCGACGTCCAGGGCCAGAAGGTCGGCGACGACATTTACGAGCTGACGCTGAACCTGCGGTGCGAAGCCCGCCAGGGCGAGTCCGTCGCCTTCCTGGTCGAGCTGGCCTATGGCGCGCTGTTCCAGTTCCCCGGCCTGCCGGAAGAGCATCACCGCCCGGTCCTGATGATCGAAGGCGCCCGGATGATCTTCCCGTTCGCCCGCGCCATCGTCTCCAGCGCGACCCGCGAAGGCGGCTTCCCGCCGCTGATGATCAACCCGATCGACTTCGCCGAGCTGTACCATCGCCAGTCGGCCCAGCAGGCCGAACAGCCGCAGCAGCCGCCCTTCTGATCCCGGTCAGGGATCGGCCGAAGGGACCGAGTTGAAAAAGGAAAAGGGCGGGTGACCGGAAGGTCCCCGCCCTTTTTCTGTGCCGCGACAGATGGCCGCCCCCTCCGCAGAGGAGAGGGCGGATCCGGCACGACCTTACTGGTTCATGCTTTCGAAGAACTCGTTGTTCGACTTGGTGTGCTTCAGCTTGTCGACCAGGAAGTCGACCGCATCGGTCACGCCCATCGGCATCAGGATGCGGCGCAGGATCCACATCTTCGACATGGTGCCCTTGTCGACCAGCAGCTCCTCCTTGCGGGTGCCCGACTTGGAGATGTCGATGGCCGGGAAGGTGCGCTTGTCGGAGAGCTTGCGGTCCAGCACGATTTCCGAGTTGCCGGTGCCCTTGAACTCTTCGAAGATCACCTCGTCCATGCGGCTGCCGGTGTCGATCAGCGCGGTGGCGATGATGGTCAGCGACCCGCCCTCTTCCACATTGCGGGCGGCGCCGAAGAAGCGCTTGGGCCGTTGCAGGGCGTTGGCATCGACGCCGCCGGTCAGCACCTTGCCCGATGACGGCACCACGGTGTTGTAGGCGCGGGCCAGGCGGGTGATGCTGTCCAGCAGGATGACCACGTCGCGCTTGTGCTCGACCAGGCGCTTGGCCTTCTCGATCACCATTTCCGCGACCTGGACGTGACGGGTGGCCGGCTCGTCGAAGGTGGAGCTGATGACCTCGCCGCGGACCGAGCGGGCCATGTCCGTCACTTCTTCCGGACGCTCGTCGATCAAGAGGACGATCAGGTAGGCTTCGGGGTGGTTGGTGGCGATCGAGTGGGCGATGTTCTGCAGCATCACCGTCTTGCCGGTGCGCGGCGGCGCCACGATCAGCCCGCGCTGCCCCTTGCCGAGCGGCGCCACCAGGTCGACGATGCGGCCGGTGAGGTTCTTCTTGGTGGGGTCCTCGACCTCCATCCGGATGCGTTCTTCCGGATAGAGCGGCGTCAGGTTGTCGAAGTTGATGCGGTGACGGACCTTGTCGGGCGCGTCGAAATTGATGGTGTTGACCTTCAGCAGGGCGAAATAGCGCTCACCGTCCTTGGGCGAGCGGATCTGCCCTTCCACCGTGTCGCCGGTGCGCAGGCCGAAGCGGCGCACCTGGCTGGGGCTGACGTAAATATCGTCGGGACCCGGCAGATAATTGGATTCCGGCGAACGCAGGAAACCGAACCCGTCCTGCAGCACCTCCAACACGCCGTCGCCGAAGATCGGAATGTCGTTTTCGGCCAGCTGCTTCAGGATCGCGAACATCATGTCCTGCTTGCGCAGCGTGCTCGCGTTCTCGATCTGCAACTCCTCCGCGAACGCCAGCAGTTCAGCGGGGCTTTTGCACTTCAGCTCTTGGAGATGCATCGGATTGCCTGTGAAATCGTCATGCGGGGGAATGGCCTTGGAGGTGGGGAGTGCCGGAGGGTCCGGCCGACGGCGGCTGGGGGCGGCGGACGCCGCAACGCGGTCGCGTCGGGTGGGCAGCGGGTGGCGCTTCGGCGACGGCGCGCCAGGGCGTCCGGAAAATGGCCGCACGGGAGCGATTCGCCAGCCACCAGGCCCGGCTCAAGATCAGAGCGTCGGATCGGCAGATGTGGGCGTGGGAGGCCGCGGGGCGAAAACCCCGTGGTCCTGACATGGTTATCGGATCGGCGGACGCAAGTCAAACGAAAGCGAAACCGGCGAAGGTCGCGGATTCCGCTTTTTCCAGGAGATGGAAGACCGGCGATTCACCTGCCAAGCCGGTCAGAAGGGCTTCACGATGACGAAGACGACGATGCCGATCATCAGCAGCGTCGGCACCTCGTTGGCGATGCGGAAGAAGCGCTGCGGCCGCGTGTTGCGGTCCTCTGCGAAGTCCCGGCGCCAGCGGGCCATCATCATGTGGCTGGCGGTCAGCAGCAGGACGAACAGCAGCTTGGCGTGCAGCCAGCCCTGCTTCATCCATTCCGGCGTCAGCACGATCATGGCGATGCCGAACACATAGGCCGCGATCATCGCCGGGTTCATGATGGCGCGCAGCAGGCGGCGTTCCATCACCTTGAAGGTCTCCGACGCCTCGGATCCGGCCTGCACTTGGCAATGGTAGACGAACAGGCGCGGCAGATAGAGCAGCCCCGCCATCCAGGCGATGATGCTGATGACGTGCAGCGCCTTGATCCATTCGTACAGCACCGGGCGTGTCCCCTTTTTCTTTACTGTTCAGCCGTTTCAGTTCGGCCGTCGCGGCTCAGCCCCGCGGTTCAGCGCCGTGCCTGCGGGCAGCCGGAGAAGTTGGACGGGCAGATCCGGTCGCCCTTCTGCGAGCAGATCGCCGCCTTGCCCGCGACCGTCTGCCGCACCAGCCGGACCAGCCCGTCGATGAAGCCGGGATGCACCCCGACCGTCGGCACGCGGGTGAAATGCGGCACCCCGGCCTCCTTGGCGAGGTGGCGGTATTCGACCTCGATCTCCACCAGCGTCTCGGAATGCTCCGACACGAAGGCCATCGGCACCACCAGGATCGGCACGCCGTCCTGGCCAGCGCGGCGGATCTCGGCGTCGGTGCTGGGACCGATCCACTCCATCGGGCCGACGCGGCTCTGGTAGCAGTTGATCCAGTCGAGATCGTCGATGCCGAGCGCCGCGGCGATGGATTCGGCCGTCCGCTCGCACTGCCACTGATAGGGGTCGCCCCCAGCCACCACCTTCTTCGGCAGCCCGTGGGCGGAGAACAGGACACGCGGCCTGCCATGGGCCTTGGCGGCCTCGTACAGCGGGCGGATCAGGTCCGCCGTGCCGTCGATGAAGCCGGCCTGGGTCGGGTAGCAGCACAGCAGCTTCGTCGGCGCCGTCAGCCCGACGGTGCGTGCCGCCTCGGTCCAAGCCTTGGCGCTCGACGCCGTGGTGGTGGTGGAGAATTGCGGGTAGAGCGGCAGCAGCACGACCAGATCCGGGTCGTAGGCCTTCACCTTTGCTGCCGTCTCGGCGCTCATCGGGTGCCAGTAGCGCATGGCGATGAAGACCTTGGTCTCCGTCCCCTCCCCGGCAACGGCCGGATCTGCCCCCGGATCCGCCCCCAGGGCGCTCTCCAGCGCCGCCGCCTGGGCCTCCGTGTTCTCCAGCAGCGGCGATTTGCCGCCGAGCTGCGCGTAGATCGCCGTCGCCGGCTTGGCCCGCCGCCCGCTGATCAGGCTGGCGATCACGAAGCGGAACGGGTTCGGCAGCCGGATGATGGCCGGATCGGCGAACAGGTTGAACAGGAAGGGCCGCACCGCCTCCGGCGCGTCCGGACCGCCGAGGTTGAACAGCACGACGGCGACGCGACGCGGCCGGCTCCCAGAAGTTCGGTCGCCGGGGCCGGCATTGGCCGAGGCGGCATTGGTCGCGGCGGAGGTCTGGGGGAATTGCTGGCTCATGGTGCCCGCTAAACTGGAGCGTTGCAGCCGCTCTGTCCAGACCCCTGCCGTCGCTTTTTCAGACCTTTAGGTGCGGTCCGGCGGAAAAGCCCTCAGCCCTGCCCCGGCCACTCCCGCAGGATGCGCGTCAGCGCCTCCACATGGGCCGGCGGGGTCGACTGGATGACGCCATGGCCCAGATTGAACACGAAGGGCCCAGCGGCCAACGCCGCCAGGATGTCGTGGGTCGCCGTCTCCAGCGCCTTGCCGCCGGTAGCCAGCATGATCGGATCGAGGTTCCCCTGCACCGGCAGCCGGGTCTGGAGGGTCTGTGCGGCCCACGCCGGCGGAACGGTGGTGTCGAGCCCGACGGCGTCCACGCCGGACCCGGCGACATACTCCTCGTAGGCGTGGCCGGCGCCGCGCGGGAAGCCGATGATCGGCGTGTTCGGGTGCTTCGCCTTGACCAATGCGACGATCTGCCGCGTCGGCTCGATCACCCAGCGGCGGAACTCCGCCACCGGCAGCACGCCGGCCCAGCTGTCGAACAGCTGCACCGTCTCGGCCCCGGCCTCGATCTGGCGGCAGAGATAATCGGCGGTCACTTCGACGATCAGGTCGATCAGCTGGCCGAAGCCGACAGGATCGCCGTAGGCCCAGCGCTTGACGTGGGCATACTCCTTGGAGCCCGCCCCCTCCACCATGTAGCAGGCGATGGTCCAGGGAGCCCCCGCAAAGCCGATCAGGGTCGTCTCGGCGGGGATCGCGGTGGAGAGCCGGCGCACCGTCTCGTAGACCGGCGCCAGCGTCTCGTGGAAGCGGTCGCGCGACAGGCGCTTCAGGTCCTCGACAGTGCGGACCGGATCCAGCTTCGGCCCCTCGCCTTCCAGATAGGCCAGCGGCTGCCCCAGGGCATGCGGCACCACCAGGATGTCGGAGAACAGAATCGCCGCGTCCATGCCGTAGCGGCGCAGGGGCTGCAAGGTGACCTCGACCGCGAAGTCGGGATTGTAGCAGAGGTCGAGGAAGCTGCCGGCCTTGGCCCGCAGTTCGCGATACTCCGGCAGATAGCGTCCGGCCTGACGCATCAGCCAGAAGGGCGGACGCGGCCGCACCTCTCCCGCCAGGGCGGCGAGCATCGGCTTCAGGGCAGGCTTGGAAGCCCGATTCTGGACGTCGGAGCTGGTGGCGGACAAGACGGTGCGTTCCCCTGACATGCGAATCCGAAAAGCCCCGTGCGATTCCGGCGCCGATTCCGCGCCAGAATCCGGGACGGGTTTATCCCCTCTTCTTCACTATATTTTTTAAAGGGAGAAAGGAAGAGGATGAGGTGGATGGCTGTGGATAACGGTGATCCCCGATTCTGGAGAATCTGTCCACAGATCCGGGGGCTTGTGCGGGCATGTGTGCGGATCTGTGGACGATTCGGAGCACTACCGCCGGAAACGGCGGAAATGCTATAGCTGGACGAGCGGGAGTCCCGTGGATAACCGGGCGGACGGGACCGGATCTTCCCAGCTTCCGAAGCGGTCGGCGGAGTTGTTCCGCGCTTGGCCGTATCGGGGAGGAAGAGTCCCCCAGCCGGGACGAAACGACGGTGAATCCGGTTGTCCACAGATCTGGGCCGGATTCTCCACAGAATGTTGGGGACGGATGAAAGAGTTCCACCTACATCTCGTATCCGATGCGACGGGCGAGACGATCAACAGCGTGGCGCGCGCCTGCGTCATCCAGTTCGACGACGTTCGGCCGATCGAACATTTCTGGAATCTGGTGCGGACCGACCGCCAGCTCGACCTCGTTCTGGAGGGAATCCGGGACAACCACGGGCTGGTGATGTTCACGCTGGTCGACGAGACGCTGCGCCGCCGGCTCCAGGATTTCTGCCGCGAGATGCAGGTGCCCTGCATCCCCGTGCTCGATCCGCTGATCAACGCACTCGCCGCCTTCCTGGGCGTGGAATCGCAGCGCCAGCCCGGCCGCCAGCACGTCCTCGACGCCGAATATTTCAGCCGGATCGACGCCGTCGATTTCGCCCTGTCCCATGACGACGGCCAGTCGAACTGGGACCTGCACGAGGCCGACGTGGTGCTGATCGGCGTGTCGCGCAGCTCCAAGACGCCGACCTGCATCTATCTGGCCAACCGCGGCATCAAGGCGGCCAACATCCCGCTGGTGCCGGGCAGTCCGCTGCCGGCGGAACTGGATCTGCTGACCCGGCCGCTGATCGTCGGCTTGACCAAGGACCCCGACCGGCTGGTGCAGATTCGCCGCAACCGGCTGAAGCTGCTGAACCAGGGCGAGGGCTCCAGCTACGCCGACCCCGAGCTGGTCCGTGCCGAGGTGCAGGAGGCGCGGCGGCTGTTCAGCCGGCGCGGCTGGCCGGTGATCGACGTGTCGCGCCGCTCCATCGAGGAGACCGCGGCCGAGATCATGATGCTGCTCGCCCGCCGCCAGAGCGCCAATTTCAGCCCGGAAGGGAAGAAGACGTGAGCGCGGCTCCCAAGCTCGTCCTGGCGTCAGGCTCGCGCACGCGGGCGGCGATGCTGGAACAGGCCGGCGTGACCGCCATCCTCGACAGGCCGCTGGTCGACGAGGACGAGGTGAAGGCCGCCGGCCGGGCCGAGGGCGTTCCCGCCGATGCCGTCGCCGAGGCCCTGGCCGAATTGAAGGCCCAGCGCATCACCCGCCGCCATCCGGGCGCGCTGGTGGTCGGCGCCGACCAGATGCTGGACTGCGAGGGACGCTGGTTCGACAAGCCGGCCGACCGCGCCGCGGCACGCGCCCAGCTGCTCGACCTGCGCGGCAAGACCCATCAACTGGTCAGCTGCGCCGTGGTCGTGCGCGACGGCGAGCGGATGTGGCACAAGACCGACAGCGCCCGCCTGACCATGCGCAACTTCAGCGAAGCCTTCCTCGACGATTATCTCGATCGCGTCGGCGACGAGGTGCTGCACTCGGTCGGCGCCTATCAGCTGGAAGGGCTGGGGGCGCAGCTGTTCCACCGGGTCGAGGGCGACTTCTTCACCATCCTCGGGCTGCCGCTTCTGCCGCTGCTCGGCTTTCTGCGCGTGCATGGAGTGGGCAGGGAATGACGGCGGGTTCTTCTGGGGTGATCAGCGGCAAGGCCAAGATCGCCGGTGTGATGGGCTGGCCCATCGGCCATTCGCGCTCTCCCCGGCTGCATGGATTCTGGCTGCGGCAGTATGGGATCGACGGCGCCTATGTGCCGCTGGCGGTAGCGCCGGAGCGCGCCGAACAGGCGATCCGCGCCCTGCCCGCTTTGGGCTTCCGCGGCTGCAACGTCACCGTCCCGTTGAAGGAGATCGCCTTCCGCACCGTCGACCGGCTGGACGGGACGGCGCGGCGGATGGGAGCCGTCAACACCATCGTGGTGGCCGATGACGGCGCGCTGGAAGGCGGCAACACCGACGGCTTCGGCTTCATCGAGAATCTGCGTGCCGAGCAGCCGGACTGGACGGCGGAGCGCGGTCCGGCGGTGGTGATCGGTGCCGGCGGGGCCGCCCGCGCCGTTGTGGTCGCCCTGCTCGACGCCGGTGCGCCGGAGGTCCGTCTGGTCAACCGCACCCGCGCCCGTGCCGAGGAGCTGGCGGCGGATCTGGCCGCCGCCGATCTCAACAGCGGCGTGACGGTGGTCGATTGGGTTTCACGTGAAACCGCGCTCGATGGCGCGTCCCTGCTGGTCAACACCACGACCCAGGGCATGGCCGGGCAGCCGGCGCTGGACCTGTCCTTGCGCGCCCTGCCCGTCTCGGCCGTGGTCAACGACATCGTCTATGTGCCGCTGGAAACCCCGCTGCTGGCCGAGGCCAGGACGCGCGGCAACCCGGTGGCCGGCGGCATCGGCATGCTGCTGCATCAGGCGCGCCCCGGCTTCAAGGCCTGGTTCGGCGTCGAGCCGCAGGTGACGCCGGATCTGACCCGCTTCGTCCTGGAAGGCTGAGGCACGGGCGATGATCGTGCTGGGCCTGACCGGTTCCATCGGCATGGGCAAGAGCACCGCCGCCCGCATGCTGAAGGCGATGGGTGCCCCGGTCTGCGATTCCGACGCGGTGGTGCATGTGCTGCTCGGCCGCGGCGGCCGGGCGGTGCCCGTCATCGACGCCGCCTTCCCCGGCGTGGTGGTCGATGGGGCGGTCAGCCGGCCGGCGCTGGGAGCGGCGGTGTTCCGCGACGGGGGTGCGCTGAAACGGCTGGAGGCGATCCTGCATCCGATGGTCCAGGCGGCGCAGCGCGACTTCCTCGCCCGTGCCGCCCGCCGCGGTGCCAGGATCGCCGTGCTGGACATCCCGCTGCTGTTCGAAACCCGGGGCGAGCGGCGGGTCGATGCGACCATCGTCGTTTCGGCCCCCTTCGCCGTCCAGCGCGCCCGCGTGCTGGCCCGGCCGGGCATGACGGCGGAGAAGTTCGCCGGCATCCTCGCCCGCCAGATGCCGGATATGGAAAAGCGGCAGCGTGCCGACTATGTCGTTCCAACCGGCGCCGGTCGGCTGGTGACGCGGCGCGCGCTTCAGGGCATTGTGCGCCAGATCAGACAGCATCGGACGGCGCGGCGGACCGGAAGGCACTGGCCGCCGCGCGGCTATCAACCAGGGCAGATCCATCATGCGTGAAATCGTTCTCGACACCGAAACCACGGGCTTCAAGCCGGAGGAAGGTCACCGGCTGGTCGAGATCGGCTGCATCGAGCTGGTCAACCATCTCGCCACCGGCGAGCGCTTCCACGTCTATCTGAACCCCGAGCGCGACATGCCGCCCGAGGCCTTCGCCGTCCATGGGCTGAGCACGGAGTTCCTGGCCGACAAGCCGCTGTTCAACGACGTCGCCGCCGACTTCGTCGCTTTCATCGGCGACGCGCCGCTGGTGATCCACAACGCCGCCTTCGACATGCATTTCCTGAACTGGGAGCTGAAGATCGCCGGCTATCCGGTGATGCCGAAGGACCGCGCCGTCGACACCCTGCTGATGGCCCGGCAGAAGTTCCCCGGCTCGCCCGCCACCCTGGACGCGCTGTGCAAGCGCTTCGGCGTCGACAACTCCAACCGCACCCTGCACGGCGCGCTGCTCGACGCGCAGCTGCTGGCCGAGGTTTATCTGGAGCTGCTGGGCGGCCGGCAGACCGGCCTGTCCTTCGCCGGGGGTCCGGCCTCGAAGGGCGGCGTCGCCAGCCCGGTCCGCATCGACCGTCCCTTCCGCGAGGCCCGCGTCTTCGCCGTCAGCGACGACGAGGTTGCGGCCCATGCGGAGATGCTGAAGAAGATCAAGAACCCGCTGTGGGCGGTGGAGTGAGGGATGGGGCGGATCCGGGTCTCCGGCTCTCCGCCCCTCGGTTCCGGCTTTAAGGCACCAGCACTGTCGACCCCGTGGTCGACCGCGATTCCAGCGCCCGGTGCGCGTCGGCGGTGTCCTTCAGCGCGAAGCGCTGGTTCACCGTGAACGTCACCCCGCCATTTTTCACCGCGTCGAACAGTTCCGCGGCCGAGGCCATCAGATCCTCCCGCTTGGCGGTGTAGGTCGCCAGCGTCGGCCGCGTCACGTAGAGCGACCCTTTCGCCGCCAGCAGCCCCAGATCCAGCGGCTCCGGCGCACCCGACGCGGCGCCGAACAGGACCATCAGACCGCGCGGCCGCAGGCAATCCAGCCCCTTCAGGAAGGTCGTCCTGCCGACGCCGTCATAGACGACCGGCACGCCCTGCCCGCCTGTCAGCTCCTTCACCCGGACGACGAAATCCTCGCGGGTGTAGTCGATGGTGTGGTGGCAGCCATGGGCCTTCGCCAGTTCGGCCTTCTCCTCCGATCCGACGGTGCCGATCACCGTGGCGCCGAGATGCCGGGCCCAGGAGCACAGCAGCAGCCCCACCCCGCCGGCGGCGGCCTGCACCAGGATGGTGTCGCCGGGCTGGACCGCATAGGTGCTGCGCAGCAGATACTGCGCGGTCAAGCCCTGGAGCAGCGTGGCGGCGGTCGCCTGCTCGTCAAGCCAGCTCGGCAGCGGCACCAGCCGGTCGGCGGCGATCAGCCGGCTCTCGGCATAGGCGCCGATGGACATGGCGTAGCCGACGCGGTCGCCGGGCTTCAGCGTGGTGACGTCCGGACCCAGCGCCTCGACTGTTCCGGTGCCGGCCATGCCGATCACCGCCGGCAGATCCGGCAGCTTGTAGGCGCCGGAGCGGTGATAGGTGTCGATGTAGTTCAGCCCGACCGCGGTCTGGCGGATGCGCACCTGTCCCGGACCGGGCTCTCCCACCTCGATCTCGTCCCAGCGCAGAACCTCCGGCCCGCCGTGCTCATGGATGCGGATCGCGTGAACCATGGTGGTATGGTCTCCCTTCTTTTGAGTTCTCAGGCGTTTCAGAGCAGCGCGAACTGTTCCGCCGCCGCGCCGTTGCCCTGGCCTACGCCGGCATGGCGGCGCTCCAACGCCAGTAGCCACGCCTTGGTGTCGAGCCCGCCATGGCCGGAATAGCCGCCGGGCGCGCCGCCGCTGGCCAGCACCCGGTGGCAGGGGATGACGATGGGGATCGGGTTGGCGCCGCAGGCACCGCCGACCGCGCGCGGCCCGCTGTCCAGCATCTTCGCCATCCCGCCATAGGTGGCGGTGCCGCCATAGGGGATCGCCAGCATCGCCTCCCAGACGCTCTGGCGGAAGGCGGTGCCTGCCGGCTTCAGCGGCAGATCGAAGCGCTGGAGCCGTCCGGTGAAATAGGCGTCCAGCTGGCGCGCCGTCTCGGCCAGCACGGCGTCCGGCTCGTCCTGGTCGAAGCGGCCCCAGCCGAGCGCGGTCAGGGCGGATCCGTCCCCGGTCAGCATCAGGGACCCGAGCGGGCTGTCGATGGAAAGGCGCGCCATGGGGTCCTCCCGCAAAAATCAGTTTTTCGTTGCCAGCAGAGCCGCCAGATCCGTCGGCGCCGTCACCGGGGCCGAACAGGTCATGCCGTGGCAGACATAGGCGGTGGCGATCCCGTCGCGCATCCCCTTGCCCTGCGCCGGATGACCGGCGGGCAGATCCGCCTCCGGTGCCAGCACGGTCAGGATGCGGTTGGGCAGCGAGTGCTCCAGCACCGTCCGCCGCAGCGCTTCCGTCTCCGCAGTTTTGGGCGGACCGACGATGACGATCTGAACCGGCGCCGTCATCAGCTCCACCGCGTTGAGGAAGGTCGGCAGCGGGAAGAAGTTGCGCGCCAGCTCGCCGGAGAAGGCGGCGGCGAGCGCCTCCGTCCGCTCGCGATACGCATCCTCGCCGGTGCGCTGGAACAGAATGGTCAGCACCGCCAGCATGGTGCCGTTGCCGCTGGGGGTGGCGTTGTCGTGAGGGCTCTTGGTGCGGACGATCAGCCCCTCGGCATCGTCGGCGGTGAAGAAATAGCCGCCGTTGGCGCCGTCCCAGAAATGGGCGTCGAGCGTCGCCACCCAGACCCTGGCCCGGTCGAGGGCGGCCGGATCCCCGGTCGCCTCGTGCAGCGCCAGGGCGGCGCGCGCCATGTGGGCGTAGTCGTCCAGCATGCCGGTGTGCTTGCCCTGCCCGTGCCGCCAGCTGTGGCAGAGCCGCCCGTCCGTATCCATGCGGTCGCGGACGAAGGCGAAGGCGCGGCCGGCGGCGTCCAGCCACTCCGGCTCAGCGAGCGCCAGGGCGGCATGGGTCAGGGCGGCGATCATCAGGCCGTTCCAGTCGGCCAGCACCTTGTCGTCCCAGCCCGGCCGCACCCGCTTGGCCCGCGCCCGCAGCAGGATGTCCCGGCCCTTGGCGAGCATCGCCTCAGTGGCGTCGTCGGCCAGCGTCAGGCCGCCCAGCCGGTTCAGGATGGTGACGCCTTCCCAATTGCCCTGGGGCAGCACCTCGTAAACGCGTTTAAACGTCGCCAGCCCGTTGTCGCCGAGGGCGGGACCGAGCAGCCGGTCGACCTCATGCTCCTGCCATATATAAAAGAGTCCCTCTTCGCCCTCGCTGTCGGCATCCAGCGTCGCGGCGAAGCCGCCGCCGTCGGCGATCATCTCGCGCAGCAGCCAGCCGGCCGTCTCGCGGATGCGGGTTTCCAGCAGCGGGTCGCGCGTCTCCTGCCAGACCAGCGTCATCAGGTCGAGCAGCTCGGCGTTGTCGTAGAGCATCTTCTCGAAATGCGGGACCAGCCAGCGTTCATCGACCGAATAGCGGGCGAAGCCGCCACCGAGATGGTCGTAGATGCCGCCCTGCGCCATGTTGGCCAGCGTGTGGGTCACCGCCTCGCGGAAGGGCTCGCGCCCGGTGCGCTGCCACGCCCGCCACAGCAGTTCGAACAGCGGCACCTGCGGGAATTTCGGCGCGCTGCCGATGCCGCCATGGATGGGGTCGACTTCTCGCAGCAGCCGTTGCGCCACCTGATCCAGCACCGCGGCATCGACGGCGCCGGCCGACCGGTTCTCGCCCATCCCGGCGAGGGCCGATTTCAGCGCGTCGACATTCTTGACCACCTTGTCCTGCTCGTTGGCATAGGTGTCGGCGATGCCGTGCAGCACGTCGGGGAAGCCGGCGCGGCCATAGCGCGCTGCCGGCGGGAAATAGGTGCCGCCCCAGAAGGGCTCGGCATCCGCCGTCAGGAACATGGTCAGCGGCCAGCCGCCCTGCTGTCCCAGCAGCGCCAGTGCCGACTGGTAGATGGTGTCGAGGTCCGGACGCTCTTCCCGGTCGACCTTGATGTTGATGAACAGCTCGTTCATCAGCCCGGCGATCTCGGGATTCTCGAAGCTTTCATGCGCCATCACGTGGCACCAGTGGCAGGCGGCATAGCCGACCGACAGCAGCACCGGCTTGTTCTCCGCCTTGGCACGGGCGAAAGCCTCCGGACCCCAGGGCATCCAGTGCACCGGGTTGTCCTTGTGCTGCAGCAGATAGGGGCTGGTCTCCCGGCCTAGCAGGTTCGCGCCCAACGGAGTGGCGGGCATGGCGGTGTCCGATCTGTTGGTGTGTCGTTGGACAATAGGTGGCGCCGGGGTGGCGTTGCGCCAGTGCATCCTATCTGTATAGTGGGGCATGAGCCGCCGCGGCGCTCAACCCCAAAATCAACGCGGCCAATGCTTGGGACCGGTGTCCGATCCTTCGATTTCGAGGGGGAGAGGCCGGCTCCGGCTCTGGAGGGGGTCCCCATGAAAATCACCGTCGACATCGACTGCACCCCGGACGAGGCCCGGCACTTCCTCGGCCTGCCCGACGTGAAGCCGATGCAGGATGCCATGATGCACGAGATCCAGGAACGGATGCGTGCCAACCTCCAGGCCATGGACCCGGAGACCATGCTCAAGACCTGGCTGCCCGCCGGCATCCAGGGCATGGAGCAGATGCAGAAGATGTTTTGGTCCCAGATGGCCTCGGCCCTGGGCCAGGAAGGAAGAAAGTGACCGACCGTTCGATTGAGTCCCAGAAGCCTTATTTTGAAGCTCATGTCTTCTGCTGCACCAACCGCCGCCCGGACGGGCACCGGCGCGGATCCTGCGCCGCCCATGGGTCGGAGAAGCTGCGCGACTATATGAAGGCCCGCGCCCGCGAACTCGGCTTCGACGGCAAGGTGCGGATCAATTCCGCCGGCTGTCTCGACCGCTGCGAGTTGGGGCCGACGCTGGTGATCTATCCGGACGGGGTCTGGTACACCTACCGCAGCACCGGCGACGTCGACGAAATCCTCCAGACCCATCTGGTCGAAGGCCGCCGGGTCGAGCGGCTGATGCTGACGGCGGAGCAGCGCGAGCTGCGGCCCGAGCAGCAGGGCTGATCCTCCGCCGATGTCCGTCACCACCATCTACGCGCTCGCCACCGCCCCCGGACGATCCGGTGTGGCGGTGGTTCGCATTTCCGGACCCGCGGCCGGATCCGCCCTCGTGGGACTGACTGGCCGCCCCCTGCCCGCACCGCGCCGCGCCGTGCTGACCAAGCTGCACGATCCGCAGACCGGCGACGCGCTGGACGACGCGCTGGTCCTGCGCTTCACCGCCCCCGCCAGCTTTACCGGCGAGAATGTGGTGGAACTGCACCTGCATGGCGGCCGCGCCGTCGTCACCGGCGTGATCGAGGCGCTCGCCACCCTGCCCGGCCTGCGGCTGGCAGAGCCCGGCGAGTTCACCCGCCGCGCCTTCGAGAACGGCAAGCTCGACCTGACGGAGGCCGAGGCGGTCGCCGACCTGATCGACGCCGAGACCACTGCGCAGCGCCGGCAGGCCTTGCGGCAGATGGAGGGCGCGCTCGGCAAGCTTTATGACGGCTGGCGGGAGCGGCTGACCCGCGCCCTCGCCCACATCGAGGCTGACATCGACTTCGCCGAGGACGACCTGCCCGGCGGCGTCGCCGATGCCGTCCGTCCGGTGATCGCTGGGCTGGCCGGGGAGATCGCCAGCCATCTCGATGACGGCGGCCGGGGCGAGCGTCTGCGCGAGGGCCTGCACATCGCCATCGTCGGCGCGCCCAATGCCGGCAAGTCGAGCCTGCTGAACGCGCTGGCCCGCCGGGACGCCGCCATCGTCTCCGCCCGCGCCGGCACCACCCGTGACATCATCGAGGTCCATCTCGACCTTGGCGGCTATCCGGTCGTGCTGGCCGATACCGCCGGCCTGCGGGAGGCCGCCGCCGACGAGGTCGAGGAGGAAGGCATCCGCCGCGCCCGGGACCGGGCCGCCCGCGCCGACGTGAAGGTCGCGGTGTTCGATGCCGCCACCCTGCCCGATCTCGACCCGGCAACGCTGGACCTGATCGACAGCGACACGGTGGTGGTCTTCAACAAGACCGACCTTGCGAAGGCTGCCGATCTGCGGCCGGATCTGTCTCCGATCCTGGTCTCCGCCCAGACCGGTGACGGGCTGAAGCTGTTGGAAGACAAGCTGACGGAGTTCAGTGCCGACCGGCTCGCCATCGGCAGCGCGCCGTCGCTGACCCGCGCCCGTCACCGGGCCGCGCTGATCGAATGCCGGGAGTCGCTGCTGCGCGCGTTGGAGGCGCCGTTGCCCGAACTGGCGGCGGAGGATGTGCGTCTCGCCAGCCGGGCATTGGGGCGCATCACCGGGCGGGTGGATGTCGAAGATCTGCTGGACGTGATCTTCCGGGATTTCTGTATTGGGAAATGAAGGGGGAAGTGAGGGCGTGTTTCACGTGAAACAGGGCTGACCTGCGGCACTTGTCTCCGCCCGCCTCCCTGCCTCCCTCTTGGATCCGTGCCGCCGTTCCGCTATGGTCCCGCACATGCGAAGCTATGATGTCATCGTTGTCGGCGGCGGTCACGCCGGCTGTGAGGCTGCCGCGGCGGCAGCGCGCATGGGTGCGCGCACGCTCCTGCTGACCCACAAGGTCGAAACTATCGGCGAGATGTCCTGCAACCCCGCCATCGGCGGTTTGGCCAAGGGCCATCTGGTGCGGGAGATCGATGCGCTGGACGGGGTGATGGCGAAGGCCATCGACCGCGGCGGCATCCAGTTCCGCATCCTGAACCGCAGCAAGGGGCCCGCCGTCCGCGGTCCGCGCGCCCAGGCCGACCGCAAGCTTTACCGGCAGGCGATGCAGGCTCTGCTGGCGGACCAAGAGAACCTGTTCATCGAGGCCGGCGGCGCCGAAGACCTGATCGTCGATGGTGAACAGCGCATCGTCGGCGTCGTCACCGGGGCCGGCGAGTCCATCCGCGCCGGTGCCGTGGTGCTGACCACCGGCACCTTCCTGCGCGGGCTGATCCACATCGGCGAGGAACGCACGCCCGCCGGCCGTGTCGGCGAGGCGCCGTCCATCGGCCTGTCCGACACGCTGGCCCGTCTCGGCTTCACTCTCGGCCGTCTGAAGACCGGCACGCCGCCGCGGCTCGACGGGCGCACCATCGATTGGGACGCGCTGGAGAAGCAGCCCGGCGACCTGCCGCCGCCGCCCTTCTCCTACATGACCGAGCGGATCGACACGCCGCAGATCGACTGCGCGATCACCTGGACGACGCCGGAGGCGCACGCGCTGATCCGCGCCAACCTGCATCGCGCCCCGATGTACTCCGGCCAGATCACCGGCACCGGCCCGCGCTATTGCCCGTCCATCGAGGACAAGGTCGTCCGCTTCGCCGAGAAGGAGAAGCACCAGATCTTCCTCGAACCGGAAGGGCTGGACGATCCCACCGTCTACCCGAACGGCATCTCGACCTCCCTGCCCCGCGACGTGCAGCTCGGCATTCTCGCCAGCATGCCGGGGCTGGAGAAGGTGGTGATGATCCGTCCTGGCTACGCCATCGAATACGACTATGTCGATCCGCGTGAACTGAAGCCGACGCTGGAGACCCGTCGGGCGCCGCGCCTGTTCCTGGCCGGCCAGATCAACGGCACCACCGGCTATGAAGAGGCGGCGGCCCAGGGGCTGATGGCCGGCATCAACGCGGCGCTGGCGGCGGGCGGCAACCCGGACGGCTTCGTGCTCGACCGTGCCGACGCCTATATCGGTGTGCTGATCGACGACCTGATCGGCCGGGGCACCAACGAGCCCTATCGCATGTTCACCTCGCGCGCCGAATACCGGCTGCTGCTGCGCGCCGACAATGCCGACCAGCGGCTGACCGACAAGGGCGTCGCCATCGGCTGCGTCGGCTCCGAGCGTCGCGATGTTTTCGCCGCCAAGAGCGCCGCCCTGTCCGCCGGGCGTGCCCTGGTCGCATCGCTGCAGGCGACCCCGGTCGAGCTGTCCCGCCAGGGCGTCGCGGTGAACCAGGACGGCGTGCGCCGCAGTGGCGCCGACCTGCTGCGCTATCCCGACATCGATCTCGCCGCTCTCGCCCGCCTGTGGCCGGAGCTTGGCGAGATCGCCCCCGAGATTGCCGAGCAGCTGGAGATCGACGGCAAATATGCCGGCTATCTCGGCCGGCAGGAGGCCGACATCCGCGCCTTCCGTAAGGACGAGTCGCTCGCCCTGCCCGACGATCTCGATGTCGACGGCATCGGCAGCCTGTCCGCCGAAATCCGGCAGAAGCTGCGCCAGTCGCGTCCGGCGACGCTGGGCGCTGCCGCGCGCATTCCCGGCATGACCCCGGCGGCGCTGGTCGCCCTGCTCCGCCACGTGAAGCGCCGCGATGTAGCATCGTCCAGTGTCGCCTCGTCCGGGGTGGCTGCGGAATGAGCGGGTTCGATGCGGTTGCATTTCAGGAGGCCACGGGTGTTTCACGTGAAACGCTCGACCGCCTGATCGCCTATGAGACTCTGCTGCGCAAGTGGCAGCCGAAGATCAATCTGGTCGGCCCCTCCACCTTGCCGGATGCCTGGAAGCGTCACTTTCTCGACTCCGCCCAGCTCTTCCCGCTGTTGCCGGACGGCACGCGGGTGCTGGTCGATCTCGGCAGCGGCGCCGGTTTCCCCGGTCTGGTGCTCGCCATCCTCGGCGTGCCGCAGGTGCATCTGATCGAGAGCGACGTGCGCAAATGCGCCTTCCTGCGCGAGGTCGCCCGCGTCTGCGAGGCCCCCGTCACCGTCCACACCAAGCGGATCGAGACCGTCACCGGCATCGAGGCCGATGTCGTCACCGCCCGCGCCCTGGCGCCGCTGGCCGACCTGTTCGGCTGGGCTCATCCCTTCATCGGATCGCGCGGCAAGTGCCTGTTCCTGAAGGGCGCGGCGCTGGACGACGAATTGACCGCTGCAACGCAATATTGGACACTGGCTCCTGAGCGATTCGACAGCCGCACCGATCCGAGCGGGACCATCCTGCGTGTGAGCCATCTTGAGCGTGCGTGAAGACCGTGCCTGACACCGTTCCCCCGCCCTCTTCCCGCCAACCGGACTCCCGAGAGGCTGCCATGTCTGCCGTCACCCGTCCCCTTGCCCGCGTGGTTGCGATTGCCAACCAGAAGGGCGGCGTGGGCAAGACCACGACGACGATCAATCTTGCCACCGCGCTCGCCGTCATCGGCAAGCGGGTGCTGGTGATCGACCTCGACCCGCAGGGCAACGCGTCCACCGGTCTCGGCATCCCCCGCTCCGACCGCCGCGTCGGCATCTACGACGTGCTGTTCGACGACGTGTCGCTGGAGGAGGCCGCCACCCCCTCCTCCGTGCCGAACCTGTCGATCATCACCTCGTCGGTCGATCTGTCGGGTGCGGAGATCGAACTGGTCGGTGCCGAGCGCCGCGAGTTCCGCCTGCGCGAAGCGGTCGCCAACAGCGCGCTGGAATACGATTACGTCCTGATCGACTGCCCGCCGGCGCTGGGATTGCTGACGCTGAACGCGCTGGTCGCATCGCATGCGGTGATGGTCCCCCTCCAGTGCGAGTTCTACGCGCTGGAAGGCCTCAGCCATCTGGTCCGCACCATCGAGCGGGTGAAGCGCGCCTTCAACCCCAACCTCGACATCCACGGCGTCGTGCTGACCATGTTCGACAAGCGCAACAATTTGTCGGACATGGTGGCGGCGGACGTCCGCGGCTTCTTCGGGGAGAAGGTGTACGACACCGTGATCCCGCGCAACGTCAAGGTGTCGGAGGCGCCGTCCCACGGCAAGCCGGTGCTGATCTACGACATGCGCTGCCCCGGATCGCAGGCCTACATCCATCTGGCGGGCGAGGTGCTTCGCCGTGAGAAGAGACTGACCGCATGATCGACGACACCAAACAAGGAGGCGCCCGCCGCGCCAGCCTGGGCCGCGGCCTGTCCGCCCTGTTCGGCGAGGCGACCGAGGATTATTCGGCGCTCGACAAGGTGCGGCAGTCCAAGCAGGTGCCGATCGAGTTCGTCCATCCCGGCAAATACCAGCCGCGGCGGAAGTTCGATGACGAGGCGATCCAGGGCCTCGTCGAGTCCATCCGGGACAAGGGCATCCTCCAGCCGCTGCTGGTCCGCCGCGACGCCGAGGACGCCAATTCCTATGAGCTGATCGCTGGCGAACGCCGCTGGCGCGCGGCGCAGATCGCCGGACTGCACGAAGTGCCGGTCATCATCCGCGATCTCAGCGACCGTGAGGCGCTGGAAATCGCGCTGATCGAGAACATCCAGCGCCAGGATCTGACCCCTCTGGAAGAGGCGGAAGGCTATCGCCGGCTGATGGAGGAGTTCGAGCACACGCAGGAGGATCTGGCCCGCGCCGTCGGCAAGAGCCGCAGCCATGTCGCCAACATGATGCGCCTGCTGGCCCTGCCGGAGCCTGTCAAGTCGATGGTGCAGGACGGCGCGCTGACCGCCGGCCATGCCCGTGCCCTGCTGACCGCCCCAGATCCGGCCGCCGTCGCCCGCGAGGTCGTCACCCGCGGCCTGAACGTGCGCCAGACCGAAGACCTGATGCGCGGCGACCAGCCCAAGGCGAAGAAGGGCAAGGCCGCGGCTGGCGGAGCCGGATCCGCGCCTGCGATGAAGGACGTCGACCTGATCAATCTGGAGGAGGAGATCTCCGCCCGCATCGGCTTGAAGGTCGCCATCAATCCGCAGGGTCAGCGCGGGACGATCACCATCCATTACCAGACGCTCGACCAGCTGGACGACGTGCTGCACAGGCTGGGCGGCGAAGAGTAACGGGGCTTTGTCGGGGGCGTTCTCGCCCCTACCCCCTCACCTTCCCGAAGTCGATGTAGCGATAGATCAGCCCGTTCTCTTCCATGGGCGCGCTCGACCACACCTCCGCCCACTCCGCCCCGATCGGCGGCATCAGCGTGTCGCCCTCGACCGCGCTTTCGATGCGGGTCAGGTGCAGGCTGTCGGCAATCGGCATCGTCTCGCGGAACAGGGCGGCGCCGCCGATGACGCAGAGTTCGGCGGCGCCGGACGCCTGCGCCCACGACACCGCCGCACCCAGCCCGCTGAACCAGCGGGCACCGTCCTTTTCGCCGATGGAAGCCTGACGGCTGACCACCAGATTGTCCCGGCCGGGAAGTGGACGGCGCGGCAGGGATTCCCAGGTCTTCCGGCCCATCAGGATCGGCTTGCCCATCGTCAGGTCCTTGAACCGGCGCAGGTCGCTAGGAAGGCTCCAGGGAAGCCGGCCATCGCGGCCGATCACGTCGTTCGTTGCGGCGGCGACGATCAGAGTGATGAGCATCCCATGCCCTTTCCCTGCTGGAGCTGACCGATTTTACGCCAGAATTGCGCCGAGCACCGCGTTCAGACGCTGTAGCCCCTCCGGTGTGGCAACCAGACGGTCGGCATCGCGGGTCAGGAAATCGCCGTCGATCAGGCGGGACAGGGCTGCCGGATCGACGAAATCGTCCAAACTCCGGCCGGTTTCCTCCGTCAGGCGGGCAAGCCGCACGCCTTCGGTCAGGCGCAGCCCCATCATCAGCAGCTCGGTCCCGCGGGCATCACGGTCGATGGGATCGGGAGCGGCGGCGCCATGGCCGTCGCGCTCCACCCGCTCCAGCCAAATCTCCGGGGCGCGATGGGCTCGGGTGGCGAATTTCTCGCCGTCCAGCGTCAGCCGGCCATGGGCACCGGGACCGATGCCGACATAGTCGCCATAGCGCCAGTAGGTCAGGTTGTGGCGGCTTTCCTCGCCCGGCCGGGCGTGGTTGGAAATCTCGTAGGCCGGCAGCCCGGCCGCCGTCAGCTGGCTCTGCGTCGCCTCATAGAGATCGCCGGCCAGATCCTCGTCGGGCAGGACCAGATCGCCGCGGGCATGGAGCGGATAGAAGGCCGTGCCCTGCTCGATGGTCAGTTGATAGACCGACAGGTGGCCGACCGCGTAGTCCAGCGCCCGCGCCAGCTCCGCCTGCCAAGCCGCCACCGTCTGGCCGGGACGGGCATAGATCAGGTCGAAGGAGAAGCGGTCGAAAATCCGCGCCGCCAGCTCGATGGCGCCGGTCGCCTCCGCCGCAGTGTGTTCGCGGCCGAGGAACTTCAGGCTGGCGTCGTCCAGCGCCTGGATGCCCAGCGAGACGCGGTCGATCCCGGCGCTGCGGAAGGCGCGGAACTTGTCGGCTTCGACGGAGGTCGGGTTGGCCTCCAGCGTCACTTCCAGCCCATCGGCGACCGTACAGCGTTGGGCGACGCGGTCGACAATGGCGCCGACGGTGGAGGGTTCCATCAGCGACGGGGTGCCGCCGCCGAAGAAGATCGAGGTGACGGTGCGCCCGGCGGTCAGGTCGGCGTAATGGTCCAGTTCGCGCAGCAGCCCGGCCCGCCAGCGGTCATGGTCGACCCGCTCGCGGACATGGCTGTTGAAATCGCAGTACGGGCACTTCGACTTGCAGAAGGGCCAATGGACGTAGATGGCAAAACCGGGGCCAGAGAAGCCGGGATCGGACATGGTCACCGGAAGCACCGCTCCACCAGCTGGCGGAAGGCGTCGGCGCGGTGGCTCATCTCGTGCTTCTTCACCGGGTCCATCTCGCCGAAGGTCAGCCCGTGGCCGTCGGGCAGGAACATCGGGTCATAGCCGAAGCCCTGCGGCCCCCGCGGCGGCCACACCAGCGTGCCATAGCAGCGGCCCTCCACCGTTTCGACATGGCCGTCCGGCCAGGCGAGCGACAGGGCGCAGACGAAATAGGCGCTGCGATCCGTTTTGCCGACAAGCCCGTCCTCGACCTTTTGCATCGCAATGGCGAAGTCCTTGGCCGGCCCAGCCCAGCGGGCGGAGTAGATGCCGGGATCGCCGTTCAGCGCCGGCACCACCAGCCCGCTGTCGTCGGCAAGCGCCATATGGCCGGCGGCGGCTGCGGCCTTGGCCTTCAGCTCCGCGTTGGCGATGAAGGTGGTGCCGGTTTCCTCAGGTTCGGGCAGGCCCAGCTCCCCGGCCGCGGTGAAATTGGCGACATAGGGGCCGAGCAGGTCGGCGATCTCGCGCACCTTGCCCTTGTTGTGGCTGGCGATGACGAGGGTGTCGCCGGTGAAGCGGCGGGGAGCGGACATGGTCTGAACCTCTGACTGAAACGGCTTTATATAAGTGCTGGAAAGCTCCGACCTGCGGTCGGCACTTTCCAGCCCCTCAAACGCCGGGCGGCCCGCGTCCGCGGGCCTTGGCTTCGCGGGCATGTGCCCGCGCGGCCGCGGTCGCGGCCGATACCAGGGTCAAAAGTCGAAACTTTATGACTCTGGTATTACTTGATGCCGAGCACCTGCTTCTGCAACGCCACCAGCTCGGTCACGCCCTTGCGGGCGAGCGCCAGCAGCTCCATGAACTGCGGCTCGGAGAAGGGGGTTTCCTCGGCGGTGCCCTGGATTTCGACGATGCCGGCCTTGCCGGTCAGGACGAAGTTGGCATCGGCCTGCGCCTTGGAATCCTCGTCGTAATCGAGGTCGAGCACGGCGTTGCCCTGATAGAGGCCGCAGGAGACGGCGGCGACCTGATCGGTCAGCGGCATCGTCTTCAGGGCGCCGATCTGCATCAGGTGCTGGAAGGCCAGATGCAGGGCGACATAGCTGCCGGTGATGGCGGCGGTGCGGGTGCCGCCGTCGGCCTGGATCACGTCGCAGTCGATCTTGATCTGCTTCTCGCCCATCGCCGAGCGGTCGGTGACGGCGCGGAGCGCGCGGCCGATCAGGCGCTGGATTTCCTGGGTGCGGCCGGACTGCTTGCCCTTGGCCGCCTCACGGTCGCTGCGGCTGTGGGTGGAGCGCGGCAGCATGCCGTATTCGGCGGTGACCCAGCCCAGCCCGGTGTTCTTCAGGAAGCGCGGCACCGTCTCGTCGACGCTGGCGGTGCACAGCACATGCGTGTTGCCGAAACGCACCATGCAGGACCCCTCGGCATACCGGCTGAAGCCGGGTTCGAGGGAGACGGTGCGCAGTTGGTCGAAGGCGCGGCCGGAGGGGCGCATGGGCATCATTCCGAAGGTCGTTTGCAGATCGGCGGCAAGCTAACGGCTCTGCCCCGCCCCGTCCAGCACGGTGTCCTCCAGTACGGTGTCCGTGACCATCGGGGCAGGCGACGGCGTCGCCGCCGGGCGCGTCGCCCGCTCCAGCCACAGGGTCAGCACGGGAATGGCAAGCCCGACGGCGATGGAGACCGTGGCCATGGTCGAGACATGCTCCAGCCGGCCGTCGGGCGCGTTGGTCAGGATTTCCGCCGACAGGAAAGCCCCGAAGGCGGAGCTGAGATGCTGGACCGCCGACACCAGGGCCATGAAGCCGGCGCGCTCCTGCGGGTCCGGCACGCGGGAGAAGGCGGCGCCGTTGGCGACCATGCGGACGCCGACGAAGGTCATGAAGAAGGGGAACAGCCCCAGCACCGGCATCCAGGGACGGTAGCCGATGAAGGCCGTGAAGATCACGACGCTCAACCCCACGGTCGCCGCGAAGGTGATGGCGCTGGAGCCATGACGGTCGACCAGCCGGCCGGCCCAGCGGGCGGCGAAGAAGCTCAGCGTGCCGCCGGTCATGTAGACCAGGCTGAGATGGTCGCGCGGGAAGCCCAGATTGCCCTGCACATAGGCGGCGATGTTGGGAACGATCATGAATTGCTGGACCTGCACCAGCGCCACCGTGGCGTAGGCCAGCCAGACCTTGCGGCGGGACAGCAGCGCCGTCATCCGCACCCACGCCCCCGTCTTGACCCCTGTCCCGGCAGCCAGATGGCCGCGCTGCGGCGGCAGGATGGCGATGGCGGCGACGGCGACGACCAGCCCGGCGGCGGCCACCGCGAAGAAAGGCAGGCGCCAGCCGCCATAGAGCGCCAGTTCAAGCCCGACCGGCACGCCGGCGATGGCCGACAGTGAGAAGGCCGACATCACGGCCCCCATCGCCTGCCCGCGGCGCTGCGGCGCCACTTGATCGGTCAGCGTGGCGATGGCGACCGCAACGGCCGGGCCGCCGAACAGTCCGGCCAGCACGCGCGCCGCCAGCAGCGACGGGAAGTCCCAGGCCAGACCGCCGAGCGCCGTGGAAACGATCAGCCCGGCCATCGCCACGGCAAGCGCCCGGCGCCGGTCGAAGCGGTCGAGCAGCATCGATCCGATCAGCCCGGCCACCGCGGCGGCGGCGGTGTAGCTGCCGCCGATGTAACCGATGTGTGCCGCCGGGATGCCAAGCGCCCGTGCGAAGTCGGGGCCGAGCGGCATCACCATCATGAAATCCAGGATGTTGATGAACTGCACCGCCGCGATGACCAGCGTGATGCGGCGTTCGTCAGGCGTCAACGCGGTGGGCGCCGCGGGGCGTGTGGCCTGGGACAAGATGGAGGCTCCGGCAGAGGCGGAAAAGCGCGGATTGCGGGGGGTGCACCGCATGGTAACAGCCGCCGCCCGGCCTGCCCAAACGCCATGGTCATGCAAGGCGAGCGCAGCAGATAGGACGCAATCCCAACTGAATGTGTCTTCAATCGTCAAAGAAATGCATGATTCGTACAAAAAGCGGGCTATGGAGGCTTGGCGAGTTGCGCGTGCCGCGTGTACCATCGCGACCCCACCGTCGGCAGCGCACCGCACAAAAAGCATCAACGACGACCGACGGGCTGTACACTCCGTTGAGGAACACGACATCCATGTCCGACACCAAGCGCGTCACCGATGAAGAGGCCCTGCTGCTGCATTCCAGCGGCCGGCCCGGCAAGCTGGAAATCACCCCGACCAAGCCGCTGACCACCCAGCGCGATCTGGCGCTGGCCTATTCGCCCGGCGTCGCCGCGCCCTGCCTGCGCATCGCCGAAGACCCGTCGCTCGCCTACGACTACACGGCCAAGGGCAACATCGTCGCCATCATCTCCAACGGCACCGCGGTGCTGGGGCTGGGCGACCTGGGCGCGCTCGCCGGCAAGCCGGTGATGGAAGGCAAGGCGGTGCTGTTCAAGCGCTTCGCCGACGTCGACGGCATCGACCTGGAGGTCGATACCCGCGACGTCGACGAATTCGTCAACTGCGTGCGCTTCCTCGGCCCCAGCTTCGGCGGCATCAACCTGGAAGACATCAAGGCACCCGACTGCTTCATCATCGAGGAGCGGCTGCGCGAACTGCTGGACATCCCGGTCTTCCACGACGACCAGCACGGCACCGCGATCATCGCCGCCGCCGGCCTGATCAACGCCTGCGACATCACCGGCCGCAAGGTCGAGGACGTGAAGATGGTGGTGAACGGCGCCGGTGCGGCGGGCATCGCCTGCGCCGAGCTGTTCTGCACGATGGGTGTTTCACGTGAAAACATCATCCTGTGCGACACCAAGGGCGTGGTCTATCGCGGCCGCACCAACGGCATGAACCAGTGGAAGTCGTCCTTCGCCGTCGACACCGACAAGCGCACGCTGGAAGAGGCGGTGGCCGGCTCCGACGTGTTCGTCGGCCTGTCGGCCAAGGGGGCGATGACGCCGGAGATGGTCAAGTCGATGGCGGCCAAGCCGATCATCTTCGCGCTGGCCAACCCCGATCCGGAGATCACCCCGGAAGAGGTCAAGGCGGTGCGCGGCGACGCCATCGTGGCGACCGGCCGCTCCGACTACCCGAACCAGGTCAACAATGTCCTGGGCTTCCCCTACCTGTTCCGCGGCGCGCTCGACGTCCGCGCCACCACCATCAACGAGGCGATGAAGGTCGCCGCCGCCAAGGCGCTGGCGGCGCTGGCGCGCGAGGATGTGCCGGACGAGGTCGACGCCGCCTATTCCGGGCGCCGGCTGCGCTACGGCCCGGACTACATCATCCCGGTGCCGTTCGACCCGCGCCTGATCGTCACCGTCCCGGCCGCCGTCGCCCAGGCGGCGATGGAAAGCGGCGTGGCGCGCAAGCCGATCCTCGATCTGACCAGCTACAAGCATTCCCTGCGCACCCGCCTGGACCCGACCGCCGACAGCCTGGAACTGATCCTGGAGAAGGTGCGGACCAACCCGCGCCGGGTCGTCTTCGCCGAAGGCGAGGAGGAGCGGACGATCCGCGCCGCCATGGCCTTCCGCGCCCACGGTTACGGCACGCCGGTGCTGATCGGCCGGGAAGAGGTCATCCGGGAACAGCTGACGGCGATGGGGCAGCCCAACGTCCAGTTCGAGATCCACAACGCCCGCCTGTCGGACGCCAACCGCCGTTATGCCGACCACCTCTACCGCCGCCTGCAGCGCAAGGGCGCGCTGCTGCGCGACTGTCAGCGGATGGTCAACCAGGACCGCAACGTCTTCGCCGCCTGCATGGTGGCGCAGGGCGACGCCCACGCCATGGTGACCGGCCTGACCCGCAGCTTCGGCGTCGCCTACGAGGAAATCCGCCGCGTCATCGACCCGAAGGCGAGCGAGCCGGTGTTCGGCCTGCACCTGTCGATCACCCGCAACCGCACCGTCTTCATCGCCGACACCACCGTCCATGTCCGTCCCGACGGCAAGACGCTGGCCGACATCGCCATCGGAGCCGCGGCCAAGGCGCGGCAGATGGGGCACGAGCCGCGGATCGCGATGCTGTCCTTCTCCAACTTCGGCCAGACGCCGCACCCGAACACCGATCCGCTGCGGGAAGCCCTGTCGATCCTCGACAGCCGCCGGGTCGATTTCGAGTATGACGGCGAGATGTCGGCCGACGTGGCGCTGGATTACCAGCTGATGAAGCGGGTCTATCCGTTCTGCCGGCTGTCCGGTCCGGCCAACGTGCTGATCATGCCCGGCCTGCATTCGGCCAACATCTCGGCCAAGCTGCTGAACAAGATGGCAGGCGGCCAGATGATCGGCCCGCTGCTGATCGGCTTGGACAAGCCGGCGCAGATCGTCACCATGGGCGCCTCGGTCAACGACATCGTCACCGCCGCAGCATTGGCGGCGCATGACTCGCTGCCGTGGTGAGGTGAGGTAAGACGCCTCTTCTTCCGCCGCGGTGGAGGAAGAGGCGTGACCTTTCCGGGCTGGGCATCCTATAGTTTATTCCAGACACCAAGTGTTGGGAGGGGATGCTCATGCCGGACGGTCTCGTCAGTGCGGCGGAAGCGAACCGCGACTTCTCGAAAATGCTACGCGACGTCGAAGGGGGCGCGCGTATCACCATCACCAAGGATGGCAAACCGGTTGCCGTGCTGTCGCCTGCCGACGCATCCACGAACATGAATCGCAGCAGCGCGCATCGGCGGATGATGGAGATGCTTGCGGAAGGGCTTCCTCTTGATTTTCGGGGTGGTGTCGACCGCGACGATGTGCATTTGCGATGATGTTAGCTGGGATCGATACCAACATTCTTCTCTATGCTGTCGATAGTGCTGGCGACTCCGAAAAGCATCGCAGAGCGGTCGATCTTCTTGATCGGCTGGGTGCTGGTGGGTGTGGAGTCTTGCCGCTTCAGACCTTGACTGAGTTCTATTCCGTCGTGGTCAGAAAGTACCGCGCTTCTCCCGAGCAAGCCTCACGTTACGTCGACGTATGGAGCGGGGTTTTTCCAATTCGTGAGGCGGTATTTGCAGATGTTGTCGACGCTATGCGCATACACCGTGACCATGGCGTCCAATTTTGGGACGGCATGATCTGGTCTGTGGTAAGGCGCGCCGGTGGCCGTGTCCTGTTCAGTGAAGATTTGCAAGATGGCCGGGAGCTTGAAGGGGTTCGGTTTGTGAACCCATTCGCCCCGGCCAATGCATCGGTTCTCGAAGAATTCCTTACCTTCTAGTACCGTTCGAACTGTCACTCACCCCAACGCCTTGTAGAAGAAAGCCGTGTCGCAGAGTCCACCCTGCGGCCACAGGGCGAAGTTCGGGATGACGCCGACCTTCACCCAGCCGGCGCGCGTGTAGAGCCGCTCGGCCTCGGGCGACGCGGTGTCCAGCACCAGCAGGGTCTTGCCGGCGGCGCGTCCCGCATCCTCGGCCGCCTCCATCAGGGCGGCGCCGACGCCGCGACAGCGGCCGCGGCGGTGGACCAGCATCTTGGACAGGTCGGCACGGTGCGGCTGGTTCGGCGGCTGGGCGACCACCAGCTGGACGGTGCCAAGCACGCCCTCGCCGTCTTCCGCCACCAGCAGGATGCGCTCTCCCCGCTCCACCCCGGCCGCCACGCTCCGCCAGAAGCCTTCGGCGGTGGCGCGGTCGAGGGGGGCCATGAAACTGACCGACGCCCCGCCCTCCACGCAATCCAGCAGCACGTCGGTCAGGCCTGGCACGGAGGCGCCGGCCTCGTCCGCCGTCAGCACGCGGACCGTCACCGCACCGTCTCCACTCCGCCGGCTCGGGTCCAGGCAGGCAGCATCCATGGCTCGCTCCTTCAACGTTTAACGGCGTTTGAACCGCCGCGCCCCTCGGTGGTCAGCGCCACGATGTAGCGGGCGGTGCGGTCGGTCGGGTTGTGAAAGCCGGTCGGCCGGTCGAGCCGCATGGCGAGGCAATCGCCGGTGCTTAGCCGGTGCGTCACCTCGTCCACACTCAGCTCGATGGTGCCGTCCAGCAGATGGATCTGCTGCTCGACGATGGCGGCACGGGCGCTGCTGTCATAGGAGACGCGGGCGCCCGGCGGTAGCTCCACCTCCACCAGCTCGATGGGTGACGGATAGCCCGGCGGCGACAGGTTGCGGCGGCGGTAGCCGGTGGCGGGGTCGGTCCAGGCGATCTGGTCGGCGCGGCGAACCACCGGGTCGGCGTCCGCGCGCTCGGCCTCGGCGAACAGCGTCGCCAGGGTCACGCCGAGCCCGGCGGCGAGCCGCTCCAGCACCGACGCCGTCGGGCTGCTCTGCCCCCGCTCCACCAGCGAGATCATCGAGCGGCTGACGCCCGACCGTTCGGCCAGGCCGTCCAGCGTCAGGCTGCGGTCCGCCCGCAGGGCACGCAGCCGGACGGCAAGCCGGCTGTCGATGTCGTTTTCCATCTTTTCCATGAAGATAGAATAAAGTTCTAAGATATTGGAGTCAACGGCCGGCCGCACAGTCTCCGCCATGAATCTTTTATGACCGCCGCGCGAGCGTCGCGGCGATGGTGTAGAAGGGCTGGACCCGCGCATTCCCGGTCCGTCTCCACCCTCAAATCCGGTGCCACCCCATGCGCCAGAAGGCGTCGCCGCCCACCCCGCTTCTGACCGCCATCCTGCTGATGCTGGCCCCCCTTGCCGGCGTGCTGACCTGGGCGGTCTATAGCGGGGCCTTGCATGGCGGGCTGGCGCTGGCGGCGGGCGTCGCGGCCCTGGCGGGGGCGGTCCAGATCCTGCGGACCTACCGCCGCGACGCCAACGCGGTGACCGACTATGCCGCCCGGCTGGCCGAAACCGACGAGCCGCTGGCCCCGGCCGGGACGCCGCCCGCCCTGAAGGCGCTGGCCGCCACCATCGGTCGCCTGCACCGGGTCGGGCTGCGCCGCGCCGAAAGCGTGCGGATGCAGCTGGACGCCGACGAGGCGGTGATCGACGCCCTGCCCGCCCCGCTGCTGCTGATGGATGCCGACCGGCAGGTGGTGCGCGCCAACCAGACGGCGCGGGAGCTGTTCGGCGACAAGATCGTCGACCGCGACCTCGCCTCGTCCCTGCGGACGCCGGCGGTGCTGGAGGCGGTGGATTCGGTGCTGCGCGGCGGGGCGTCCCGCATCATCGAGTTCACCCTGCCGGTCCCGGTGGAGCGCAGTTTCGAAGCGCAGGTGAAGCCCTTCCAGCGGCTGGTGCCGGAACCCGACCCCTCGCTGCTGGATGGCGAGATCGAGGAGGAGCCGGCGCCGCGTCCGCCCACCGTCGCCCGCATGGCGATCCTGACCCTGCACGACGTCACCGCCGCCCGCCGGTCGGAACAGATGCGCGCCGACTTCATCGCCAATGCCAGCCACGAGCTGCGCACGCCGCTGTCGTCGCTGCTGGGCTTCATCGAGACGCTGCGCGGCCCGGCCCGCGACGATCCGGAGGCGCAGGACCGGTTCCTGGCGATCATGCACGATCAGGCCAGCCGGATGACCCGTCTGGTCAACGACCTGCTGTCGCTGTCGCGCATCGAGCTGGACGAGCACATGCAGCCCAACGGGCGGGTCGATGTGGTGGAGGAGTTGGAGAACGTCATCGCCGCACTTCAGCTGAAGGCGGCGGAGCGCCGCATCCGCCTGCGCATGGAGGCGCCGGAGGATTTGCCGCCGGTCGTCGGCGACGAGGACCAGCTGACTCAGGTCTTCCAGAACCTCGTCAGCAACGCGATCAAATACACGCGCGAGGACACCGACGTGACCGTCAGCGTGGCGCTGGCCGACGGTGCCGCGGTGGGCTTCACCGGCCTGCCGGCGCCCGGCGCTGCCGCGAAGGACAAGCGGGTCGGGCGCGGCGGCACGGCCATGGTGTCGGTGTCGGTGCGCGACCGCGGCGACGGCATCGCCCGCACCCACCTGCCCCGCCTGACCGAGCGCTTCTACCGCGTCGATGCCGCGCGGTCGCGCGCCATGGGCGGCACCGGGCTGGGGCTGGCCATCGTCAAGCACATCCTGAACCGCCACCGTGGCCGGCTGACCATCGAAAGCGAGGTCGGGGTGGGCAGCGCCTTCACGGTTTATCTGCCGGCGGTCGGGGAGACGGTTTCCCCCTCTCTCCCCCGGGGAGAGGGCCGGGGTGAGGGGGAGACGCGTCAGGATTTTCGTGGAAGGGCCGCCGCGCTTCCCCCTCACCCTAACCCTCTCCCCGGGGGAGAGAGGGGATATGGCGGGGTGTGAGAGAGGCGGGGTGCTCTGTGACGCTGTCATGAAAGCGTCATAAAAACGTAATCAATCGGTCGCCCTCCGGGTCTATGGTCCGCGCCATTCCGCTGGACCAGTCTCCGTTTCCTCAAGGAGGGGCACCCGTGACCACCCGGACCCATGTTGTCGCCGCGACCGCCCTGGGCCTGACCCTGACCCTGGCCCTCGGCCTTGCCGCCCCGGCCTGGGCGCAGTCGCGCGACCAGATCCGCGCGGTCGGCTCCTCCACCGTCTTCCCCTTCACCACCGCGGTGGCGGAGGCCTTCGGCAAGATCGGCAAGTTCAAGACCCCGGTGATCGAATCGACCGGCACCGGCGGCGGGCTGAAGCTGTTCTGCGCCGGCGTCGGCCCGGCCCATCCCGACATCGCCAACGCCTCGCGCCGGATCAAGAGGTCGGAGGTCGACCAGTGCGCCGGCAACGGCGTCACCACGATGACCGAGCTGAAGATCGGCTATGACGGCATCGCGCTGGCCTCCTCCCGGAAGGCGGCGCCGGTGTCGCTGTCCACCGTCCTCCTGTGGAAGGCGCTGGCGAAGGAGGTGCCGGTGAACGGTGCCCTGGTCGCCAATCCTTACAAGCTGTGGTCCGACATCGACCCGTCGCTGCCCAAGGCGGCGATCGAGGTGCTGGGGCCGCCGCCCACCTCCGGGACGCGCGACACCTTCAACGAGCTGGCGATGCTGGAAGGCTGCAGGAAGCTGGCCGAGGTCGCCAAGGCCGTCCCCGACGAAAAGGCGCGCGAGCGCGCCTGCATGACCATTCGCGAGGACGGCGCCTATGTCGAGGCCGGCGAGAACGACAATCTGATCGTCCAGAAGCTGCTCGCCAACCCCAACGCCTTCGGCGTCTTCGGCTACAGCTACCTCGACCAGAACCGCGACACCTTGCAGTCGGCGAAGATGGACGGGGTGGAGCTGACGGCGGAGACGGTGGCCGCCGGCAAGTACGAGCTGGCCCGCCCGCTCTACATCTATGTCAAGAACGCCCATGCCGGCGTCATCCCCGGCATCCGCGAGTTCATCGGCGAATACACGTCGGAACGGGCGATGGGCGACGACGGCTATCTGGTCGACAAGGGCCTGATCCCGGAGCCGAAGGCGCTGCGCGACGCCGCCCGCGTCGAGGCGGTCAACCTGACGCCGCTCCAGTTCTGACCAACTTCTCCTCTTGAGCGACCCGCATGCAGCTGACCCTCCTCGCCCTGATCCTGGCCCTGCTCACCGTGATCGGCTTCACGATCGGCCGGTCGCGGGCGGCGGCGTCCGTCGGCGGCCGGGTGGCGGAGCTGCATTCGGTCCCCTCCTATCACGGCGTCTATGTCGCGCTGTGGGCCGGGCTGCCGGCGCTGCTGCTGTTCGTCGCCTGGACGGCGTCGGAAGGCTGGTTCGCCATGCAGCTGGTGCTGTCGGCCCTGCCGGAGCGGCTGACCACCGGCGACGGCCAGTCGGTCGCCCTGCTGAAGGCGGACATCCTCAACCTCGCCCGCGGCATCTCGACCGGGCGCGAGGCCGATCCGCTGGTGGTCGAGGCGGCGCGCCGCTATGCCGCCCTGCGCGACCTCGCCGGCTGGAGCCTGCTGGCGCTTGGCGCCAGCCTTGCCGTCGCCGGGCTGGCCTGGGGCCGCCGGCGCATCGGCCCGGACCTGCGCGCCCGCCCGGCGGTGGAGCGGGTGGTGCGGGTGGCGCTGGTCGTCTGTTCCCTGGTCGCCATCCTGACCACGGTCGGCATCGTGCTGTCGCTGCTGTTCGAGGCGCTGCGCTTCTTCAGCGTCGTCTCGCCGCTCGACTTCCTGTTCGGCACCCATTGGAGCCCGCAGATGGCGATGCGGGCCGATCAGGTCGGCTCCAGCGGCTCCTTCGGCGCGATCCCGCTGTTCGCCGGCACGCTGCTCATCACCGTCATTGCGATGCTGGTGGCGGTGCCGGTCGGGCTGATGGCGGCGATCTACATGTCGGAATATGCCGGGCGCGGCGTGCGCACTTGGCTGAAGCCGGCGCTGGAGATCCTGGCCGGCATCCCGACCGTGGTCTACGGCTTCTTCGCCGCGCTGACGATGGCGCCCTTCGTCCGCTCGGTCGGCGAGGCGCTGGGGCTGGACGTCAGTTCGGAATCGGCGCTGGCCGCCGGCATCGTCATGGGGGTGATGATCATCCCCTTCGTCAGCTCGCTGTCGGACGACGTCATCAACGCGGTGCCGCAGAGCTTGCGCGACGGCTCCTACGGCCTCGGCGCCACCAAGTCGGAAACCATCAGGCAGGTGGTGCTGCCGGCGGCGCTGCCGGGCATCGTCGCCGCGGTGATGCTGGCGGTCAGCCGCGCCATCGGCGAGACGATGATCGTCACCATGGCGTCGGGCCTGACCGCCAACATGACCGCCAACCCGTTGCAGGCGGTGACCACCGTCACCACCCAGATCGCCACGCTGCTGGTCGGCGACCAGGAGTTCGACAGCCCGAAGACGCTGTCGGCCTTCGGCCTTGGCCTCGTGCTGTTCCTCGTCACGCTCTGCCTCAACATGGTCGCCCTGCGGGTGGTCCGGACCTATCGGGAAAAATATGACTGACCTCGTCGAGCGGGACGCGGCGGCCGTGACGCCTTCCTCCGCCCCTGCCCCTGCCTCCTCCACCGCGCCGAAGTCGCGCCTGCGCAGCGAGGCCTTTGCCCGCCGCCTGCGCGCCCGCCATGCGGCGGAGCGCCGCTTCCGGCTGGCCGGCGCCGCCGCGGTGGCGCTGGCGGCGCTGATGCTGGTGCTGCTGCTGGGATCCATCGTCGCCAAGGGTGCCAGTGCCTTCCTGGAGGCCCGCATCCGGCTGGAGGTGACGCTCGACCCGGCGGAGGTCGCCGACCGCAACTACACCGCCCTGCTGCGCCGGGCGCTCTACGCCCAGTTCCCCCAGGTGACCGACCGCGCCGGCCGCCGCGTGCTGAACGACCTGCTGTCGTCGGGCGCGCCCTACGAGCTGGAGGCGATGGTGGCAAAGAACCCGGCGCTGGCCGGCACGACGCAGACCGTCTGGGTCCGCGCCGACGACCAGATCGACCAGCTGGTGAAGGGCGCCTACCGCCGCGACCTGCCGGAGAGCGAGCGCGGGATCGGCGACGCCAAGGTCGCCGCCGCCGACGCGCTGCTGGCCTCCGGCGCCTTGGCGCAGGGCTTCAACACCACCCTGTTCACGGCCGGCGACAGTCGGGAGCCGGAACAGGCCGGCATCGGCGGCGCCATCGCCGGTTCGCTGCTGACCCTGCTGGTGACCATGGCGCTGTCGGTGCCGACCGGCATCGCCGCCGCGGTCTATCTGGAGGAGTTCGCGCCGAAGAACCGCTGGACCGACCTGATCGAGGTGAACATCAACAACCTCGCCGCGGTGCCGTCGATCATCTTCGGCCTGCTCGGCCTCGCGGTGTTCCTGGGATTCTTCGGCATGCCGCGCTCCGCCCCGCTGGTCGGCGGGCTGGTGATGGCGCTGATGACGCTGCCGGTCATCATCATCGCGTCCCGCGTCGCGCTGAAGGCGGTGCCGCCGTCGATCCGTCAGGCGGCGCTGGGCATCGGCGCCTCGCCGTTGCAGACGGTGCTGCACCATGTGCTGCCGCTGGCGATGCCCGGCATCCTGACCGGCACCATCATCGGCATGGCCCGCGCGCTGGGCGAGACGGCGCCGCTGCTGATGATCGGCATGGTCGCCTTCATCGTCGACGTGCCCCACGGGCTGACCGACAGCGCCACGGTGCTTCCGGTCCAGATCTACATGTGGGCCGACAGCCCGGAGCGGGCCTTCACCGAGCGCACCTCGGCGGCGATCCTGATCCTGCTCGGCGTCCTGATCCTGCTGAACGGCGCGGCCGTGATCCTGCGCAAGATTTTCGAGAGACGGTGGTGAGCGTCATGAGCATTCAGAACCCGCTGAAGCTGCGGCCCCGCGCCGACGACCGTCCCGGTCAACGCTCCGGCGCCGCGCTGCCCAACAAGATGACCGCCCGCGGGGTGAAGGTGTTCTACGGCGCCAAGCAGGCGTTGAAGGGCATCGACCTCGACATCCGGGAAAACCGGGTGCTGGCGCTGATCGGCCCGTCCGGCTGCGGCAAGTCGACCTTCCTGCGCTGTCTGAACCGGATGAACGACACCATCGAGGGCTGCCGGGTCGAGGGGCGGATCGCGCTCGACGGCGAGGACGTCTACGGCAAGGCGGTCGATGCGGTGCAGCTGCGCGCCCGCGTCGGCATGGTGTTCCAGAAGCCGAACCCCTTCCCGAAGTCGATCTACGACAATGTCGCCTACGGCCCGCGCATCCACGGGCTGGCCTCCGGCCGGGACGAGTTGGACGAGGTGGTGCAGACCTCGCTGAAGCGTGCCGGGCTGTGGGGCGAGGTGAAGGACCGGCTGCGCGAACCGGGCACCAGCCTGTCCGGCGGCCAGCAGCAGCGGCTGTGCATCGCCCGCGCCATCGCCGTCAGCCCCGAGGTGATCCTGATGGACGAGCCCTGCTCGGCGCTCGACCCCATCGCGACCGCCCACATCGAGGAGCTGATCGACGAGCTGCGGGCCAACTACACCATCGTCATCGTCACCCACAACATGCAGCAGGCCGCCCGCGTGTCGCAGCGCACCGCCTTCTTCCATCTGGGCGAGATGGTGGAGTGCGACGACACCGAGGAAATCTTCACCAACCCGCGCGACGAGCGCACCCAGGGCTACATCACCGGCCGCTATGGTTGAGATCCGCTCTGTGTGCCTGACGCCCGCCCCTCTTCCCTCCTTTGTTGAAAAGGCTGTGCCATGCCGGTTAACGTCGAGACGCGCGCTGTGAACGGAGCCACCATGAATGCGGCCCTGAAGCCGCTCGTCCTGATCGTCGAGGACGAGGCCGACATCCTGACGCTGCTGAAGTACAACCTGGAAAAGGAAGGCTTCCGCGTCGCCACCGCCAGCGACGGCGAGGAGGCCCTGCTGGCCGCCGGCGAACAGACGCCGCACATCGTCCTGCTGGACTGGATGCTGCCGCTGATGAGCGGGCTGGAGGTCTGCCGCCAGCTGCGCCGCAACGCCAAGACCCGCGACATCCCGATCATCATGCTGACCGCCCGCGGCGAGGAAGGCGACCGGGTGCGCGGCCTGAATTCCGGCGCCGACGACTATATCACCAAGCCCTTCTCCCCGACCGAGCTGGTCGCCCGCATGCGCGCCGTGCTGCGCCGCGCCTCGCCCGGCATGACCGACGAGGTGCTGACCTTCGCCGACGTGACGATGGATCTGGCTGCCCACCGCGTCCGCCGCAACGGCCGGGACGTACACCTCGGCCCGACCGAATTCCGCCTGCTGCGCCATTTCATGCAGCATGCCGGCCGTGTCTTCTCGCGCGAACAGCTGCTCGATCTGGTGTGGGGCCACGACGTGTACGTCGAGCCGCGTACGGTCGACGTACACATCCGCCGCCTGCGCAAGGCGATGAACGAAGAGGACGAGCTGGACCTGATCCGCACCGTGCGGTCGGCCGGCTACGCGCTCGATACCAAGTCGATGTAAGCCCAGGGTTGGGATGGGGGTAGGATGGGGGCCAAGACCACCGCAGCATTGGTGAGACTGCCCCCCATGCCGCCCTCATATCCGCCGATGATCCTGCTCTTCACCGATTTCGGGCTTTCCGGCCCCTACACCGGCCAGATGAAGGCGGTGTTGGCGCAACAGGCGCCCGGCGTGCCGGCCATCGACCTGTTCGCCGACGCCCCCGCCTTCGACCCGCAGCTGTCCGCCTATCTGCTGGCGGCCTACGCCCCGGCCTTCCCGGCCGGCAGCGTCTTCCTCTCTGTCGTCGATCCCGGCGTCGGCACCGACCGGCGGCCAGTGATGGTGGAGGCCGACGGGCGCTGGTTCGTCGGTCCCGACAACGGTCTCTTCGCCATGACCGCCCGCCGCGCAACGTCGTTAAACGCCTGGAAAATCGACTGGATCCCGGACCGGCTGTCCGCCAGCTTCCACGGCCGCGACCTGTTCGCCCCGGTCGCCGCCAGCCTCGCGACCGGCCGGACCGTCGCGCGCAGCCTGCTCGATCCCACCGCCATCGACCGTCCGGACTGGCCGGACGAACTGCCGCGCATCGTCTATGTCGATGTCTACGGCAACGCCATGACCGGGATGCGGGCCTCCGCCCTGCCCGCCGATGCGGTGCTGACCGCCGGTGGCGCCCGCATCGCCCGTGCCCGTACCTTCGGCGCCGTTGGGCCGGGAGAGCCGCTGTGGTACGAGAACTCCAACGGGCTGGCGGAGATCGCCGTCAACCGCGGGCGGGCCGACCGCGTGCTGGGTCTCAAGGTCGGCGACCCGCTGACCGTCGAGCCCTGAGCGGGCCCAAAACTGACCGCGTCCAAAAGAAAACCGCCCGGAAGCGGGTGCTTCCGGGCGGCTGGCGCATGATCCGATGCTTGTCCGATCAGGCGTCTCGGGTCGGATGTCTTTAGGCTCAGTCGTTGTTGCGCTGGCCCAGGAACTGCAGCAGGAACTGGAACAGGTTGATGAAGTCGAGATAGAGCGTCAGGGCGCCCATCAGGGCCAGCTTGCCGGTGCTCTCGTGATCGTAGCCCTCGGCGTAGCTTTCCTTGATCGCCTGGGTGTCATAGGCGGTCAGGCCGGTGAAGATCAGCACGCCGATGGCGGAGATCGCGAAGTGCAGGGCCGGCGACTGGAAGAAGATGTTCGCCAGACCGGCGATCACCAGACCGATGACGCCCATCATCAGGAACGAGCCCATCTTCGACAGGTCGGCCTTCGTGGTGTAGCCGTAGAGGCTCATCGCCAGGAAGGTCGCGGCGGTGACGAAGAAGGTCAGCGCGATCGACGCCCCGGTGAAGACCAGGAAGATGGCCGACATCGACAGGCCCATCGCGCCGCAATAGGCCCAGAAGATCATCTGTGCCGATGCGAAGGACAGGCGCTGGATGCCGAAGGACAGCACCATGACGAAGGCCAGCGGGGCCAGCATCACCACCCACTTCAGCGGGGTGCCGAAGATGGTGGCCATCATGGCCGGGCTGGACGACACGAGTGCCGCGACCAGACCCGTCAGGATCAGGCCGGCGCCCATGTAGTTGTAGACGCGCAGCATGTGCTGGCGCAGGCCTTCGTCGAAGTATCCCCGATCTGTCGCGCGGCCTGCGGTCGCGAAGCGGTTATAGGTCGGGTCTGCCATGGTTTGGTTTCCTCGATGGAATAGGGTGATCCCGTGCCAGGACATATTGGCGAGTCCGCCATGCGGTTCAATAGGAATCGGCAGCGGTTTTTCCAGATGAAATAGCTTTCACGATTCGTTTTTCCTGCGGCTTCATGACGCGGGAATCACTCGTTCCGAAGCAATGGCGCCGAAGGCTGGCCCAAAGCCCGCCAAGTACCATAGAACCCGAAAGCCAGCGTGATCGCCGTGCTCAGCAAAGCGGTGGTTATGACCGCCGACGGCAGGAAGCTCCATTCCCAATGCATCAGGAACTTCAGCACCGCCCAGGCGGTCAGCGTGCCGATGATGCCGGCGATCACCGCGGTCAGCAGGCCGAGCAGCCCGTATTCCAGCAGGAAGGCGCGCAGCACGTCGCCGCGCGTGGCCCCCAGCACCTTCAGCACCACCGCGTCGTAGACCCGGCGGCGGTGGCCGGCGGCGACCGCACCGGCCAGCACCAGCGTGCCGGCGGCCAGCGTGATGCCGGCGACGATGCGCACCGCGGTGCCGATGTGGCCCAGCATCTCCGCCACCGTGTCGAGCGCGTCCTTCACCCGCACCATGGTGATGTTGGGGAAGCGTTGCAGGACGGCGCGCTGCACCTGGGTTTCGGCGTCCGGCGTGGCGCGGACGGTGGCGACCCAGGTCTGCGGCGCCCCTTCCAGCGTGCCGGGGGCGAAGACCATGGTGAAGTTGATCGCCATGCTGCTGAAATCGGCCGAGCGCACATTGGCGACCTTCGCATCGAAGCTGCGGCCCAGGATGTTGACGGTCATGGTGGCGCCGGGACCGATGCCGAAGGCCTCGGCGACGCTCTGGTGGATGGAGATCAGCGGCGGTCCGGCATAGTCGGTCGGCCACCAGCTGCCGGCGGTGACGGTAGAGTGTTTCGGCAGCGTCGCCGAATAGGTGATGCCGCGGTCGCCGGCCAGGATCCAGGCCTGCTCCGGGTTGACCAGCGCCTTTTCGGCATCCTGGCCATTCACCCGCTCGATCCGGCCGCGCAGGCTCGGCACCGCCTCGAAGGCGCTGGCGCCGGGGATGGCGGTGACGAGGTCGCGCAAGGGATCGAACTGGTCGCGCTGGATGTCGACGAAGAAGAAGGCGGGGGCGTCCTGCGGGATGGTTTCCGACACCCGGCGGGAGAAGTTGCCCTGGATCAGCGCGATGGCGACCAGCACCGTCAGGCCGAGGCCCAGCGACAGCACCACCGCCGCCGTCGGGTTGCCCGGCCGGTGCAGGTTGGCGAGCGCCAGCCGCAGGCCCGGACGCCTGACTCGACCAAATTTCCCTTGGCCCACCCGCGCCGCGCCCCAGGTGACCAGGGCGGCGGCGGCGCGGAAGGCGAGGAAGGTGGCGATGGAACCGCCGACGAACCACAGGGCGAAGATCTTGTTGTGGGCGGTCAGCACCGCCAGCCCGGCGAGCGCCAGGGCGGAGACGATCATCGCCACCGTGTAGGGCGTGCGCGGCCGTCCGCCGGCCGGCGCGATCACGTCGCGGAACAGCGCGCCCGCCGGCACCTCGCGCGCCCGGCCCAGCGGCCACAGCGAGAAGGTCAGCGCCGTCAGCACGCCATAGAGCGCGGCCAGCGCCAGGGCGCCGGGATAGACGCCGATGTGGGCCGACACCGGCAGCACGCCGTCGAGCAGCCGGCCCAGCGCCAGCGGCGCCACCGCGCCCAGCGCCAGCCCGATGACGATGCCCAGCAGGGCCAGCGCCAGGATCTGCGCCAGATAGAGCTGGAAGACCAGGGCGCCGGGCGCGCCGATGCACTTCATCATGGCGATGGTGCGGGCGCGCGAATCGAGATGGCTGCGCACGGCGTTGCCGACCCCGACGCCGCCGACCAGCAGCGCGGTCAGCCCGACCAGCGTCAGGAACAGCGTCATGCGGTCGATAAAGCGTTCGATCTGCGGCGAGGCGTTGGTGTAGTCGCGCATTCGCCACGGCGCGTCGGGGAAGCGGGCGCGCAGCCCCTCCTGCCATGCCTTTAGGTCGGTGTCCGGCGGCAGCGCCACCTTGGTGCTCCACCAGGTGAGACTGCCGGGTTGCAGCAACCCGGTGTTCGCCAGCGACGGCAGCGCCACCAGCAGGCGCGGCCCGAGCGAGAAGGCGTTGGAGGAGGCGCGGTCCGGCTCGCGGTCGAGCACGGCGGCGACGCGGTAGGCGCCTTCGCCGACATGGATGGTGTCGCCGGGCTTGATGCCCAGCCGGTCGACCAGACTGGCCTCGACCACGGCACCCCAGCGGCCGTCCTTCTGCGCCAGCGCGTCGCGCAGGTCACCGCCGCCGTCCAGCGTCACGGCACCGTAGAGCGGATAGACATCGTCGACCGCCTTCAGCTCGACCAGCGAGGAGCGGACGTCGTCATCCGCGCGGGCCATCGCCCGCATCTCGGCGGAGGTCGACACTCGGCCGCCGGTCTTCAGCGCCGCCATCTGCTCGTCGGCCGGCGGATTGTAGAGTTGCCGCAACGCGACGTCGCCGCCGAGGATGGAGCGCCCGTCGCTTGCCAGCCCGTCGAGCAGCCCGCTCGACACCGACTGCACCGCGGCGATGGCGGCGACGCCCAGGGCGAGGCAGGCGAGAAAGACCCAGAACCCTTTCAGGCCGGTGCGCAGCTCCCGCCGGGCAAGCCGGAGCGCGAGGCGGAGGTCGGTCATCCCCCTCACTCCCCCGCCGCCTGAAGCTTCGCGCGCCGGGCCGCCTGCCCGTCGTCGGCGATCCGCCCGTCCGCCAGCCGCACCGTGCGGTCGCAGCGCGCGGCGAGGCTCTGGTCGTGGGTGATCAGCACCAGCGTCGTGCCGCGCCGCTCGGCCAGATCGAACAGCAGCTTGACGATGGTGGCGCCGGTGTCGATGTCGAGGTTGCCGGTCGGCTCGTCGGCGAGCAGAAGCGACGGCTCGGTGACGAAGGCGCGCGCCAGCGCCGTGCGCTGCTGCTCGCCGCCCGACAGCTGGCCGGGATAATGGTGGATGCGGTGGCCCAGCCCCACCTGCTCCAGCCCGACGCGGGCGCGGTCGAAGGCGTCGGCGACGCCGGCGAACTCCAGCGGGATGGCGACATTCTCCAGCGCCGTCATGGTCGGCACCAGATGGAAAGCCTGGAAGACGATGCCTACATGCTGGCGGCGGAAGCGCGCCAAGCCGTCCTCGTCCAGCTTCCGGAGATCCTGGCCGGCGACGCGGACGATGCCGCCGCTGGGGCGTTCCAGCCCGGCCATCACCATCATCATGGTGGACTTGCCGGAGCCGCTGGGGCCGACGACGCCGACCCGCTCGCCGGCCGCCACCTGAAGATTCACGCCGCGCAGGATGTTGACGGGTCCGGCGCCGCTGTCCAATTTCAGGTGGACGTCGTCGAGTTCAACGATGATTTCGTTTGAAGAGCGGGCGATGGAATTTGACGACGTTGCAGGGGACTGAGCCTTGGACATGCGACACTCGCACAAGCGGAATGGACCATCGCCATATGGCACGACCCGCCGGGCTTTCAACACGGGCGCCTTTGGCGTGGCGCCAGCGGTCATACTCGCCTTTCTTTTCGCCGCAGGGGCATCGATGACCGTTCCGACCCGCGCGGTCGCCGCGCAACCGGTGAAGCTGCTGGCGCTGGGCGACAGCCTGACCGCCGGCTACGGCTTGCCGGAACCGCAGGGCTTCACCCGCCAGCTGGAAAAGGCGCTGGCGGCGAAAGGCTACAGCGTCACCGTCGTCAACGCCGGCGTGTCGGGCGACACCACCGCCGGCGGGCGGGCGCGGCTGGACTGGGCGCTGGCCGACAAGCCGGACGCCGCCATTGTGGAGTTGGGCGCCAACGACATGCTGCGCGGGCTCGACCCCGGTCAGGCCAGGGCCAACCTCGACGCCATCCTGAAGACGCTGAAGGAGCGCAAGGTGCCGACCCTGCTGGCCGGCATGTTCGCCTCGCCCAGCCTGGGCAAGCCCTACACCGACAGCTTCAACGCCATCTACCCGGATCTGGCGAAGAGCTACGATGTGCCGCTCTATCCCTTCTTCCTCGACGGGGTGGCGTTGCAGCAGGCGCTGATCCAGCCGGACGGGCTGCACCCCAACGCCCAGGGCGTGGCGGTGATCGTCGAGCGCATCCTGCCCTCCGTCACCGCCCTGCTCGACAGCCTGCCGCAAATCCAGAAGACTACAGAAAAGACCGGAGGCTGACCCGCCATGACCGTGACCCCCATGAACGCGATCCTGGACAGCGACACCCGCTTTCACGCCGCCTGCGCCGCCGGGGCGGAGTGGGGACCGACGGTCAAGGCCTGCCTGGACCGGCTGGGGCCAGTCGCCGGCTGCAACCTGGGCTTCCTCTATCTGACCGACGGGCTGGCGGAGCATGCCACCAGCATCGTCACCCTGCTGCGCGGCGTCACCGGCATCCGCCATTGGGTCGGCACCGCCGGCATCGGCGTGATGGCGAACGGCGCCGCCCTGTTCGACGAGCCGGGGCTGGCGATCATGGCCGCCCGCCTGCCGGAGGACAGCTTCCGCCTGTTCCCCACCCTGACCGACGGGCTGGAGCCGCTGCGCGGCAGTGCCGGCGGCTGGCTGGACAAGCATGGCGCGGCGCTGGCGCTGATCCATGTCGATCCGCACCATGCCGACATGGCCGGGCTGATCGCCCGTTTGTCGGAGGAGGCCGGCGTCTTCCTGGTCGGCGGCCTGACCGCCTCGCGCGGGGAATTCCCGCAGATCGCCGCCGGGGCGGAGGATGCCGACCCGGTCACCGAGGGCGGCGTGTCCGGCGTGCTGTTCGCGCCGCAGCTGCCGGTCGCCACCGCCCTGACCCAGGGCTGCCGCCCCATCGGACCGACGCGCACCGTCACCGCCAGCGACGACAACGTGATCCTGGAGATCGACGGCCGCCCGGCGCTCGACGTGTTCAAGGAGGACATCGGGCCGGAGCTTGCCGCCGACCTGCGGCAGGTCGCCGGGCTGATCTGCGCCGGGCTGCCCATCGCCGGCTCCGACACCCAGGATTATCTGGTGCGCGACCTGATCGCCATCGACCCGCGCGCCGGCTGGCTCTCCATCGCCGAACGGGTCACCACCGGCCAGACGGTGATGTTCACCCGCCGCGACGCGGAGACCGCCGCCGCCGACATGCGCCGGATGCTGGACAGCCTCAAGAAACGGGTGAAGGCGACGCCGAAGGGGGCGGTGTATGTCAGCTGCATCGCCCGCGGCCCCAGCCTGTTCGGTGCCGCCAATACCGAGCTGTCGATGATCCGCGAGGTCTTCGGCGACATCCCGCTGACCGGCTTCTTCGCCTCGGGCGAGGTGTCGCACAACCGGCTCTATGGCTACACCGGCGTGCTGACGCTGTTTCTGTAAAGATCATTTCGAATAAGGAACGTTCCGGATGCAGTATCGTCCGCTTGGCCGCACCGGCCTGTCGGTCAGCGCCATCGGCCTGGGCACCATGACCTGGGGCCGCCAGAACACCGAGGCCGAAGGCCATGCCCAGATGGATGCGGCGCTCGACCGCGGCATCAATTTCTGGGACACGGCGGAGATGTACGCCATCCCGCCCACCGCCGACACCTATGGCAAGACCGAGGAGGTGATCGGCAGCTGGTTCCAGTCGCGCGGCAAGCGCGACAAGGTGATCCTCGCCAGCAAGATCATCGGCCTGCCGGCCGGCGGCTTCGGCTGGATCCGCGAGGGCAAGTCGCGGCTCGACCGCGCCAACCTCTTCGCGGCGGTGGAGGCCAGCCTGTCGCGGCTGAAGACCGACTACATCGACCTCTACCAGATCCACTGGCCCGACCGCGTCACCAACCGCTTCGGCGTCCGCACCTACCGCCACAAGCCCGAGCAGGACGCCGTTCCGATCGAGGAGACGCTGGCGGCGCTGGCCGAGCTGGTGCAGGCCGGCAAGATCCGCCATGTCGGCCTGTCGAACGAAAGCCCGTGGGGCGTCATGCGCTACCTGCGCGCCGCCGAGACCGCAGGGGAGGTCGCTGGCCTGCCGCGCGTCGCCTCGATCCAGAATGCCTACAATCTGCTGAACCGGACCTTCGAGAACGGCTTGTCAGAGGTGGCTCTTCGCGAGGATGTCGGGCTGCTGGCCTATTCGCCGCTCGCCGCCGGCACGCTGACCGGCAAGTACCTGAACGGCGCCGTCCCGCCGGGCAGCCGCCGCTCGCTCGACCACCGGCCGTCGCGCTACAACACGGTCAATGCCGACGCGGCGACGGAGGCCTATCTGGACATCGCCCGCCGCCATGGGCTGGCGCCCAACCAGATGGCCATCGCCTTCACGCTGCAGCAGCCCTTCGTCACCTCGTCGCTGATCGGGGCGACGACGATGGAGACGCTGATCTCCAACATCGACTCCCTCTCCCTGACCCTGTCGCCCGAGGTGATGGCGGAGATCGATGCCGTGCACAACCGCATGCCGGATCCGTGCCCGTAAGCTGTCGCAGGACCCGCCCCCTTTATCGAATGGGGGCGGGTGGTTGCAGCAACCGGCCCTGTAAGTCTGGAGGTGCCCCATGCTCCGCCTGTTCGTCGCGCTCGACCTGACGGAGGAGGTTCGCCGCCGGCTGGCCGGTCTGGGCGGCGGGGTGCCCGGCGCGCGCTGGACCGAACCTGAAAATATGCACCTGACCCTGCGCTTCATCGGCGAAGTGCCGGAGGATCAGGCGATGGACATCGACGCCGCCCTGGCGGAGCTGCGGGCGCCGGCCTTTGCGCTCACCTTCGACGGGGTCGGCGTGTTCGGCGCCGGCCGCAAGGCGCGGGTGCTGTGGGCCGGGGTGGAGCGCAACGAGGCGCTGGCCCATCTCCAGGCCAAGGTCGAGTCCACCATCGTCCGCTGCGGCCTGCCGGCGGAGGAGCGGAAATTCTCCCCCCACATCACGCTCGCCCGGCTGAAGGATGCGCCGGCCGACCGCATCGGCCGCTTCCTGTCCGACCGCGGCCTGTTCCGCGCTGGCCCGATGCCGGTAGACCGCCTCACCCTCTACCGCAGCCATCCCGGCAACGGCGGCGCCGTCTATGAAGCGTTGCGGGACTATCCGCTGGACGGCGCTGTGGACGGCTGACCGCGCTCAGGCGGTGATGCTGTCCCAGGGATCGGTCTCGGCGTCGGGCTTGACGCCGCCGGTGCCGGTGACGACGACCCGGTCCTTGCCGTCCTGCTTGGCGCGGTACATGCGCTGATCCGCCAGCTCCACCAGCGCTTCCCAATCGGCGGGACGGTCGGCCGTCTGTTCGGCGATGCCGATGCTGGCGGTCTGCAAACTGCCGTCCGGCCGCTTGCCGAAGCCGGCGCGGCGCATGCGCTCCACCGCGATCATCGCGCCGTCCAGCGGGGTGTCGGGCATGACGACCAGGAACTCCTCGCCGCCCCAGCGGATCAGGGCGTCGGACTGGCGCAGCAGGCTGCGGATGGTGTTGGCGGCATGGCGCAGGACGCGGTCGCCCTCCTCATGGCCATAGCGGTCGTTGACCGCCTTGAAGTCGTCGAGATCGACGAAGATCGCCGTCAGCGGCTGTGCCGCCCGCTCGGCATGGGCGACCTGGAGTTTCAGCAACTCCTCCCCGATCCGGCGGGAGAAGGCGCCGGTCAGCGCGTCGTGCGCCGCCTGTTCCAGCAGCGCGATCATGAAATGCAGCTGGCTGATCGCCGCCAGCGTCGCCACCACCGCGATCAGCGCCAGCAGCCACAGCGCGCTGATGTAGGACGGGAACGGCATCACCAGCGAGCCGTAGAAGCCGGCGGCCAGATGGGCGCCCAGCATCGGTGCCGCGAACAGCGCGCCTTCCAGCGCGGTCAGCGGAAAGACGCTGAGCCCCGCCACCATCACGAAGGGCAGATAGCCGTAGCCGGCGCTGACGGCGATGCGCAGGTCGTCCACCCCCTGGTTGTAGAGCAGCGGGTGCGAGACGGCGAAGAATACGGTCGGGATCGCCAGCAGCGCCGCCAGCCGCCACCAGGCGCAGGTCATGTCCTCGCAGGACCGGCGGTCGAAGGCGAGCGCCAGGAAGGCGGCGCTGGCGGTCAGGCGCAGCAGGATCAGCCAGATCGCCAGCGACCATTCGAAGACGGTGACGTCGATGGCGATCCACAGCGGCGTCAGGATGCCGAAGATCAGCGCCACCATGCGCACGCGCGACTGGATCATCGCGGCGCGGCGGCGTTGCAGGATCGGCGAGTGGCCCGCCGGCAGGATCAGATCGGGCAGTTCGTCGCTGCGGACGAAGGCGTCGACCAGCGCGGCGAGAAGCCTCTCAACCCGCATGCGGCAGCCTGCCCCCGGCACCGGCCGGACGTGTCGCCAATGGATTAGCCATGCTGGGTGATTACACGTGCATGACCGCCCCTTCAACGGCTTTTGCGAAAAAACCGCTCGGCAGCCGTGGAAAACACGCAAAGATCCCAGCATGCGACAAAAAGTAACGGGCGGCGCATCACCGACGCGCCGCCCGTCCAGACAGGTCCGATTTGTCCCCGGCGCTGGCCGGGATCAGTCCTTCAGGTCTTCCCAAAGCTCCTTCACCTTGGCGAAGAAGCCTTCCGACTGTGGGTTCGACCCTTCCTTGGCGGCACCTTCGAACTCGCGCAGCAGTTCCTGCTGGCGCTTGGTCAGGTTCACCGGGGTTTCCACCACCGCCTGGATGTACATGTCGCCGCGCTGGGCGCTGCGCAGCACCGACATGCCCTTGCCCTTGATGCGGAACTGATGGCCCGACTGGGTGCCCGGCGGCACCGTCACCTTGGTGCGGCTGCCATCGATGGTCGGCACCTCCACCGCCCCGCCGAGCGCCGCCGTGGTCATCGGGATCGGCACCCGGCAGTGGATGTTGGCGCCGTCGCGCTGGAAGATCGGGTGCGGGGCGAGCGCCAGGAAGATGTAGAGGTCGCCGGCCGGCGCCCCGCGCAGGCCCGCTTCGCCCTCGCCCGCCAGACGGATGCGGGTGCCGTCCTCGACGCCGGCGGGGATGTTGACCTGAAGGGTCTTCTCCTTGCGCAGCCGGCCGGAGCCGCCGCAGTTCTTGCAGGCGTCCTTGATGACCTTGCCGGCGCCGTGGCAGCCGGGGCAGGTCCGCTCGATGGTGAAGAAGCCCTGCTGCGCCCGCACCTTGCCGTGGCCCTGGCAGGTCGGGCAGGTGATCGGCTGGGTCCCCGCCGCGGCGCCCGACCCGTTGCAGCCGTCGCACTGCACGGTGGTGGGCACGCGGATGGTGGTCTGGGTGCCCTTGAAGGCGTCCTCCAGCCCGATCTCCAGATTGTAGCGCAGGTCCTGGCCGCGGCCGGACGTGCCGCCGCCGCGGCGCCCGCCCATGAACTCGCCGAACATCTCGTCGAAGATGTCGGCGAAGCCGCCGCCGCCGCCGAAGTCGAAGTTGAAGCCGCCGGCGCCGGCTCCGGCGCCCGGACCACGGCCATTCTCGAAGGCGGCGTGGCCGAACCGGTCGTAGGCCGCGCGCTTCTGATCGTCCTTCAGGACTTCATAGGCCTCGCTGATTTCCTTGAACTTCTGCTCGGCGTCCTTGTCACCCTGGTTGCGGTCCGGGTGGTACTGCATCGCCATCTTGCGATAAGCCTTTTTCAGCTCATCCGCGCTGGCGTTCTTCGCCACACCGAGCAGCTCGTAATAATCCTGTTTCGCCATGGGGGCCGACCGCCTTTGAGTCGTTCTGGTCCAAACTGTCCGCGTCGCGTCGGAGCCTGACCCCAGCATACCGAAGGCCCGCCGCCGGGGAAAGGCGGCGGGCCATCGATGCTCGCGTCAGGTCCGTATCAAAAAGAAGCTGGCGTCGGGCTTACGCCGACTTCTTCTTGTCGTCCTGGACCTCTTCGAAGTCGGCGTCGACGACGCCCGGCTCGTTCGGCTGGGCGCCCGGCGCCTCGCCGCCCGCAGCCGGGGCCTCGCCCTGGCCGGCCTTGTACATCGCCTCGCCCAGCTTCATGGAGACCTGGGCCAGGGCCTCGGTCTTCGCCTTGATGCCGTCCAGATCCTCGCTGTCCAGCACCGACTTCAGCTCGGCGACGGCAGCCTCCGCGGCGGTCTTGTCGGAGGCCGGGATCTTGTCGCCGTTCTCCTTGATGGTCCGCTCGGTGGTGTGGATCAGGGCGTCGGCATGGTTGCGGGCGTCGACCAGCTCGCGGCGCTTCTTGTCGTCGGCCGAGTGGGCCTCGGCGTCCTTGACCATTTTCTGGATGTCGGCGTCCGACAGGCCGCCCGAGGCCTGGATGCGGATCTGCTGCTCCTTGCCGGTCGCCTTGTCCTTCGCGGTGACGCTGACGATGCCGTTGGCGTCGATGTCGAAGGTCACCTCGACCTGCGGCACGCCGCGCGGGGCCGGCGGGATGCCGACCAGATCGAACTGGCCCAGCATCTTGTTGTCGGCCGCCATTTCGCGCTCGCCCTGGAAGACGCGGATGGTGACGGCGTTCTGGTTGTCCTCGGCGGTCGAGAAGGTCTGGCTCTTCTTCGTCGGCACCGTGGTGTTGCGGTCGATCAGGCGGGTGAAGACACCGCCCAGCGTCTCGATGCCCAGCGACAGCGGGGTGACGTCGAGCAGCAGGACGTCCTTGACCTCGCCCTTCAGCACGCCGCCCTGGATGGCGGCGCCGATGGCGACCACCTCGTCCGGGTTCACGCCGCGGTGCGGCTCACGGCCGAAGAACTGCTTCACCGCGTCGATGACCTTGGGCATGCGGGTCATGCCGCCGACCAGGATCACCTCGTCGATCTCGCTGGCCTTCAGGCCGGCGTCCTTCAGGGCCGCCTTGCAGGGCTCGATCGTGCGCTGCACCAGCTCGTCCACCAGGGCTTCCAGCTTGGCGCGGGTCAGCTTGATGTTCAGGTGCTTCGGACCGGTCTGGTCGGCGGTGATGAAGGGCAGGTTGACTTCGGTCTGCGTGGTGGACGACAGCTCGATCTTCGCCTTTTCGGCAGCTTCCTTCAGACGCTGCAGCGCGAGCTTGTCCTTGCGCAGGTCGATGCCCTGCTCCTTGCTGAACTCGTCCGCGAGATACTCGATGATCCGGCTGTCGAAGTCCTCGCCGCCCAGGAAGGTGTCGCCGTTGGTCGACTTCACCTCAAACACGCCGTCGCCGATCTCCAGCACGGAGATGTCGAAGGTGCCGCCGCCCAGGTCATAGACCGCGACGGTGCCGGAGCCCTTCTTCTCCATGCCGTAGGCCAGCGCCGCGGCCGTCGGCTCGTTGATGATGCGCAGGACTTCCAGCCCGGCGATCTTGCCGGCGTCCTTGGTGGCCTGGCGCTGGCTGTCGTTGAAGTAGGCCGGGACGGTGATGACCGCCTGCGTGACCTTCTCGCCCAGATAGTTCTCGGCGGTTTCCTTCATCTTGGTGAGGATGAAGGCGCTGATCTGGCTGGGGCTGTACTTCTTGGAGTGCGCCTCGACCCAGGCGTCGCCGTTGTCGCCGGAGATGATGCGGTAGGGAACCAGGCCCTGGTCCTTCTTCGTCAGCGGATCGTCGAAGCGGCGGCCGATCAGACGCTTGATGGCGAAGAGGGTGTTTTCCGGATTGGTGACCGCCTGGCGCTTGGCGGGCTGGCCGATCAGCCGCTCGCCGCCCTGGCTGAAGGCGACCATGGACGGCGTCGTCCGCGCGCCCTCGGCGTTCTCGATCACCTTGGCGCTGCCGCCTTCCATCACGGCGACGCACGAGTTCGTGGTGCCGAGGTCGATACCAATCACTTTGCTCATGTTCAGCCTCTTTCGTTCGGCAGATGCGTGGCGGCCCGTCTGGTCCGGCACCGCCGCGATCCCCATAGGGTCGGTGAAACGTCGGTGGAGCGCTTGGGGTCCTGGTGTCCGGGGGCGACACATGAAAGCGATGCCCCCGGGTCCGGCCCGTGCTGGCGGAGATATAGGCGGAGCCGTTTCGGGCTGCAACAGGGTGGCGCGCCTTTCGGCCTGCAAAAGCGGGGAAAAAACGCGTCCCCGACACCCTTTGCCACACCGCCGCCGTCCTGTTGCTCCTGGCAATAGAATACCTGCGTATTCAAGTACGCAAGGACGAGTATCCCGATATTCAAGCGCGATGATTCAAATCGTCACAGGTGTTACAAGAGATAAATGCTTAGCTCATGAACTAGTCAAGGAAGTTAACCTTTCATTAACAAGCAACCGCGTGCAAAGCTCTGCGCAATCAATTCTCAGTTGCTATGATTATTAAAGTTTTGGAGAATCTAATAGTGAAAACTCAAAAGGAATATGCTATCTCGTTTGTCCATTGGGGATGACCGCAAGGGAAGGGGCCGGCAATGCTGCCGCTGCCGCCGCCGAGCCATGCGGTTCAATTGCGATGCTGGTCACACAGGTGTGAAAGGGAAGCGCGATGATGGACGAACGACGCGACGTGGCCCTGGCCATCAAGTCCTGCCTCGACAGCCTGATGAGCGACGCCACGCGATGCGATCTGGACGATCTGGTGCGCTTCCTCAGCCTCGCCGCTCTTGCGGCCGAAGAGGCCGCCGTCGCCCACGACCCGCATGCGCTCCGCATGAAGGCGCTGATGGCCACCGGCGCCGGCCACTGCTGACCGGCGCTCCCCCCGTGACCGTGTTGCAGTAGACCGTGTTGCAGTAACCCTGCCCGAAGAGGCGGATGGCTTTCCGCCTCACAAAACCTGCCGCCTCACAAAACCTGCCGCCTCACAAAATCTCCGCATTGCGGATGGCGTCGTCGATCCGGCCCAGCATCTCGGCGCAGGATTCGTCGCCATCCATCAGGTCGGGCAGCGCGAAGCTGAACATGGCGACCGCGGCAACGGACCCCGCCGCATCGGCGCGCTCCGCACCGACCAGCCACAGATAATGCGTCTCCGCCCGGCCGTCCTCTTCCGTCCGCATCATCGCCTGGGCGATCACGGCGCCGTCGGCCCGGCCGTCCACGGTCCGGTCCCCCGCCCGCTGGTCCTGCGGCCGGACAAAGCGCAGAGCCATCTCCTGCAAGGTTGCGGCGGTGCCGCCGGAGTCCGGTTGCGGCACCACCCGGTCGGTCACCAGCCGCAGAACGCCCGCGGCCGGCGGCGGCGGCCGGAAGGTGCCCACCGGCTGCCCCTCATGCTCCTCCACATCGACGGCCCAGCCGGCCGGCAGACGGAACCGCACCGTGTCGGCCCAGCCGATGTCGGAGCCCTGCGCGCTGTCTTGCCCGCTTGCTGAATAGGTGTCGTCGGCCATGGCCCGCTCCCGAAAAATCGCCCGCTTGTGAAAACGCCCACTTCTGGAAACCGCGGCGCGCCTCGCGACGGCACGCCGGAAGCGGCACCATAGGCGCGGCGGAACCGGCCGCCAATGCCCGATTGATGCGGCCGGAAATGCCCCGGAAACCTATCTGGGAACTGCCTGTTGCGGCCGGTTATTCCGGGATCAGGAACTGCACGCCCAGCCAGCGCCAGCGGCCGTCGGCGGCCGGCAGCGTGCAGTTGACGCGGGCACGGCCCGGCGGGAAGGGATCGCGGATGCGGACCTCCACCCGGTCCTCGGCGATGCGTTCCAGCGCGGTGCGGCCCTGGCCGGTGGCGAAGCAGGCCAGCTTGGAGCTGTCGCCCACCCCGTCGGCGATGGTGAAGCCCAGCGGCGGCGGGTTGACGGTGACCAGCGGGTCGTCGGGCGTCAGGTCCGACACCGGCAGCGGCAGCGCGTTGGCCGCCAGCTCGAACCGGTCGGCGCTGCCGTAGGTCTCGTTCATGACGAAGCGCGGCAGGCTCCAGGGATCGGCCTGCGGATGCAGAACCCCCGACTGCTGGCCGAAGGCGGCGGTGAAGCCCTGGTCGATCACCATCTGCCGCACCGCCAGCGAATATTCGCCCTGCGGATAGGCCAGGACCGCCGGGCGCCGCCCCAGCTCCGCCTGGAAGCGGTCGGACATCCGGCGCAGGTCGGCGGCGAGCTGGTCCGGACTGCGCGCCAGCATCGACTGGGTGGAGGTGCCGAGCGCCCCGATGGTGACGCCTGCCGCCGCCAGCTGGCGGATTTCGCCCCAGGTCATGTGGGCGGGGGAGCCGCGGTCCACCGCGTCGGTGGCGACGAACAGGGTGAAGGGCAGATTGGCCGCTTTCAGCCGCGGCCACGCCTCGGTGAAGGCGGAGCGGCTGGCCTCGTCGATGGTGATCGCCACGGTGCGGTCGGGCAGCGGCTTGCCGGTGCGCAGGGCGTCCAGGATCTTCGGCAGGGGCAGGACGGTGTAATCGCCGTCGGTCAGCTCGTCCAGATGCGCTTCGAACTGGTCGATGCGGATGCTGATCGACGGGTTCTGGTCCTCGCCGAAGCGGTCATAGGCGAACACCACCGCGCTGGCGCCCTGCGGAGAGGCGGCTTCGGCGGCGGCGGGCCGGGACACCGGCACGAACGCGGTCCAGATGGACAGCGCGGCGGCGGCGACTACCGAGACGGCACGACGGAACGGCATGGCGCCCTTGCGGAAAAGGCTGATTGGGGCGACCTCCGCCCCAACGCAAATGATGTGCCACAGTCCCCGTCCTGCGAACAAGCGCTGTCCGCCGCTTTCCTGCGGAGAGCAGAGATGCGGTGCGCGCGTGCAACAATGGAACGCCTCCGGCGTAGCACACGTAGAAATGAGCTTGGGCAGTTGAGTTTGCGCAGACGGGTTCGGGCCGCTACCAGCAGCCCATGTCCCTACATCAGCCGGCCGCCGGCCGCAGCGTCGGTCAGCAGCGGGTAGCGTTCGGCATCCGGCAGCTGGTAGTGCCACCATTCGGAGGGGTAATGCTCCCAGCCCGCCCCCACCATCACGCCCAGCAGCAGGGCGCGGTTGCGCTGCTGTTCGGCGGTCAGGTCGCTGCGGCCATGGTGCGACCGCTCGGTCATCGCGTCGAACCCGGTGCCCATGTCCAGGGGCACGCCGGCGGCATCCACCAGCGTCAGGTCGATCGCCACGCCGCGGGTGTGGTTGGACCCCAGCCGCGGGTCGGCGATATAGGTGGGGTCGGGGAAGGCGTGCCAAAGCCTCCATTGCGCCTCCGCCGGGCGGAAGGCATCGTACACCCGCAGCCGGCAGCCGATGCCGCGGGCCAGCCGGATGGCGTCGGCGAGCCGGCGGGCCGCGTCGGGGTGCAGCATGCACACCGCCGAGCGGTAGATCGGCACGCCCGACAGGTTGTCGGCGGTGGCGTAGAGAAGCTCCAGGTCGATGTCGAAGGCCGGAGGCGTGATCTCGGTCAGCATGAACAGGGCAACCGTCGGCGTATGGGGAAGACGATCGTCCTGTAGCATGGCTGCGGCGCCGTCTGCCATGGTCGCGGGTCTGCCATTCCCATGCGGGCAGGTCACGTTTCGGGACGATACCGGGCAGGATGGAAATCCGTGGCGGCTGGGCCTGCGTATTATGAACGGGCCGTCCGCGGGTCGCGGCGGCAGGGAAGGTGGGGTGATGAAGGTTCTGGGTCTGGATACGGCCACGTCCGGCTGTTCGGCGGCACTGTGGGATGGAACGGCCGGTCAGGATGACGGCGCGCGCGTGACCGTCCGGCGCAGCCCGCCGATGGCGCGCGGGCAGGCCGAAGTGCTGGTGCCGCTGGCGCAGGAGGTGCTGGCCGACGCCGGCGCCGGCTTCGCCGGGCTTGACCGCATCGCCGTCACCGTCGGGCCGGGCGCCTTCACCGGGCTGCGCATCGCGCTGGCTGCCGCGCGCGGCATCGCCGTCGCCCAGGACCTGCCGGTGATCGGCATCACCAGCTTCGACGCCATCGCCCATGGCGTGCCGGCCGCCGAGCGTGCCGGCCGGTTCCTGCTGGTTGCCGTCGACAGCCGGCGGGCGGAACCCTTCCTTCAACTCTACGACGCGGCGCTGGCCCCCGTCGGCGATCCGGCGATGCCCGATCCGGCGGCGATCCCCGGCTGGCTCGACGGGCTGTACCCGTCCGGGCCGCTGCTGCTGGCCGGCGACGCGGCGGCGGCGGTGGCGCCGCTGCTGGCCGGGCGTGCCGATCTGGCGCTGGCGTCCGGCGACGGGCTGCCGGATGCCGCCGTGGTGGCGGCGCTCGGGGCCGTCCGCCCCACCGGCCTGCCGGCCGAACCCTTCTATCTCCGTCCGCCCGACGTCACCCTGCCGAAAACGGGGGGGCCGAAAACGGGGTTGCCGAAGACCACGGAGCCGAAGACCGCGGCTGCCGGGCCAGGGAGCAAAGCCGTACCGGGCGAAGGAGCCGCGGCATGACCGCCGCCGCCGTCCGCCTCCACCCCGCCGGCCTGCTGGAGGCCGGTGTGGTGGCGGCCCTGCAGCAGGCCTGCTTCCCGGACGATCCCTGGGATGAGGCGTCGGTCGCCACCCTGATCGTCCCGCCTGCCGGCTTCGCCGCCCTCGCCCTCGATGACCGGGACCGGCCGCTCGGTTTCGTGATGGCCCGGGTCGCGGCGGAGGATGCGGAAATCCTCGCCATCGGCGTGCTGCCGCAGGCCCGCCGCCGCGGCATCGGCCGCCTGCTGGTGGAGGCTGCGGTCGGCGGATCGCAGGACCTGGGTGCGACTGCATTGTTTCTTGAAGTCGCCGAGGATAACCCGGCAGCTTCGAGTCTATACAAGGCCAGCGGCTTTTTTTCCGTCGGACGCCGCCCTGGATACTACAAACGACCGGATGGACGGGTCGCGGCACTTGTTCTGCGCCGCAATCTTGACGGGGCATAGGGGTTAATTTTTCTGCACGATCAGGCGATGGACTCCATCCGGCTCATCCATTCGTTCGGGGTGGACAGACAGAATGCTGTGACCCAACTCGATCAAGGATCGTGGAACGTTTTCCAAGGGTTCACCGGCATTCAGCCGGACTTCGAGGGTCTGCCCCGCGTCCATCCGCTCCACCATCAACTTGGTCTTGACGAAGGTTAACGGACAAACCTGCGAGGTGATGTCGAGAAACAAGTCTGTGGAGATTTTTTCGGTCACCGATTCCTCTTTGTTCCAAAGGATGGATATTGCACGATGCAGGAAACCTCTTTATATGGTGAGGTACGAATGCCGCGGAGCAAGCTTACATGAGCAACGGGTCCCCTTCCAACGCGCTGTTGTCTCTGACCACGGAGATCGTGGCGGCGCATGTCTCCAACAATACAGTCGCACTGACCGATCTTCCGACTCTGATCGAGCAGGTGTACAAGTCGCTGGCCAATGTCGGCACCGAACCGGTGGTGGCGGAAGAGCGTCCGCAGCCTGCCGTGCCGATCAAGAAGTCGGTCACGCCGGACTATATTGTGTGCCTGGAAGACGGCAAGAAGCTGAAGATGCTGAAGCGCCATCTCAAGACGGCGTACAATATGACCCCAGAAGAATACCGTGACCGCTGGGGCCTGCCGGCCGACTACCCGATGGTCGCGCCGAACTACGCCCGCCAGCGCAGCTCGCTGGCCAAGCAGATCGGTCTCGGTACCCGCGCCCGCCGCGGCGCCTGAGGATTGGGGGTCCCGCAGGGCGGACCGGTGCCGTGCCGGCGCCGCCGCCCTTTCCGCCCCCTTCCCTTCCTTACCCGCGCCCGACCATCCCGCCTTCGCTGCGGGTGGCCCGTCCGGCAGGGCATAGGCGCCGCCGCACGCCCGGCGCTCCAGACTCCATAACTGCAAAATCACGCAGGCCGATCCGCTGCCGCTCATAGGGTGTCGGGCCAGGGCGTCGGCCATGGCTCCGGCCAAGGGTGTCGGCTGACCGCGTGCCGCGCCGTCGGCTACGATGTCGGTTGACCGGCAACCGGCGGATCGTGTTATGCCTTGTGGTGCGTGCGACTCTGTCGTCCCGACCCAGCCGCTGCGGCCCGGCCGCCGTGGCCCGGCGGTGGCAGGCAGGGAGGCGCAGCGCATAGTCCCGAACCATCATCGCAGCGGACCCTCGACATGGCTGATGCAAGCTTGGACCAGCCGGGCATGACCCGGACTAGCCCGGAGCGGCGCGAGGCGTCCGCACCCGACCCCGGTGTCGGTGGCGAGAAGCTGACGGACGGCATTCGCCTGGGCACCCTGGAGGTGCGGCTGGCCCGCTCGGCGGAAGAGATCGATTGGGCGCAGGCGCTGCGCTACCGCGTCTTCTATGAAGAGATGGCGGCGGTTCCCTCGCCGGCGATGCAGGCCCGGTCCCGTGATTTCGACGATTACGACGGTGTGGCCGATCATCTGCTGGTCATCGACCATGCCCGCGGCAACGGCCCCGACATGGTGGTCGGAACCTACCGGCTGATCCGCCGCCCCGCCGCCGAGAAGGTCGGCCGTTTCTATTCCAGCGACGAATACGACATCGACCGCCTCGCCAGCTATCCCGGCGAGGTGCTGGAGCTGGGGCGCTCCTGTGTCGATGCCGGCTATCGGTCCCGCGGCAGCATGCAGCTGCTGTGGCAGGGCATCGCCGCCTATGTGTTCCAGCACGACATCGCCCTGATGTTCGGCTGCGCCAGCCTGCCCGGTACCGATCCGGATGCGCTGGCGGAGCCGCTGTCCTACCTCTACCACCATCATCTGGCCCCTCCGGAGCTGCGGGCGACGGCCTTGCCGGAACGCTTCGTGTCGCTGAACCGCATGCCCAAGGACCAGATCGATCCGCGCCGCGCGCTGAACATCCTGCCGCCGCTGATCAAGGGCTATCTGCGGCTGGGCGGCTTCATCGGCGACGGTGCCGTGATCGACCATCAGTTCAACACCACCGACGTCTGCATCGTGGTGAAGAGCGATCTGATCACCGACAAGTATGCCAAGCATTACGAGCGTCGCAGCCGCGACAGCCAAGCCGGCTGAGGCGACCATGAACCGCACCGCGCGCGCCTTGGGCTCCTCCGGCCGCGGCGCCCTGCGCCTGACGGTCTATCTGCTGTGGACTCTGCTGCTGATCCCGCTGCAGGCCCTGGCGGTGGCGCGGAACTGGCGTCTGTGCCGCACCCTGCCCGCCTTCTATCACGGCGCCTGTGCCCGGCTGATCGGGCTGGATGTGGTGGTGCGCGGCCAGCGGGCCGACGGGCCGGTGCTGTTCGTGTCCAACCACTCCTCCTACCTGGACATCATTGTGCTGGGGTCGCAGATCCCCGGCTCCTTCGTCGCCAAGTCGGAGGTCGGGTCCTGGCCCTTCTTCGGCCTGCTGGCCCGGCTTCAGCGCACGGTGTTCGTGGAACGCAAGGCCCGCGCCTCGGTCGACAAGCAGCGCGACGACATCGGCAGCCGTCTGGATGGCGGCGACAGCCTGATCCTGTTCCCGGAGGGCACCTCCAGCGACGGCAACCGCACCCTGCCCTTCAAGACCGCCCTGTTCGCCGTCGCCGCCCGCCGCATCGACGGCCGTCCGCTGACGGTGCAGCCGGTCAGCGTCGCCGCCACCCGCCTGGACGGCATCCCGATGGGCTTCGCCTTCCGTCCCTTCTATGCCTGGTACGGCGACATGGATCTGGCGCCGCACCTGTGGCAGGCCTTCCGCCTGGGCGGCATGACGGTCGAGGTGGAGTTCCATCCGCCGGTGACCATCGACGGCTTCAGCAGCCGCAAGGCGCTGGCCGAGCATTGCCATCGGGTGATTTCCGACGGCGTCGCCTGCGCCATCTCCGGCCGTCCGTCCGTCCCCGTCCCGGCGACAGAAGCCACCTCTCCAGCCTCCGCTCCCACCGCCGCGAGTACTTGATTCCGCTCTTGTATCCGATGCAGCACTCGCCTATAAACAGCGGGCGCGCGGGTGTAGCTCAATGGTAGAGCAGAAGCTTCCCAAGCTTACGACGAGGGTTCGATTCCCTTCACCCGCTCCAAACCGCATGCCGGCTGCATGGCATCCGGCCTTGGGCCGCTTTCCTTCCTGAAAATTTGAAATTTCAAAGACGGGCGGTTCGCACCGATGGGTGCGGATGGGCGCTCTCTTTTGCGTGGGCGGTTCGCCGATGGCGCAATTGCTCGAAGAGCCCCGATCTCTGAAGCTGGGCGATGCCGTTCAGCAGAGAGGGGAACCGCCGATGCCGCCGATCGAAAGAGCCCGCAGGCTGAGCCGCTCGTTGCAGGCACGTTTCCGCATCGACCTGTTCTCCGCCCTCGTGGAGCGCGAGTTCGAACGGCGTCTGGCCGACGCCATCGTGGAGGCCGAACGCGACGCCTATCGGCGCGGGCGTGAAGAGGCACAGGCGGGGCTGGCCGCCGGTGCGGTCAGTCCAGTTCAGCGGCCGGAAGCGGCGGTTCGGCCGGACGGCCCGCCCATGACCATGTAAGGCCGGCGCGCTCGGCGCAGGCATAATGCCAGGGGCTCTGGTCGCCATGCCCGGCCCAATGGGGGTCGCCGGCACGGATCGGCCGGCCACAGGAACAACACAGCGGCCCGTTGCGGCCGGCACGGCCAGCATGCGCGCGCGATGCGCCGGTCTTGGTCGACTTCGGCTTCGCTTCCCAGCCCAGTGAGGCGGGATGCCGTCCATACAGCGCCATGGTGGTTCCCCCGGTTCGCTCTGATTGCGTTCGCCCTGATTGCGGATGATCCCCCGATCCCGGTCCGGCGACCCTCGCAACGAATCCTCCGAAAACGAGGCTGTCGATAACGATGCCGCCGTGACGGGGCGAGAATGCCGTCCTCACTCCGCTTTGCCAACGACAAGGATGGACAGGATCCAACCCGAAATCGCCGGGCTCGCACCTGTGCAGTCTTTCAAAACCATTTCCGTCACAGGGCACCGGAGCAGAGAACACACAATAATCACCGGCTTTGACGATGGGAGACACATGATTGCGCTTCCCAACTTTCGGTGGTTGCCAGCCGGTCGTCTTTTGGTCTGTTTCCGGTCACATCGATGTTCATATCTGGTTAACCGTCCGGGACTAGCGTCCGCCGCCTTCGCTGCACTGCGGCATGTTCTTCGTGCGAAGGCGTTCCATGACGGCATTTCTGCTGGATTATCTTCCGACCCTGACCTCCCACTCCGTCACGCTGTCGCCGGTTGCGGCAACCGGCATCGCCGGACTGTCGGCGGCCACCCTGTCTACGCTGCTCGGCGGCCGGCGGGCGATCCTGCTGGCGCAGGCGACCGCCTCTTCCCTCTTCCTGCTTCACTTCCTGTTGCTGGGCGCCCAGACCGGCATGCTGATGTGCGGGCTGGGGTTGATCCAGATGGCGGTGCGTATCCGCCGGCATCCCGGCCGGGTGCTCGGCCTTCTCTATGGGCTGACCGTTCCGGCGGCCCTGGCGGTGGCGGCGCTGAGCTGGCAGGGGCCGATGTCGGCGCTGTCGGCAACCGGTTTCCTGCTGGCCACGCTCGGCCGCTGGCAGAGCGGGGTTGGGCGGATGCGCCTGTTCTTCATCCTGGCGACCCTGGTCGGGTCGGGACACAATCTGCTGGCCGGCTCGGTCTTCGGACTGGTGTCGGACGCGATGGGCCTGTCCGGTCATTGCATCGGCCTGTGGCGGGCGGGGATCTTCCGCAGCCGCCCCTTCCCCGCACGCATCGCCCCGGAAGTGGCGGCATAAGGCGTCCTCGTCCGCCTGCCCGCCCTGTCTCTCCCGCCCTGTCTCTCCCGGAGTGCTCCCGGTGGCTGGTGGGAACATTCAGCCCTGCGCATTGGTTGTGGCACCGTAGGGGACGCATGGGAGGGCTTGCCGTCATGGAAAAGGACGAGATCGTCGATACGCTGAACGAGCTGATCCGGATCGTCGAGGACAGCCACGAAGGCTACCGGCAGGCCGCCGAATCCGCCGGGGACGAGGATCTGAAGGCCCTGTTCAACGATCTCGCCGCCCAGCGCGGCGCCATCGTGCGCGAGATTCAGCGGCTGGTCGCCGAACAGGGCGGGGCGCCGGACATGGGCGGCACCATGCTGGGCGGCGCCCACCGCTTCTTCCTGGAACTGAAATCCACCGTGCTCGGCCATGACCGGGCCGCCATCATCACCGAGGTCGAGCGCGGCGAAAGCGAATGCCTGCGCCGCTATGACGAGGCGATGGCGAAGGAGCTTCCGCTGCCGATCACCGCGGTGATCGCCCAGCATCTCGACCGCATCCGCGTCGACCGGGACCGCATGGCGGCCCTGCGTGGGGTGGTGGCTTGATGGTGCGTCGCAGCATTGCGGGTGTGGAAAAGCGGGCGTAGGCTTTTTCCAATGGCTGCAACGAACCGGTACGGCCGCAGGGTTGTGCCGCAGCCATTGCCGATCATCCGGCTCCGGTGGCCGGATGTCCACTCCACCTGGACATGGATTGATGAACAGCGACAAACCGAAGACCGCGGATCTGGTCGGCAACGATCTGGTGACGATTGGCGCTTTCGCCCTGTATCGCGCCGAGAATGCCCACCGTGTGTCCGAATTCGAGAAGTCCCAGAATGCCGAGGCGGCCATCGCCGCCGATTTCGACGCCTACCGCACCCGTTACCTGCGGAAGTTCAAGGACGTCTTCGAAAGCCTGTCCCAACAGGGGCTGACCGTCACCCGCGCGGTCTGAGCGTCCCATGGACGACGCCCGGCACGGCGACTGCCGTCCGGGCGTCGTCCACCCCGCTTTCCGTCTTCAAACTCCGCCGCCGCGGCAAGCCGTCCGCACCGACGGATCGCGGCTTGAAACGAATGGGAAAGCTGCGGTGCCGCCGCTATACTGCGCGGCATGGCCCGTATGCTGTTCCTCCGCGACATCGACGCCGACGTGCAACTGCGCTGCCGCGCCTGCGGACATGGCGGCGTGCTGCCCCGTGCCATGCTGGAGCGGCGCTTCGGCCCCAATTACCCGGTTCTGTCGATTGCGCCGCATTATCGCTGCTCGCGCTGCGACTCCCGCGATATCGAAAGCCGGCCGATCCTGGCCGTTCCGGCACTCCCCACCGCCGCCCCCGCCGATGACGAGCCGTCCTTCGATGCGCCGCTGGCGGCGCTGAACGGGCTGCTCGCCTCGCTGCGGGGAAATGATGGGCCGGACACGGCCGGGGACAGGGATCCGCCCCTCCCGCCTCCCCCCGCCCCCACTCGCGTCAAGCCCCTGTCGGAGCTTCCGCTGTCCGACCTCGTGGCCGACGGCCCGGGCGATGGCGAGGCCGAACCGTTGTGGGAGCCGGTCTCCCTCGCCGACATGGCGGCCCGGCTTGGCCGCAACTCGCCGCCCGACGAGTGGGACGACGATCCGGACGAGGAACCGACTGCGGGCGATCCCAGGTTTCCGGCCAAGCTCCCGGCCAACGACACGTTGCCGGAACCGGGTCCTGCGGGCGCTCCGGACGATGATGATGATGAGGATGGCGACGACGAGACGCTGATGGCGATGCGCCAGCTGCTGGCACAGGCCTATGGATCGGATGACGAGTTCGATGACGATCAGGGGGACGATCGGGAGGACGAGCGGGACGGCGCCATGCCGCAGTCTCCCGCCGGTCGCGCCGCGAACCCCGCTGACCGCCGGCCTGCCGACGATTTCGGCCGCGACGGTTTCAGCGGCGATTCGAGTGGCGGAAGGCCTGCCTCCGGTCCTGACGATGACGAACCGCCGGTCTTCTCGCACAAGGTTCTGGTGCGCCGGGATTTCGAGGACGAGTGGGCCGATAGCGATACCGACACCGATACCGACCCCTGGGCGGCGGACGCGGAGGACGACGACCGCGAGGACGGGTTCGACGACGGGGAGCCGGACGGCGAGGAACCGTCGGAGGAGGACATCCTGTCCTTCGCCATCCGCGACCCGGAAAAGCCCGTCAAAGCCTCCCGTCCCGCCAAAGCTGTGCCGCCGCCGGCCGCCGAGCCGCTCGACTTCGATCAGCACCGCGCCGAACGCCGTGCCCTGCGCCCGTCGCCGCCGGAGGACGAGGAAGGCTTCGACCGTACTCTGGCCGCCCTGCGGTCGATGATCGAGGATGCGGCGAGCGGGACGGAGGAGGAAGAGGCTCCGCCCCCGCCGCGCAGGACGTCGCGCGGCGCTGGCCAGACGGCCGACAGGTCCGCGGCGAAGCCGGTGGACAAGCCTCTCCCCCGCGAGGAAGAGGAGGATGAGCCGCCGGCCGGGCGGGACAATGACGATGGCTGGTCGCTGCCGGCCGGCTGGGGCGATCCCGACCCGGCGCCGGAGCCGCCCGCACCGGATCCCGCCTCCCCCGACACGGCCCCCGCCGGGCGCCGCTCGGCCCAGGAACGCGAGATCGAGGAGGCGATGAAGGCCCTGCGCGGGCTGATCGAGGACGAGGTGAACGCCGACCCGCCGGCATCCCCCCTGGCATCTCCCCCGGCGCCTCCGCCGACCCAACCGAAGCCCCGCGCCGGCAAGCCGCGCCCGGCCCGCGGCGGACCGGCCGCGCCGGATGCCGTCCGTCCGCAAAGCGTCCAGGCACCGGATGTGGCGCCGCCGGAAGAGGACATGTCCGGCAAGCCTGCCGGTGAGCCGACGCCGCTCAGCAAGACCATCGCCGCGCTGCGCGGCATGCTGGAGCTGGACGGCCGGCGCAAGCGCTGACGCGCCCCGTCCCCTCCGGCCGGAGGGCGCTTATCGCCGCAGGCGCTTTTCCTGCATGATTTCCAGCTGCAACTGCTGGATCTCGGTCAGCCGCTGCCACTGGCGCTGGATCAGATAATCCATCTTCTCGTGCAGGTGCCGGATTTCCAGCTCGGCCTTCAGGTTGACGCGATAGTCGTTTTCCGAACGCAGGCGGTCCTTCGCCTCCTGCCGCTTCTGGCTCATCATGATGACCGGCGCCTGGATGGCCGCCAGACAGGACAGCAGCAGGTTCAGCAGGATGAAGGGATAGGGATCGAAGGCGCGCGCATCGCCCTCGATGATGTTGATCAGCATCCACACGCCGAGGAAGAAGGCGAAGGAGAGCAGGAAGGCCCAGCTGCCGCCGAAGGTGGCGAGGCCGTCCGACAGCCGTTCGCCCAGCGTGCGGTGGTCGTCGTATTCCTCCTCCGGGTTCTCGGCCAGTGTCTCGTGCCGGGCGAGGCTTTCGGCGACCTCGCGGTCCAGCTCGCTGAGTTCGCCATGCTCCTCCTTCAGCAGCTCGGCGACATAGAGCGAACGGTAGCGCGCCAGCTCCTGCCGGCTGATCTGCGCGTCCGCCTCCAGATGCGGGTGGTCGTGGCGGATGCGGTCGGCCAGGCTGGGGCGCAGCGCGTCGAGCGCGATCAGGTCGCGCTTCGGCCGGCGCTTGCCGCTGATGGCGCAGGGCTGCCGCTTGGACGCCAGCGGGCCGCCGGCCTCCTCCTCGCCGGACGGAGAGGTCGGTTCGGCGGACTCGTCACCGTCCTCCGGTGGAAACTGATGATCGGTCAAGACCTCGCCCTCCCTGCATGCACACTCCGGCGCGGGCGACTTTATGCCTGATTATTTTGACAATCCGGTTAAATCACCGAAAGGCGAAGACCGCGGGTAAGGAAGCGGTCGCCTTGCTAAGACTGGACATGACCGGCGATGCCCGTCGCATTGGCTGTCCATCGGGCAATTCTAGATGAATTCCGGTTCATCTTCGCCCCGAACGGACAGCGCCAACGGAAAAGGGGCCGCCTTGCGGCAGCCCCTATCCTTACTTGACCGATGGGCCTTACCTGCGACCCCGTGTCCTGGACGGTCAGCCGATGTGCCAGACGTCCGGGCTGTTCTCCAGCCGCTTCAGGACGGCGACGCGCTGCTGCTCGATCTCCTCGGGCAGACGGTCGCCGAAGCGGTTGAACAGCTCCTCCTGGTCCTTCGCCTCGGCCTCGGCCTCCTTGCGGTCGATGTCCATGATCTTGGCGAACTTGTCGGCCGGGAAGGTCAGGCCGGACCAGTTCAGATCCTGGTAGCGCGGGGAATAGCCGAAGGGCGATTCCGCCACGTCGGTGGCGCGGCCGCGGACGCGGTCGACGATCCACTTCAGCACGCGCATGTTGTCGCCGAAGCCCGGCCAGACGAACTTGCCGTTCTCGTCCTTGCGGAACCAGTTGACGCGGTAGATGCGCGGCAGGCTCTCGACCTTGCCTTCCATCGACAGCCAGTGGTTCCAGTAGTCGGCCATGTTGTAGCCGCAGAAGGGCAGCATGGCGAACGGGTCGCGGCGGATGGCGGCCTGGCCGACAGCGGCGGCGGTGGCCTCCGAGCCCATGGTCGCCGCCCAATAGACGCCCTCGCGCCAGTTGTAGGCCTCGAACACCAGCGGGAAGGTCTTCGACAGGCGGCCGCCGAAGATGAAGGCGCTGATCGGGACGCCGGCCGGATCCTCCCAGGCCGGGTCGATCGACGGGCACTGGGCGGCCGGCGCGGTGAAGCGGCTGTTCGGGTGGGCGGCGACGCGGCCGCAGCCCGGGGTCCAGTCCTTGCCCTGCCAGTCGATCAGGTGCGCCGGCGCCTCGTCGGTCAGGCCTTCCCACCACACGTCGCCGTCGTCGGTCAGCGCGACGTTGGTGAAGATGACGTTGTGGTCCAGCGTCTTCAGCGCGTTCGGGTTCGACTTCACGCTGGTGCCGGGGGCGACGCCGAAGAAGCCGGCCTCCGGGTTGATGGCGCGCAGCGTGCCGTCGGGCTGCGGCTTGATCCAGGCGATGTCGTCACCGATGGTGCGGACCTTCCAGCCCTCGAACTCCTTCGGCGGGACCAGCATGGCGAAGTTGGTCTTGCCGCAGGCCGACGGGAAGGCGGCGCCGACATAGGTCTTCTCGCCGGCCGGGCTTTCCACGCCGAGGATCAGCATGTGCTCGGCCAGCCAGCCCTGCTCGCGGCCCATCGCCGAGGCGATGCGCAGCGCGAAGCACTTCTTGCCGAGCAGCGCGTTGCCGCCGTAGCCGGAGCCGTAGGAGACGATGCGGTGCTCGTCGGGGAAATGGACGATGTACTTGTTGTCGGCGTTGCAGGGCCAGGCCACGTCCGGCTGGCCGGGCTCCAGCGGGGCGCCGATGGAGTGCAGGCAGGGAACGAAATCGCCGTCGCCTAGGATGTCCAGCACCTTCTGGCCCATGCGGGTCATCAGGCGCATGTTGACCGCCACATAGGGGCTGTCGGAGATCTGCACGCCGATGTGGGCGATGTCGGAGCCCAGCGGACCCATGCTGAACGGCACCACATACAGGGTGCGGCCGCGCATGCAGCCTTCGAACAGGCCGTCCAGCTTGGCCTTCATCTCGGCCGGGTCCATCCAGTTGTTGGTCGGACCGGCTTCCTCGCGCGTCTTCGAGCAGATGTAGGTGCTGTCCTCGACACGGGCGACGTCGCCCGGATCGGAGCGGCAGAGGAAGGAGTTCTGGCGCTTGGCCTCGTTCAGGCGGATGAAGGTGCCGGCCTCGACCATCTCGTTGCAGAGACGGTCATATTCCTCCTGCGACCCGTCGCACCAGTGAACGCGCTCCGGCTTGCATTTCAGGGCGATCTCCTCGACCCAGGCCAGGAGCTTCTTGTTCCGCGTCCGTGTGTTACCAGTCATATCGTCCCTCTCGAAGGCTGGGCCGGTGTTGCCGCGCCGGGCATGCCCCTTGTCCGGGGATCCCGCGGCCGGTCCGGCCGTTCTTTCGTCCGTTGTCGTGTCAGATGGATGGCATCCGCCGCATCAGCGGCGTGCCGGTCCGAACGGGCGGCCGGGCTGCGAACCCGCCGCGATGCGCGGCACCGGCAGGGTGCGGCGACGATACGGTGCAAAAGGCGGTCCTGAGGCGACAGGTCTGGGGGCCAATGGCCCGGACGGGAAACGGGTCGATCCGTTATGGTCCACTGAAGTGTTCTCCTGGTTGCGCGTGCCCGCGCGCCGCGTTTTTGTTTTTGGTGCGGCGCCCGGTGGTGTCGAAGCGACCTCTCGGCTGGTCGTTCAAGGCTAACGGTTGGCTTCTCGTCTCTCTCGGCTTCGTTTTTCGCTGACCGTTCTTTTGTTTTTTTCGATCTTTTCTTGTTTTTGCGCAGCGGTACGGCTGTCAGGTGCCTCCGCCGCCGTCCGGTGGGGTTCCAGCCGGTCCTGTCCCGGATGTCGATCCTCCGGGTTGTCCCGACCCGTCCGGCGGCCGGACCAGCGTGTCCAGCATCAGTTTAGCCGATTCGGGGTCATGGATTCTCTGCTCAAAATCGACGCGGGCGACGTACCCCCCGCGTCGCAGGTCGCATCCCTCCGGGTCGATCCCGGTCAAGCTCCAGCCGTCCTTTTCACCATCGGTGGCGGGCGCCAGCCGGGGGCCGTACCCCTCGCCGTTCAGACGGTCGAGCAGCGCCGCTTCGCTCGCCGCCAATGCGGGGTCGGCAGCGGGGAGGTCCAGCTCCGCGGCGGACAGCCAGTGGATGCGGCCGAAGCCGGCGACCAGATGGGCGCGCTCCACCGCCACGCGGTAGATCGCGAAGTCGCCGAAACCGGCATAGAGGGCGGCGTCGGGATGGCGGCGCAGGTAGCGCGCGCGGTGCTCCGGATCGTCCGACCGCCCGGCCCGGCCCTGAACCGACAGGCGCGCGCCGGTCAGCGGCTGCGCCAGCCCGGCGGTGCCGTCGAACAGCAGCCCGACCCGGCCGTCGGCCAGCAGGTTGCGCGTGTGGTCGGCGAGCGTGGACAGGAGAAGCAACGGGCTGCCGTCATGGTCGAACGCAACCAGCACCAGCGAGGGATAGGGCCAGCCGGCGGCATCCGCCATCGCCCCGGCGCCCTCGTCGGGCGCCCGTTGCACGGTCGCCAGCGCGGCGCGGTCGCAGGCGCGCATCAGGCGTCGGGCACGCAAGGCCGGAGCCATGGTCGCCGGAGCCGGGTTGGCTTGAGCCGCGCTGGGCCGGTCGGGACCCGGCGGCATCGCGCCCCCCTGGCCGTCCGAAGTGGCGCCGGCCGGAGAGGACGCGGAAAGGGCGTTCGAAAAACTCATTCCAAAACGAGCGCGTTCTCCCGCGCGGCACCGTTGTTCGGCGCCGCATTGCCGCCATATTGGCCCATACAAATGCTGCGGGAAAAGAGAAAACTGCCGCTGGTACCTGGACTCTGGCATAAAGTATTGGAATGACCACTCGTCCTATGCCTGATGTTTCCGCTAACATTACCGGGTCCCGGCAGTTCGACCGCTGCAACCTGTTCCCGACTGTCCGTTCCCCACTGTCCCTGCCCCGCTTCGATAGGATCAGTTACGACCATGGCCCACACCGTCGCCCTGGTGGATGACGACCGCAACATCCTGGCCTCGGTCTCCATCGCCCTGGAGGCCGAGGGCTTCGACGTGCGCACCTACACCGACGGCGCCGAGGCGCTGCGCGGATTGAGCCAGCGCCCGCCCGACCTCGCCGTGCTCGACATCAAGATGCCGCGCATGGACGGCATGGAGTTGCTGCAACGCCTGCGCCAGACCAGCCAGATGCCCGTCATCTTCCTGACCAGCAAGGACGACGAGCTGGACGAGCTGATGGGCCTGCGCATGGGCGCCGACGACTACATCAAGAAGCCCTTCTCGCAGCGCCTGCTGATCGAGCGCATCCGGGCGCTGCTGCGGCGCGAGGCCCTGCGCGGCGAGAGCCCGGAGGTCGATCCCGGCCAGATCATCACCCGTGGCCCGCTGCTGCTGGACGGCGCCCGCCATGCCTGCAGCTGGAAGGGCCAGCCGATCGACCTGACCGTGACCGAGTTCCTGCTGGTGCGCGCGCTGGCCCAGCGGCCGGGCCATGTGAAGAACCGCGACCAGCTGATGGACGCGGCCTATGGCGAGCATGTCTATGTCGACGACCGCACCATCGACAGCCACATCAAGCGGCTGCGCAAGAAGTTCAAGGCCATCGACGCCGACTTCTCCCAGATCGAAACGCTCTATGGCGTCGGCTACCGGTACAAGGAATAACGCGGTGTCCACGCTCGGCGGGGCAGGGGGCGGCAGGCGGCGGAGGCTGGGCGGCGTCTCGCCGCTGACCCTGCGCATCCTCGCGGTGAACGTGCTGGCGCTGCTGGTGCTGCTGGCGGGGCTGCTCTATCTCGGCCGCTACCAGGACCGGCTGATCCAGGCGGAGACCGAGGCGCTGGCGACGGAGGCGCGCATCTTCGCCTCGGCGCTCGGCGAAGGGGCGGTGAACCGCATCCTGACCGCCCCCTCCCCCACCGGGGACGAGAGCGGCGAGCGGTTCGAACTGGCGCCCGAACTGGCCCGGCCGATGATCCGCCGGCTGGCGGAGGCGACGTCGACCCGCACCCGCCTCTTCGACATCGACGGCCACATGCTGTCCGACAGCCGGGTGCTGGTGGGCTCGCAGGGCCGCATCGAAATCCGCGAGCTGCCGACCCCGCCGTCCGGCGATCCGGTCAGCCGGGCGATCAATGACCTCTACACCCGCCTGATCGACGTGGTGCCCAGCCGCGAAGGGCTGCCGGTCTACCGCGAGCAGCCGGGCCAGCCCAACCCCGACGTGGAGCGGGCGCTGGTCGGCGAGGCGGCGGCCACCGTCTGGCGCGTCGACGGCGCCGGCGGCGACCCGGAACTGCTGCTGACCGTGGCGGTTCCGGTCCAGCGCTACCGCGAGGTGCTGGGGGCGGTGCTGCTGACCCGCGGCGGCGGCGAGATCGACCGCGCCATCCGCTCCGTCCGCTTCGACATCCTGCGGGTGTTCGGCGTGGCGCTGCTGGTGACCATCGGCCTGTCCTTCTATCTGGCCGGCACCATCGCCCGGCCGATCCGCCGGCTGGCCCAGGCCGCCGACCGGCTGCGCACCAGCCACGGGCGCCATGCCGAGATCCCCGACCTGACCCGCCGCGGCGACGAGATCGGCGAGCTGTCCGGCGTGCTGCGCGAGATGACCGACGCGCTGTGGACGCGGATGGACGCCATCGAGCGCTTCGCCGCCGACGTCGCCCACGAGATCAAGAATCCGCTGACCTCGCTGCGCAGTGCCGTGGAGACGGCGGAGCGCGTCAGCGACCCGCGCCACCGCGACCGGCTGATGGCGATCATCGCCGACGACGTGCAGCGGCTGGACCGGCTGATCAGCGACATCTCCAACGCCTCCCGCCTGGATGCCGAACTGTCGCGGGCGGAGCCGGAGCCGGTGGACATCGGCCTGTTGCTGACCATGCTGGCCGAACTGCGCCAGACGGTTGCCGCAACCATGGACGAGCGGGTGGCGGCCGGAGACGGCGAGGACGGCGGGACCCGGCTGCGGCCGCCGCGGGTCGTGCTAGACCTGCCGGCCGCCGAGCGGCTGGTGGTGCCGGGGCTGGAAGGGCGCCTGACCCAGGTGTTCCAGAACCTGATCGACAACGCCCTGTCCTTCTCGCCGCCCGGCGGCACGGTGCGGCTGACCGCAAGGCGCAGCGGCCCCAGCGTCAAGGTGGTCGTGTCGGACCAGGGGCCGGGCATCCCCGACGGCAAGGAGGAGGCGATCTTCGACCGCTTCTACACCGAACGTCCGGCGGGCGAGAAATTCGGGACCCACTCCGGTCTCGGCCTATCGATTGCCAAGCAGATAGTCAGCGCACACAATGGTTCTGTATTTGCGAAAAATCGTTATGTATCGGACGGGACCATCGAGGGTGCCGACTTCGTGGTGACTCTGCCTTTGCTGTGAGAAACTCTGCGGAATTTCATACATCCTTCCCACTCTCGGCTAGACAAGCCCAGTCCAACCATCGATCATGATCCTGGTCGTTCTCGCTTGTCGGCTGCCGGGTCGGACGGACCATGCCGGTCCGGTTGTATATGCCTGCACCATACGGCAACGGGAGGGTGGCCATACCCCGGGACAAAGATGTGGGGTCGCCATGCCTGAGTGCGTTCCGCCCGAATCCTCCTCCGTGCACACGCTGTCCCCGACCGGCCGCCGTTCCGCCGCCCCGGGTGCTGGTGTCGCGCCGGGCGACGTCGTCGACCTGCGCCGCTACCGTCTGGCCCGCCTGATCCGGGATGCCGGCCGGCAGCAGGGGGAGCTGGCAAGGATGATGCGGCAATCCGCGCAGGAGCGGACCCAGCTTGCCGAAGCCCTCCAGGGGGCGCAGCGCCACCTCGCCAGCATCGCCGACAACTACAAGGTCCTGCTGGTGCGGCTGAAGCGGGAGAAGGATTTCCGCGACGCCTGCCAGGAGGCGGCGGAGCTGGGGGATCTGGACGAGATGATCCGCCGCCGCGATGCCCTCGCCCTGGAGCTGGAGGCGATCCGCCGCACCCCCCGCGGCGCCGCCGGCGCCTGACGGCGCGCCCACCCCGGCCAGCATCGGCACCATCCGCGCCAGTGTTCTAAGCCCGACCGTTCGCACGGCCATTATCCGCACCGAAAGAACGGTTGGAAGCGGATGGGGGATCCCGGACAGGTTTCCCCGCCTGACCTTGCGGGACACCGTTCCGTTCCCATTGACAGAACCTGCGCCACGTCTCACCTTCGCCAGACTATGGTGACGATTCACGGCACCTGCGTCTTGCTCTCCGGCATCGGCGTGCTGCTGCGTGGGGAGTCCGGACGGGGAAAATCGGATTTGGCCTTGCGACTGATCGATGGCGGAGCCTTGCTGGTCGCGGATGACCGGGTGGCGCTGCATTGCGAATCCGGCCGCCTGACCGCCTCTCCCCCGCCCGCCCTGGCCGGGCTGCTGGAGGTGCGGGGCGTCGGCATTCTTCCCGTTCCGTCGGCCGGGCCGGCCCCCGTCGGTCTCGTCGTCGACCTGCTCGAGCGTGACGAGGTGGACCGTCTGCCGGAGGCGGAGACCGACACGCTGCTGGGCGTCGCCCTGCCCCGCCTGGGCCTGCACGCCTTCGATGCCTCCACCCCCGCGAAGATCCGCCTTGCCGCCGCCAGCCTGTGCGGCGGACGGCTTGACCGGGTGCCCGCCAGCCTTTCGGCTCTATCATGAAACCTCCCGACACTCTGATGTCCGACGTGCCGACCGACCCTGCCGCCCCTGCCGCCCGCGGGCGCATCGTTCTGGTCACCGGCATGTCGGGGGCCGGCATGTCGGTGGCGCTGAAGGCGCTGGAGGATCTGGGCTACGAGGCGGTGGACAATCTGCGTCTGTCGCTGGTGCCGGCTCTGATCCGGCAGGCCGATCCGAAACGCCGGCCGCTGGCCCTGGTGATCGACAGCCGCACCCGCGACTTTTCCGCGCAGAACTTCCTCGACGAGCTTGAGGAACTGCGGCGCGACGGCGATCTCGACGTCCGCCTGGTCTTCCTGGAATGCGGCGACGAGGTGCTGCAACGCCGCTTCACCGAGACGCGCCGCCGCCATCCGCTGGCGGAGGACCGCACGGTGCCCGACGGCATCCAGCGCGAACGCGCCCTGCTGTTCCCGCTGAAGGAGGAAGCCGACGTCACCATCGACACGACGCAACTGTCCATTCACGATTTGCGGCGCATCCTGTCCGGGCATTTCCGGCGTGACGCCCAGGCAGCCTTGCAGGTGTTCGTGACCTCCTTCTCCTTCCGCCAGGGTCTGCCGCGCGAAGCCGATCTGGTCTTCGACGTGCGGTTCCTGACCAACCCGCATTACGACCCGGAGCTTCGGCCGCTGACCGGCCTGAACCCGGCCGTCGCCGCGCGGGTGGAGAGCGATCCCGATTTCCCCGCCTTCTTCGGCAACCTGACGGAACTGCTTCGCCCGTTGCTGCCGCGCTACAACCAGGAAGGCAAGAGCTACCTGACCATCGCCATCGGCTGCACCGGCGGCAAGCACCGGTCGGTCTTCATCGCCGAACGGCTGGCGGCCTGGCTGAAGGAGCAGGGGCTGCGGGTCAATCTCAGCCACCGCGAACTGGAACGGCTGGGCTTGCGGACCGCGGGGGCCGGCCCTGCCTCCAACCAGCAGGCCAACAACCAGCAGACCGGCAGCCAGCAGGCCAACCATCAGGCCAACCATCAGGGATGATGCAAATTGCGCCTTGACGACCATGCGTCCAACCAACGATCCAGATGCGATGAGCGCTGCCGCCCCGCGGCGGCGGCCCTCGCGCAGGTCTCCGGGGAGGACCCAACCTTGAAGGATGTCCCATGATCGGTATGGTTCTTGTCACCCACGGGCGGCTGGCCGAGGAATTCATTGCCGCACTGTTCCACGTGGTGGGCGAACAGCAGCAGGTGCGCGCCGTGTGCATCGGCCCGGACGACGACATGGAACAGCGGCGCCAGGACATCCTGAACTCGGTGGCGGAGGTCGACGACGGGTCGGGCGTCGTGGTGCTGACCGACATGTTCGGCGGCACGCCGTCCAACCTCGCCATCTCGATCATGGACAAGGCGAAGGTCGAGGTGATCGCCGGCGTCAACCTGCCGATGCTGATCAAGCTCGCCAGCGTGCGCAAAACCGAGCCGCTGGACAAATCGGTGATCGCCGCCCGCGATGCCGGACAGAAATACATCAACGTCGCCTCCACCCTCCTGTCGGACTGACCGCCTGCGATGAGCCCCCCCGACGACACGGCATCCGCCGACGGCGAAATCCGCCGCACCGCCACCATCACCAACCAGCGTGGCCTGCACGCGCGCGCCTCGGCCAAGTTCGTCAAGCTGGTCGCCACCTTCGATGCCGAGATCTCGGTGCGCCGCGGCGAGTCCGTGGTGTCCGGCGAGTCGATCATGGGGCTGATGATGCTGGCCGCCGGTCCCGGCACCACGGTCGAGCTGCGCGCCAGCGGCGCCCAGGCCGATGCCGCGATGGACGCCCTCCTGGACCTGATCAACCGCAAGTTCGATGAAGAATGATCTGCCCCCCGCCGGCCAGACCGGCGGCCCGGTGTCCGGCCCCGACCGCGGCGGTTCCGGCGGCACCCCGTCGCCCGAGCCGGTGAGCGGTTCGGCCAACACGCCCGCCAGCACGGCCGCCAGCGCTGCGGCGCGCGCCCTGCGCGGCCTGGGCGTGTCGCCCGGCATCGCCATCGGCCCGGCCCATGTGGTGGAAAGCGGCGCCGTCGCCATCCCCGAATACGCCATCGAACCGCAAGCGGTCGAGGCGGAGGTCGCCCGCTTCAACGAGGCTGCGACCAAGGCGCGCCGGCAGATCAAGAAGCTGAAGAGCAAGGCGCTCGTCCTGCCCGACTCGGCGTCGGAGGAGATCGGCTTCCTGCTCGACGCCCATCTGTCGATGGTCACCAACTCGCGCCTGACCCGCGGGGTGGAGCATCGCATCAAGCAGGACCGGATCAACGCCGAGGCCGCCATCCAGGCGGAGATCGCCGCCATCGCCGCCACCTTCGCCGGCATGGACGACGCCTATCTCGCCGCCCGCATCGACGACATCCGCGAGGTCGGGCGGCGGCTGACCCGTAACCTGATGAAGCAGGAATACCGGGCCTTCAGCAGCCTGCCTCCCGGCAGCATCATCCTGGCGGAGGAATTGACCCCCGCCGACACCGCCCTGCTCGACCCCACCGTCGTCGGCGGCTTCGCCACCGTGCTGGGCGGGGCGGAGGGCCACACCGCCATCCTCGCCCGCTCGCTCGGCCTGCCGGCGGTGCTGGGCGCGCCCGGCCTGCTGGCCGGCGTGCGCAACGGCGTGACGGTGATCGTCGACGGGCTGCAGGGCCGCGTGCTGATCGACCCGCCGGCCGACGTGCTGGCCGATTACAGCGAGCGCCGTGCCGCCCGCGAGCGCGAGCGCCAGGGGCTGAAGAGCCTGCGCAAGCTGCCCGCCGTCACCCGCGACGGCACCGCCATCACGCTGATGGCGAATCTGGAGCTGCCGCGCGATCTCGACCACGCGCTGGAACATGGCGCCCAGGGCATCGGGCTGCTGCGGACCGAGTTCATGTTCATGAACCGCGACCATCTGCCCGACGAGGATGAGCAGTACGCCGTGCTGCGCACCATGATCGAGGGGATGGGCGGCCGCACCGTCACCGCCCGCACCATGGATCTGGGCGGCGAGAAGCTGGCCGGCTGGATGGCCGGGCGCTATGGCGAGCCGGCCAACCCGGCGCTCGGCCTGCGGGCCATCCGGCTGGGGTTGCGCGAGCCGAAGCTGCTGGAGACGCAGCTCGCCGCCATGCTGCGCGCCGGCGTCCACGGTCCGCTGCGCATCCTGCTGCCGATGATCGCCTCGGTCACCGAGGTGCAGAAGGTGCGCGAGATGATGGGGCAGGTCGCCCGCCGGCTGCGCCGCCGCGGCGTCGCCATCGCCGACCCGCTGCCGCCGGTGGGCGTGATGGTGGAGGTGCCGGGGGCGGCGCTGGCCGCCGACGCGCTGGCCTATGCCGCCGACTTCTTCTCCATCGGCACCAACGACCTGACCCAGTACACGCTGGCCATCGACCGCGCCGACGAGCAGGTCGCCACCCTCTACGACCCGCTGCATCCGGCCGTGCTGCGCCTGATCCAGTTCACGGTGGAGGCCGCCCTGCGCGCCCGCATCCCGGTGTCGGTCTGCGGCGAGATCGCCGGCGATCCGCGCTACACGGCGTTGCTGCTGGGGTTGGGCGTGCGCGAACTGTCGATGGCGCCGCTGGCGGTGCCGGCGGTGAAGAAGCGCATCCGCTCGCTCGACCTGGTGGAGGCGGGCCGCCGCGCCCGCGTCATCATGGACCAGAGCGACAGCGGCCGCATCGCCACGCTGCTGGACGATTTCAACGCGACCCTGTGAGGTAAGACCGGTGGGATGGGGGCGAAAGCCCCCCTCTCACGGTGCCTTCCGCCCCGCCATATGGCCGAGATAGGCGACGACCCGATCCAGATCGGCATCGCTCAGCATCGCCGGGTCGAAGCCCGGCATCTGCTGGCCCGGCCATGTCCGGACCGAGCGGGGATCGCGGATCAGCGTCTTCAGCCCGGCGGGCGTCAGATAGTCGGTCGGGTTCATCGGCCGGTTCAGGTCCGGCCCCATCGTGGCGCTGCCGGCGCCGTTCAGCGTGTGGCAGGCCATGCATTGGGTGATGAACACCGCCTGTCCGGCACGGATGGCCGAGTCGGCGGGCAGGCCCGGCTCGACCGCCAGCTGCGGCCAGCGGCGCAGCGGATCGTCGGAGGCGACGATGCGGGCCAGCTGATAGGGCCATTGTTCGCTGCGCACCCCCGACGCCTCCGGCCGCACCCAGACCAGATAGAAGGGACCGGCGGACACCGCCTTGCCCGGCAGGTTGGGCCAGGGCCGGTCGGCCGGCTCCACCGCCAGGAAGGCGACGGCGCCGTCGGGACCGCTGCGCAGGCACAGCTCCGGCGGCAGCTGCGCGGTGAAGCCGTCCGACGCCACCCCCTCCAGCACCGTGCCGGGTGGGAAGTCTCCAGACGGCGCTATGGCGGTGCCCAGCAGGCTGGCGAGCGGCACGGCGCGGTAGCTCATCGGCCGGCCATAGGAGATGTCGGCCGGGATGTCGACGGTCACCGCGTCGGGCCGGGCCAGCAGGGCGTCGCGGTCGAACACCCGCTCGGTTCCGGCAACGGCGATCGTCAGCGCCGGCCCGCCGGCCAGTGCCGGATGCAGCGGCAGGGCGGCGAGCAGCAAAGACAGGGCGGCAAGCAGGCGTCCAGCCACAGGCCCAAGCGACGGCTTTTTCATTCCAGATCGTCCTCCCCTTCGTCGTCATCCCAGGATTCGTCATCGGCGCCGGAGCGTTGCAGGGCGGCGGAGGCCGGCTCCCGCTCCAGCCGCTCGATCTGGTCGGGATGGGTGATCTCGATCATGGGGCCATTGCGCAGCGTGATCCAGCCCCGCACGCGCACCCGGCGGCCCTCGTAGGACAGCGGGTCGATGCCGGCGCGGATGACCTCGCGCATCGCGGCGCGGCCGATATGGACGGTGACGTCGCTGCGCCAGTCGGTGCCGAAATCGAGCCAGCTCTCGCCGCCGCTCTTGGACACCGCCAGCACCAGCCCTTCCACCAGCTGGTAGCTGTCGCGGTCGCGGGATAGCTCCTCCGGGTCGGCGGCGTCGCGCACGGCATAGACCCGGCTGCGCCACAGCCCGCGCCCGGCGTTGCGCGCGGCCTCCTCGCCGGCCAGCAGCTCCGCCGCATAGGCGCGGGCGTCGGGCCGGGTGTGGACCCGCGCCAGCCCACGGACCAGCAGCGCCGATTGCAGCCACAGCCCGTCCTCCCGCACCAGATGGGCGAGCAGACGGCCATGGCGGTCGGTCGGCGCCGGCCCGTGCAGGACGACGCGGCGGCCGAGCGCCAGATCGGCCAGCGCCGCGGTCGCCGCCTCGGCCAGCGGCCAGACCCGCCCGTCCGCGGGGTTGGCGTTTCGCGGCGGCTTGGCCGCGTCGATCCCGGCCAGCCGGACCCGGCGGCCGTCCTCCAGCTCCAGCGTGTCGCCATCCAGCACGGCGGTGACCCGCAGCCCGTCCGCCGAGGCGGCGACCGGCAACAGGCCGCACAGCAGCAGGCAAGCGAGCAGCAGAACCGGCAGGCGCACAAGCGGGAGCGTGACAAGTGTCATCGGGAAGGCCGTCCTTGCGGAACATCCGCCGCCGGGCGGGGTTTTGACCGGTATGCCGACCGATCTCCCCTTCCGCAAGCCCCTCCGCGTCGCACTGGCTGCCCTCCTGCTGGCGGCGGTGACGCCCACCCTGGTCGCACCCGCGCCGGCCCACGCCGGGCTGCTCGACAACGTGCTGTCCGGCGGCGACGAGGCGGCGCTGGGCGCGCAGGAACACCCGAAGATCCTGGCCCAGTTCGGCGGGGCGGTGAAGGATGCCCGGCTCCAGGGCTACATCGACCAGCTCGGCCGCAAGCTCGCCGCCACCACGGCGCTGGCGCGCGATCCCTGGACCTTCACCGTGCTGGACAGCGACGTGGTCAACGCCTTCGCCCTGCCCGGCGGCTATGTCTATGTCACCCGCGGCCTGCTGGCGCTGGCGAAGGACGAGGCCGAGGTGGCCGGTGTCCTGTCGCACGAGATCGGCCACGTCACCGCCCACCATTCGGCGCAGCGCCAGACCCGGCAGACCATTGCCGGGCTGCTCGCCGCCGGGGTCGGGCTGGTGTTTGGCAACGACACGCTGGCGCAGCTGGCCGGGCTGGGCGGCACCGCCGTCGTCGCCAGCTATTCGCGTGAGCAGGAGCTGGAGGCCGACCAGCTCGGCGTGGAGACGCTGCGGCGGACCGGCTACGACCCCTTCGCCATGGCGACCTTCCTGGAGACGCTGCGCCGCGACAGCCAGTATGACGGCCTGCGCGCCGGCAACAAGGGCGGCGACGGCTTCGACTTCCTCGCCAGCCATCCGGCCACCGAGGAGCGCGTCCGCCGCGCCGCCGACCTCGCCCGCGCCATTCCGCCGGGCGGCGCCCGTCCGCGCGATCCTTACCTGGCGGCGGTCGACGGCATGATCTATGGCGACAGCCCGGAGAACGGCTATGTCCGCGGCCGCACCTTCGCCCACCCGCAGCTCGGCATCGCCTTCACCGTGCCGCAGGGCTACTCGCTGCTGAACGGCGCCGATCAGGTGGTCGCCAAGGGACAGAACGGCACCGCCATGGCCTTCGACGGCGGATCGGCGGCCGGCGTGTCCGACCCCGCCAGCTTCCTGACCGGGGTGTGGGGCAAGAGCGCGACCCTGTCCAACCTCCAGCGCCTCACCATCGGCGGCATGGCGGCGGCGACCGCCACCACGCGCGGCGAGTCCGACGGCACCAGCGCCGACATCCGTCTGGTAGCGATCCGCGCGCCGGACGGGAAGATGTACCGTTTCACCTTCCTGGCGCCCGCCGGATCGCTGGCTCGTTTCGATAACGATTTCCAGGCGGCGGCCAACAGCTTCCACCGCATGACCGCGGAGGAGGCCGCCGGCTACCGTCCCCGCCGCGTGCAGGTGACGGCGGTGCAGCCCGGCGACAGCGTCGCCGGCCTCGTCCGCCGCATGCCGCAGGAACCCTATGCCGAAGAGTTGTTCCGGATCATCAACGACCTGCCGCCCGGCACGGCTCTGCAACCCGGTCAGCGGGTGAAGGTGATTGTCGGGCAATAGGACGGGGAGTAGCGGCAACCCTTGGCATAAGCATGACCGCATGAAATCCGCGTAAGGATACAGCCCCGCGGGTTGCCGCCGGCCGGATGGGCGGGTAGGCTGCCGCGCATGTCCGATACCCCGTCAGCGCGCCCCCAGATTGCTCTGCCCCTTCCGGCGACGGCCGTGAAGCCGGCTGGAAAGGCGGCGGCGAAGGCTGTTGGGAAAAACGGGGGAAAAGCCGGCCCGAAGCCCGCCGGGCGCCGGCGCCTGCGGCTGCCCATCGCCGCGGTGCTGGTGGCGGGGTTCGGCTCGCTGATGCTGGCGGCGGTCGCCAGCGTCCTGGTGCTGGGTCTGGTCAGCGCCAGCACCAACACTTTCGCCCTGCTGAACGACAAGGCCGATCTGGCGCTGGCCGGGGTGGAGGTGCGGGTCCGCCACCAGCTCGACCCCGCGCGCGAGATGGCGCGCTTCGTCGCCGGACTGATCGAGCGCGGCGACCTGCGTGCCGGCGACAACACGGCGATGATCGACACGCTGCGCGGCGCGCTGGCAGGCGCGCCCGACGTCACCGGCCTCGCCTTCGTCCGCCCGGACCTGACCGGCGTCCGCGTCGGCCGGCTGAACGGCGGGCTGGTCGCCGATCCCTTCGACATGCAGGGCGACAGCGACATCCCGCCGGAGATTCTGGACGGCCCCAACCGCAGCGCCGCCACCTGGGCCGATCCGCGCTGGCTGAAGGAGGCGCAGAACAGCTTCGTCACCCTCTACCAGCCGGTGCGGCGCGACGGCCGCTATCTGGGGCAGGTGGCGGTCGGCGTGTCGCTGGGCGACCTGTCGCGCTTCCTGTCGGTGCTGTATGTGGAGCAGGGGCTGAACGCCTTCGTGCTGTACGACCAGAGCCATGTGCTGGCCCATCCGGCGCTGGTCGGCCGCAGCTTCGATTTTTCCGGCAAGCTGGACGGTCCGCCGCTGCCGCGCACCGATCAGGTCGACGACCCGGCGCTGGCGGCGCTGTGGTCCAACGGCGTGCCCGTCCAGTCGCTGAAGAAGCGGGTGGAGGCGCGCGCCGTCCAGGTTCTCGGCAGCGACTACATCTTCCTGACCCGCAAGATGGCCGGCTACGGCCAGCAGGACTGGATCATCGGCATCGGCTATCGCGACGGCGAGCTGAATGTCGAGGTCCGCCGGCTCTACATCACCGGCGCCGTCGGCCTCGCCATCCTGCTGGTGTCGGTCGGGGTGGCGCTGCTGGTCGGGCGGCGGATCAGCCGGCAGGTGGCGCGGCTGGCCGAGGCCGCCGACCGCGTCCGCGCCTTCGAATTCCGCGCCATTCCAGACCTGCCCGACTCCCGCCTGCGCGAGATGGCGCGCGCCGCCACCGCCTTCAACGCCATGGTCGCCGGCCTGCGCTGGTTCGAGACCTATGTGCCGAAGGCGCTGGTCCTGCGCCTGATGCGCCAGCGCGAGACCGAGGGCGGGCTCGATTCGGTGCAGCGCGAGGTGACGGTGATGTTCACCGACATCCGCGGCTTCTCCCGCATGGCCGAGCATATGGCCGCCGCCGACACCGCCGCCCTGCTGAACGAGCATTTCACCCTGCTCGCCGCCTGCATCGAGGCGGAGGGCGGCACGGTGGACAAGTTCATCGGCGATTCGCTGATGGCCTTCTGGGGCGCGCCGGAGGCGCAGGAGGACCATGCCGTCCGCGGGCTGCGCGCGGCGCTGGCGATCCACCACGCCATCCGCGCCGACAACCGCCGCCGCGTCGCCGAGGGCCGGGCGCCGATCCATGTCCGCGTCGGGCTGCACAGCGGACCGGTGGTGGTCGGCAACATCGGCTCCGACAGCCGGATCAACTACACCATCGTCGGCGACACCGTGAACGTCGCCGCCCGGATCGAGGAGCTGTCGGCTGCCCTCCAGGGCGAGTCCGAGGTGATCGTCCTGACCAGCGGCGTCACCGCCGCCAAGGGCAAGGACGCCGTCCCGCTGGTCCGCCAGGGCGGCCGGTCGCTGCGCGGCCGGACCGGCATGACCGAACTCTGGCGCCTGGTGCTGGAGGAGGAGAAGAAGGACGCGGCGAAGACGGCGACGGCAGCTGGGGAGAAAGCGGCACCGATACAACTCCCTCTCCCGCCCCGGGAGAGGGAAGGGGCCCAAGCGGAGCTTGGGAAGGGTGAGGGGTGATCCAAGGAACCATGTGGTATTGGTTTCTTGGGTCACCCCTCACCCTCCCGCCTTCGGCGGGTCCCTCCCTCTCCCGGGACGGGAGAGGGTATTTGGGGCTTCGCAGGTAAGGATACACCCTGATCCAAGCCGGTATTCCCAGCTAAGTCACTGACAAAGCTGGAAACACCCCCGCCCGCTTCCTTACCTCAGCGCCAGCCGCGACGGCCGCCGCGGCGGTCGTCCTCGTCGAACAGTTCGGCCAGCTTGTTCATCATCGTGCCGCCCAGCTGCTCCGCATCGACGATGGTCACGGCGCGGCGGTAATAGCGGGTCACGTCGTGGCCGATGCCGATCGCCACCAGCTCGACGGGCGAGCGGGTCTCGATCTGCTCGATGGTCTGGCGCAGGTGGCGTTCCAGATAGTTGCCGGCATTCACCGACAGGGTCGAGTCGTCGACCGGGGCGCCGTCGGAGATCACCATCAGGATGCGGCGCTGTTCCGGCCGGCCGAGCAGCCGGTTGTGCGCCCATTGCAGCGCCTCGCCGTCGATGTTCTCCTTCAGGATGCCTTCGCGCAGCATCAGGCCCAGGTTCTTGCGGGCGCGGCGCCACGGCATGTCGGCCGCCTTGTAGACGATGTGGCGCAGGTCGTTCAGCCGGCCGGGATGCGGCGGCTTGCCGCCCGCGACCCAGGCCTCGCGCGCCTGCCCGCCCTTCCAGGCGCGGGTGGTGAAGCCCAGCACCTCCACCTTCACCGCGCAGCGCTCCAGCGTGCGGGCGAGGATGTCGGCGCTCATCGCGGCGATGGAGATCGGCCGGCCGCGCATCGAGCCGGAATTGTCGATCAGCAGCGACACCACGGTGTCGCGGAAGTCCATCTCCTTCTCCGCCTTGAAGGAGAGCGGCAGGACCGGGTTGGCGACGACGCGGGCCAGCCGGGCGGCGTCGAGGATGCCTTCCTCCAGGTCGAAGTTCCAGGAACGCTGCTGCTTGGCCATCAGCCGGCGCTGCAGCCGGTTCGCCAGCTTGGAGATCACGCCCTGCAGATTCTGCAACTGCTGGTCCAGCAGGTGGCGCAGCCGTTCCAGCTCCGCCGGGTCGCAGAGGTCGGCGGCGTCGACCACCTCGTCATACTGGGTGGTGAAGGCCTTGTAGGCGTTGGGATCGGGCTCGTTGCGGCGGTTGAGGTCGTTGCGCCAGGGCTGGCCAGGGCCGGCGGGCTCCTCCGCCCCCTCGCCCTCGCCCATCTCCATGTCGCCTTCCTCGCCGGCGCCCTCCTCGGCGCTCTCGCCGGCTTCCGACGAGTCCTGCATCTCCGACGAGGCCATCGATTCGGCGTCGGACTGGTCGTCGTCCTGGCCGCGGGTCTGGCCGTGCTGGGGCGACTCCTCGTCCTCGGAGGACTGGGTCTGCTGGTCCTCCTCCTCTTCCTGGTCGGCTTCCTGCCCGACTTCCATGTCGAGGTCGGCCAGCAGGCGGCGGACGGCCTTGGCGTAGGCCTCCTGGTCGCCGGCGTAATTCGCCAGCCCCTTCATGTCCTTGCCCAGCCGCTCCTCGATCCAGGGGCGCCAGAGGTCGACGGCGTGGGCGGCGGCGGGCGGCGGTGCCGCACCGGTCATCGCCTCACGCGCCATCATCCGCAGCGCTTCCGACAAGGGCACCTGCCCGCGGTCGTCGAAGCGGTCGAAGCCCTGGCGGGTGTAGCGATCCTCCAGTGCCGCTTCCAGATTGTGGGCGACGCCGGCCATGTCGCGGCTGCCCAGCGCCTCGCAGCGCGCCTGCTCCATCGCGTCGTAGGCCTGGCGGGCGGCATCGCCCAGCGGCATGCGGTGGGCATGCACCGTGGCGTCGTGATGGCGCAGCCGCAGCGCCACGGCATCGGCCGCCCCGCGCAGTTTGGCGACCTCGACCGGGTTCAGGTCGCGCGCCGGCAGCGGCACCCGCACGCGCTGACCCGACAGCCCCGGCGGGTCGGACGAAAAGCCCACCTGCACCTCCGCCCGCCGGGACATGGCGCGCACCGTGGCGGTGGTGGACCGCTTGAAGGCTTCGACGGGGGTGTCGTTCTGGGTGGTCATCGCGGGGCGTCTTTGTTCTTGGGTAAAGTTAAGGCGCGGTGGACAAGATTGACACGGATGTCACGGATTTAGACACGGATTTCACGGATGTCTTGACCGTGGCAGTACACGCCTGATGGCAAGGCGCGGCTCAGCGAAGTTGAAAAGGAGAGCCGTGGGCAAGCCGCTGACATGAAGGTAGTTCAAGACCTGCCTTACATGTGAGTCACCCAATGTCTCGCATGCTTTCAACTCGATGATGACCTGTCCTTCCACAACGATATCCGCGAAATAGCTGCCCACCGGGTCGCCTTTGTAACGGACTTGGAACGGTACCTCGGCGGCGGCTTCCAGACCGCAGTCAGCCAGTTCGCGCAGCAAAGCCTTTTTATAGACTGCTTCGACGAAGCCATGACCGAGGCCGTTGTGTACGGCGAAGGCGGCGCCGACGATGCGCTTGGTCAAGCCGTCCAGCGCGTCGCCAAGGCTCACCTTCATCCGTGAAATCCGTGTTTATATCCGTGACATCCGTGTCGATCTTGTGCGCGTGGCCGCGACCTTCGGCAAGGCGGGTACCGCCCTGGGGAGTTCCGCGGCCAGACACGTCACACGAGGTTCGCCTGGACCCCCGTCTCCGGCAACTCCACGCCGAAGCAGCGCTGGTAGTATTCGGCCACCGTCGGCCGCTCCACCTCGTCGCACTTGTTCAGGAAGGTGATGCGGAAGGCGAACGCCACGTCGCTGAAAATCTTCGCGTTCTCGGCCCAGGTGATCACCGTGCGCGGGCTCATGACGGTGGAGATGTCGCCGTTGATGAAGCCGGCGCGGGTCAGGTCGGCCAGACGCACCATCGACGCCACCGTGTCGCGGCCGCGGGCGTCGTCGTAGGACGCGACCTTGGCCTGGACGATCTTCATCTCGGCGTCGACCGGCAGGTAGTTCAGCGTCGCCACGATGTTCCAGCGGTCCATCTGGCCCTGGTTGATCTGCTGGGTGCCGTGATAGAGGCCGGTGGTGTCGCCGAGGCCGACGGTGTTGGCGGTGGCGAACAGGCGGAAGGCCGGGTGCGGGCGGATGACGCGGTTCTGGTCGAGCAGCGTCAGCTTGCCTTCCACCTCCAGCACGCGCTGGATCACGAACATCACGTCGGGGCGGCCGGCGTCGTATTCGTCGAACACCAGGGCGCAGGCATGCTGCAAGGCCCAGGGCAGGATGCCCTCGCGGTATTCGGTGACCTGCACGCCGTCGCGGAGCACGATGGCGTCCTTGCCCATCAGGTCGATGCGGCTGATGTGGCTGTCCAGGTTGACGCGGATGCAGGGCCAGTTCAGCCGGGCCGCGACCTGCTCGATGTGGGTCGACTTGCCGGTGCCGTGATAGCCCTGGACCATGACGCGGCGGTTGTAGGCGAAGCCGGCGAGGATGGACAGAGTCGTGTCCCGGTCGAAGCGGTAGGCGCTGTCGAGGTCGGGCACATGCTCCGAGCGCTGGCTGAAGGCCGGCACCTGCATGTCGCTGTCGATGCCGAAGACCTCACGCACCGAGACCGTCGTGTCGGGCTTGTGGTCGAACAGGGCCGAGCTGGCCTGGGTCGCTCCTTGGGAAGCCATGGGTGGTTTCTTACGTTCCAGCGAGTGTCGGTTGTCCAGCGGCCGCGGGATTGACCCGGCCCGCCAACGGGGGTTCAGGCAGCATAACAGGCTTTCAGCGTATTGTAGGCCTGATTGATTTCTTTCAGGCGTTCTTCCGCAGCCTTGTCGCCGCCGTTGGCATCGGGATGATGCTTTTTCGCAAGCTCCCGATAGCGTGCTTTGATCCGTGCGAAGTCCACCGGCGGAGTCAGTTCAAGGACCGCCAGCGCCTTTTCCTCTTCGGTGCGGGCGTGGTGGCGCCGGTGCGCCTTTTCCTCGTTCTTCGTCTTGCCGGTGTCCTGGCCGAATTCGAAACTGAAGCCGTTGACCACGCGGTCGCGGATGAAGCGCTCCTGCGTCGCCCATTTGCCGAGCGGCCAGCTCGGCCGCTGCCAGGTGGTGTCTTGCCGCACCTCCGCCTCGATCTGGTCGGTGGACATGCCGGCGTAATAGTCCCAGGCCCGGTTGTACTCCCGGACATGCTCCAGGCAGAACCACCAGTACTCGTTGAGGCTGCTGCGGCTTTTCGGCGCACGGAATTCGCCGGCGGCGACGCAATCGGGATGGTCGCACACACGGGTGGCCGCGCGCGGGGCGGCGTAGCTGTCGTAACTGGAGCGGGCACGGTTCCTGGTCATCGGGCAAGTATGGGAAGAGCCGGTGCCTCTGGCAAGCACGCCGAATCGAGCTTCCGTCATCCGCAATCTGCGGGTCGCCGGGCTTGACAGACGCTTGACAGGGCAGGGATCGCACCGTCTCCTGACCGTTGGCGCGCCGGCCGGGTCACGACGTCCCGCCGCAGCCTCCCCCATCCCTCCCCGACCAGCGACGAGACATCAGGATCCGCCATGGAATACGCCACCCGCATCCGCGAAAAGCTGACCGCCGGACTGGCGCCGGACCGGCTTGAGGTCGCCGACGACAGCGCCCGCCATGCCGGCCATGCCGGGGCGGATGCCGCCGGGGAAACCCACTTCCACGTCACCGTCGTCTCCGCCGCCTTCGCCGGCAAGTCGCGGGTGGAGCGCCAGCGGATGGTCTATGCGCTGCTGGCCGACGAGTTGCGCGAGCGGGTGCATGCGCTGGGGCTGACCACCCACGCCCCCGGTGAAGCCGGGGCCTGAACGGGGCCGGAAAGCCCGCACGCATCCCGTCCACAGGAGGTTCATACCGGTCGTTCGTCCGCTTCAAATAACGAGCGGTTGATGCGGCCGAAACAGCATACATATGAATGCAACCAAGAGTCGATTTTAGGAAAACTTGTAAGAATGAGAGACGCTAGCGTGGTTGCATTTCCCGCTGCGTTTAGTAAAGTATGATATATGCAACCATTTATCGCGCCGTGGTGGACACAAACTTCGCATGTCCGCCGGCGGCTTCGTGGAAGGGGCTGCGGATGGCGAAGCGTGGGCCGAAGAAAAAGCGCGTGATCACCTCCCATGCGGGGGTGGAACCGCTGAGGAGTCAGAACATCATGATCGGCGGGCACCGCACGAGCATGCGGCTGGAACCGTCGATGTGGGATGCTCTGGAGGAGATCGGCCGTCGGGAAGGCCTGACCGTCAACCGCCTCTGCACCCAGATCAAGGAGCGGATCGAGGAACAGGCGCGCCGCAAGGGCATCAAGCCGGAAGACGCCGATGTCACCCTGACATCGGCCGTGCGCGTCTTCATTGCGTCCTATTACCGGCGGGCCTGCACCGAGGACGGTCATATGCGTGCCGGCCATGGCGGCAGCGACCCGTTCGTCGGCACGCCGTTCGAGCTGCCGATGGCTGACGAGGAGGACGGTGTCAAGGCCGCGGTCGCCGCGGGCGGCAGCTTCCCCACGCCCGGCCCGACCCCAGGTCCTACCCCCGGCCCGACCCAGGCCGCAGGTCCGGCCCAGCCCGGTCTGGACGCCTGAGCGGCACCGCCCGGCGCCCGCCCGGCTGATTTCCGGCGGGCGCCCGGGGCGAAGGCTATTCTATTCCGCCGCCTCTTCCCGGGCGGCGTCTTCGTTTTGAGGGCCGGCGCGATCATGGCCGGTGTAGTGCGCAGGCCAATGCCTGCGTACCACCTCGCCGTTGCTGTCGAAGATATGGCACATGTTCAGCAGCACCGGCCGCTTGCCGTCGTCCTGGGCCGGCTTGCCGGACGCCTTCGCGCGGTCCGCCGCCTCGCGGGCCAGGATCGGGTAGACGGTCTGGAAGGCGGTGGTCGCCAGCGGCCCCAGCAACTCGACCAGATGGGTGCAGCCCTTCGCTCCGCCCAGCCGGTCCTTCACCGCCCGGGTCCAGCCCGGTCCGACGCGCAGGCCCACCAGCTGCTGGAACTGCGGCGTGATGCTGCCACAGGCCTTGTAGGGGCTGTGTTCGGTCACCGCCTCCACCGCCTGGACGGTCAGCTTGTCGTCGACGGTCAGGCGCATCCACATCTGGTGGATCGGGGTTCCCGGCTCCAGATGCCCACGCTCCTCCGTGTGGAAGCCATAGCTTTTGACGTCGGTCAGGTGGCCTTCGATGTCCCACAGCCCGTCGGCGCGCCGAAAGCCCTGGCAGGTGACACGACGGGTGTGGATCGGCTCGCGCGCGGCGGGGGCGGACAGCGAGGGCGCGGACATCGGGCTTTCCAGTTCAGCAAAGAGGATGGCTCACCCTCGACTATCGGTGGGGCCGGGCGCCCGGTCAACCCGACCCCACCGCAACGCAGCGTTACCTATGGGTCAAGCTTGCCGTCAGCCCAGCGTGGCCTCCGCCGAATAGCCGCTGCCGAACATGTAGGCCTCGCGGCTGCGCAGTTCGTCCTCCAGATGGGTGCGCACCACGGCGAACAGGTCGCGGATCGACACCATGCCGACCGCCTCGCCACCCACCGCGATGGGCAGGTGGCGGTAATGGTGCCGCTCCATCAGGTCGAGCGCCTCCAGCGCCGTCGCCGAGGGCTCCAGCGTGTCGGGATCGGCGGTCATCACCGACGACAGAAGGGTGGTGTCGGGGTCGAGCCCGGCCGCGACCACGCGGGCGGTCATGTCGCGCTCGGTGACGATGCCCTTCAGCGTCCTCCCTTCGGTGACCAGCACCGCGGCGATGCGCTTCTGCGCCATCAGCGTGGCGGCGTCGCGCACGGTGGCGCCCGGCGGCAGGCAGGTCAGTTCCTGGTTCTTGATGACATCGGGCATCAGTCGGCGTGTCGGCATGTGTCCCATCTCCCTCGTGATTGCAGGTTTTGTGGACGAACGATGCACTCGACCGCGATTTCGCAGCGCGGCATACACGATCCTGTCAGCTTGATGGACCGATCGTCAATAGAACTGATTGTCTGGAACTTCCCGCATGCGCCGGGTCACTGCCGGGTCACTGCTGGCGGCGGCGCCGTTACTGGCCGGACTCCAGCCGCTTGCGCAGCCCGTCGAAGCCGCTGGTGTAGATGCCGGCGATGGTCTTGCGCGCGTCCGCGTCGGAGGCGCCGCTGGCCTGGAAACGCGAGGACCAGGTGATGCGGGTGGTGTGGGCGTCCACCGCGCTCAGCCGGATGGTGGAGGTGTAGTTCTTCACCGGCAGCGGCCCGGTCAGCAGCGTGTAGCGCAGCCGGTGCTTGGCGGCGGAAAGGCCGGTCAGCCGTTCCTGGAGGGCACCGCCGCCCTTCAGCGCGATGTCACGCTCCTGCCTGTCGCCGGTCTTGCGCAGGGTGCAGCCTTCCACCGCGGGGTGCCAGTCGCTGATCGCGCAGAAGGGGGCGATCTGCTTCCACACCTGCTCGACCGGCGCCTTGATCGTCGCCTGTTCGCGAACCTCCAGCGCCATGGCCGGTGCTGCCGCCAGCAGTAGCACCGCACCCATCGCCGACATCCCAAGCGTCTTCTTCATCGCCCATCCTCCCCATCGGTGCCGCGGACGGAATGGCCGCGGTCTTGGAGGAAGTATGGGCGGGCAACCGCTGTCGCTGCTATTGTGCGAAAGACGGATTATCCGTGATAGGCGAGGATCAGGCGGGCTGGACCGACTCGGCCAGAACGGCGCGGACGGCGGCGGTATCGACGTCGCGGCGGGTGAAGGCGTTGCCGATGCGGTCGGCCAGGATGAAGGTGATGCGGCCGTCCTGCACCTTCTTGTCCTTCGCCATCGACCGCACCAGTCCATCGACGTCCCAGGCGACGCCGGGGATGTCGGCCGGGCGCACCGGCAGGCCGACATCGGCCAGATGGGCGCGGGCGCGCCGCGCGTCGTCGGCCGGGCACAGCCCGAGCCGGACCGACAGGTCGAAGGCCAGCACCATGCCGATCGCCACCCCTTCGCCATGAAGCAGGGTCTGGCCGAAGCCGGTCGCCGCCTCCAGCGCATGGCCGAAGGTGTGGCCCAGGTTCAACAGCGCCCGGTCGCCGCTCTCGCGCTCGTCGACGCCGACGATGTCGGCCTTGGCGCGGCAGCTGACCGTCACCGCGTGGCGCCGGGCGTCGCTGTCGCCGTCCACCACCCGCCGGCCGTTCCGCTCCAGCCAGGCGAAGAAGTCGGGCTGGCGGATCAGGCCGTATTTCACCACCTCGGCATAGCCGGCCAGCACCTCGCGCCGCGGCAGGGTGTCCAGCGTGGCGGTGTCGGCGATGACCAGACGCGGCTGGTGGAAGGCGCCGATCAGGTTCTTGCCGTGCCGGCTGTTGATGCCGGTCTTGCCGCCGACCGAGCTGTCGACCTGGGACAGCAGCGTGGTCGGCACCTGGATGAAGTCGATGCCGCGCAGGGCCGACGCCGCGGCGAAGCCGGTGATGTCGCCGATCACCCCGCCGCCCAGCGCCAGCAGGACGGTGGACCGCTCGATGCCGCGGCCCAGGATGTCGTCCATCAACTGCTGGAAATGGGCGAAGTCCTTGGTCTTCTCGCCGGCCGGCAGGACGATGGCCGGCTGCGGCGCGATCCCCGCCGCCAGCATCGCCGCGTTCAGCGTGTCCAGATGCAGCGGCGCGACGTTGGCGTCGGTCACCACGATGGGCGCCCGGCCGCGGGTGATCGCGGCGATGCGCTCGCCGGCATCGCCCAGCACCCCGTCGCCGACCAGGATGTCGTAGCTGCGGGCGCCCAGCTCCAGGCGGACGGTGTCGAGTGCGGCCGGGGTGGTGGCGTTGACGGAGGTCATCGGGGCAGTCCGCGAAGCTGGTGGTTCATGACAAGGGGCGGGAGGCGGGGATCAGGGCGCGTCGGTTTTGGCGGTATCGGTTTTGGCAGCGTCGGTCTTTGGGGCGTCGGGCTTTCCGGGCCGGCCGCCGCGCTGGGCGTTGCCCTGGCCCTGGGTCTGGCCCTGGGGCTGGCGGTGGGGAAGCTGGACACCGAAATGCGCCTCCAGCGCGTCGATCACCAGCTCCACTGTTACGTCGGGCGGGCGCTCGTCGCTGACCACGGTCAGGTCGGCCTCGGCATAGACGGGGTAGCGCTGCTCCATCAGCCGGCCCAGGATGGTGCGCGGATCGCCCTGGTTCAGGATCGGGCGGTGGGTGCGCCGGGCGGTGCGGGCGACCAGCACGTCCAGTTCGGCGCGCAGCCAGACCGACACGCCGTGCTGGCGGATGGCGGCGCGGGTTTCCGGGTCCATGAAGGCGCCACCGCCGGTCGCCAGGATATGCACCGGCTCGTCCTTCACCAGACGGGTGATGATGCGGCGTTCGACGGAGCGGAAGACCGGTTCGCCGTCGCGGGCGAAGATTTCGGCGATGGTGCAGCCGGCCGCCGCCTCGATCTCGGTGTCGGCGTCGCGGAAGGGCAGGTGCAGGCGCGTGGCCAGCCGGCGCCCGATGGCGCTCTTGCCCGCCCCCATCAACCCGACCAGCACCACGGTGCGCGGCAGCAGCGGCACCGCATCCTCCGCCGGGCCCGTGCCCGGACCTGCCCCCGGACCTTGGGCCGTCATCGCCTTGCGCAGTCCCATCACATCCATCCGATCCGCCACCCGCACTCCCGGCCCCAGCATGCCGGCGTCTTCGCCGGCCGTCACACCGCTGCAACAGACAACACTCATACCCGCCGAAAGCTGGCCGGCACAAGCGCTCCGGTTCCGCCCTGCCCTGCCCCGCATCCTGCTGCGGAGCCGGCGAATGGCCCGGTGGACGGGTTGCGCCGCGGTCCAACCTGTGGCTACACTGCGCCGTCCTTCGGCCGCCGGCCGGAGCCGCGGATGCTTTAGCAGAAAAGCCCTTGCTTGTCCCAAGCCCTGCGGATGCAGGACATGGTAGCTCCGCTCCGATCTTCCGCTTTCCGACACAACACGTCCCTGGTGCCATGAGCCGGTTTCTCTCGATCCTCTTCGTCCTGCTGTTGCTGGTGATCGCCGGTGGCATGGTGTTCCTCGCCTCGTGGGACCTGCCGGCTCCGTCGAAAACGGTGGAGAAGGTTCTGCCGGATGAGCGCTTCCCGCGCTGAACCCCGACCATCGGCCGGAAGCGTCCGACCGAGCGTCCTACAGAAGCATGCCCGGTCCCAGGGAGTCGGACGGGCAACCGTTCAGCTTCTGGCCGGGCTGCTGGCGGCTGGCTGGTCCATGGCCGCCGCAGCCCAGGCCTTCGGCCCGCCGGTCCGGCTGACGCCCGACGCCGCGGTGGAAACCCCTGCCCCGTCCCGGCCCTCCGCACCCGCTCCTGTCATCGTGCCGGCCTATCCGCCCGCGGTCGCGCCGCCGCCCGCCGTCTCGCCGGTGGTGGCGCGGCCGGCGCCGGTCGCGCGCGAGCCGCTGGGGGCGCCCGATCCGGACGGCGCCGGCCTCCTCGACGGTTTGCAGGGGCTGGGCGGCGACCCCTGGCGCGGTCTTGGCCGGGCGGAGCTTCTTCCCCTGATCGCCGCCCTGCCGGTCGACACCCCGTCTCCCACCGTCAAGGCGCTGGAACGCCGCCTGCTGCTGAGCGCCGGCTCTCCGGCTGTCGCGACCGGGGAAGCCCCGCCGCCCCGCCGCCTCGGCGCCCTGCGCATCGAAAAGCTGGCGCGGCTCGGCGATCCCGCCGGGGCAGCCGAACTGGCCGGGCGTCTGCCGGCGGCGCTGGCGGCGGACGAGCCGGCGGCCAGGGCGCTGACCGATGCGGAGCTGGTGCGCGGCGGGCTGGATTGCCCGCGTGCGCTGGCCCGCGGCAAGAGCTTCGCCTCCGCCTATTGGGCCAAGCTGGGCCTGTTCTGCCGCGCCCGCTCCGGCGACCGGGCCGGCACGGACGAGGCGCTGGCGGTCTTGCGCGACAGCCGCCGGTCCGACCCCTTCCTGCCGGTTGCCGAGGCGCTGGCCGGTGCCGCCCCGCCGCCGGCCCGCTCGCTGTCGCTGCAAGCCGATGCGGACGGGCTGGCGCTGCTGCTTGCCGCCATGCGCACGGCGCGGATCGGCGTGCCGCCCGACCGGCTGCCGCTGGAGACCCTGCCGGCGCTGGCCGCCATCGCCACCAACCCCGCCACCGATCCCACCACCCGCGCCGCCGCCGGCGAACGGGCGGCAGCCGCCCTGTTCCTCGATGCCCGGCAGCTCCAGGATCTCTACGCCCAGGTGCCGGCGGTGGGGGATGAGCTGCTGCGGGTCCGCGACATCGCCCGGCGCGACCGCGGCGCCCGCACCCGCGCGCTGGTCCATCAGGCGATGGCGGCGGCGATGGACGGGCGTCGGCGCGTCGCGCTGGCCGCGCTGGCGGTGGAGCTGGTCGATCCGCGCCTGCGCGCCGGGCCGGTCGGCGGTGCCGCCGCCGGGCTGCTCGACGGCGTGTCGCCGACCGGCGACGCCGCGGCGCTGGCCCCGGCGGCGGCCCGGCTCTATTACGCGCAGGGGCGGCTCGATCAGGCGCGGCGCTGGCACGATCTGGCGCTGCGCAGCGGCCGGAGCGCCGACACCGCCTGGCTGTGGCCGCTGGCGGTGGTGGCGACGGGCCAAGGACGCAGCCAGGGCGGCGGCGATCCGGCTGCGCTGGGCGCGTGGCTGGACGAGGCGCTGCGCGGCGCCGACACCCCCGCCCGCAACCGCGTCGCCGGCCAGCTGGCGCTGCTCCAGGCCACTGGGGTCGCCATCCCGGACGAGGCCTGGATGACCGTTACCGATGGCGCCGGCCCGCCCAGCGGCAGCGAGGCCGGCGTCGATCCCGCATTGTGGCAGCGGCTGGGCGACGCCGCGGCCGGCGGGCGCATCGGCGAGACGGTGGCCGTCGCCCTGATCCTGCTTGGGGAGGCCGGACCCGCCACCCTGCCGCCCGTCGTCACCGCCCGCGTGGCGGCCAACCTGAAGGCGGTCGGGCTGGAACCGGACGCCCGCGCGCTGGTTCGCGAGGCGATGGCCGCCATCGCCGGTCCCACCGCCCAGGCCCCGAATCCAACCGCCGAATGACCTTCCGCCCCGTGGAGCCCGCCACCACCATGACGCCGACACCATGACCGGCAGCAAAAAGACCGCCGCCAAAGCCGGTGCCAAGCGGCGCGGCCGGCCGTGCAAGCCGCGCCCGCTCGCCACCTCGCCGCATCTGGACGCCTTCCTCGACATGCTGACGGCGGAGCGCGGGGCGGCGGTGAACACACGGCTGGCCTATGAGCGCGACCTTGCCGACCTCGGCCGCTGGCTGGCCCAGCGCAGCGTGGCGCTGGAGGCGGCGGGCACCGAGGATCTGCGGGCCTATCTGGCGGTGCAGAGCAAGGACGGCGCCCCCCGCACCGTGGCGCGGCGGCTGTCGGCGATGCGGCAGTTCTACCGCTTCCTGCTGTCGGAAGGCCGCCGCACCGACGATCCCGCCTCGCCGCTCGACAGCCCCAAGCAGGGCCGTCCGCTGCCCAAGATCCTGACGGAGGCGGAGGTCGGCGCCATGCTGTCCACCGCCGAGGCGCGCGGCGGGCCGGAGGGCTTGCGGCTGGTGGCGCTGCTGGAGGTGCTCTACGCCACCGGCCTGCGCGTGTCGGAACTGGTCGGGCTGCCGATGACCGCGATCATGCGCGACGGCCGCGGCCTGCTGGTGCGCGGCAAGGGCGGCAAGGAGCGGATGGTGCCGCTGTCCGACCCGGCGCTGGCGGCGCTGGCCGGCTACATCCCGTTCCGCGGGCACTTCATCCCGCCGGCCGCCGGGGCAGGGGGCGAGGCCGGGCACAGCCCCTTCCTGTTCCCATCACGCATCTCCGCCGAGGGGCACCTGACGCGCCAGCGCTTCGCCCAGCTGTTGAAGCAACTGGCCATCGACGCCGGCATCGACCCGGAAAAGGTCAGCCCCCACGTCCTGCGCCACGCCTTCGCCACCCATCTGCTCGACCATGGCGCCGACCTGCGCTCCGTCCAGAAGATGCTCGGCCATGCCGACATCGCGACGACGCAGATCTACACCCATGTGGTGACGGAACGGCTGAAGAGGGTCATGCACGACCACCACCCGCTGGCGCGCCGCAAGGTGGAAGAGGCGTCGGAGGGGTAGGGCAGGTAAGGATAGGCGGGAGGGGCAGGGCGGGGGCAATCGAAGCCCGCACCTCCCCCACTATCCTTACTTCTTCTCCAGCATCAGCGTGCCCTGGCGCGAGACCTTGTTCTTGATCTTGTCGGCCAGCAGGGCGAGCGCCCAGGGCAGTTGCACCTCCATCTCGACCCGGTCGTCCAGCACGTCGATGTGGCCGGCGATGGTCTGGGCCAGCGCCACGACGTGGAAGTTCAGGCGGTCGTCGGTCCAGCTGTCGTCGACGCTGGCCGACACGGCGCTCAGGCGCGCCCGCACCTCGCCCATGCCGTCGACCAGCCGGCGCTTGGCCTCCGCCCGGCCGAGCGAATGGGGGATGGACAGGGTCAGGGGTTTCGGCATGGTCGGCGGCTCCGCACTGCACGGTGTTGTCCCGCCGCCCGGTCGGCGGCGGAACAGGAGTAACGCCGGGGGCGGGCGATGGGTCCCGCCCCGGCGGTCACTTAGCGGTCACTTGGCAATCACTCAGCGGTCGTGCAGGGGCGCCATCTGGTCCAGGCGATGGGCGAAGTCAACGTCGGCCTGGGTCACGGCGTCGCTTTTGCGGGTGTAGAGGATCACCTCGACCCGGCCCAGGTCGTTGAACCATTCGGGATGGTGGCCGGTCTTCTCGGCCAGCAGGGCGACCTGGTTCATGAATCCCCAGGCGGCGGGGAAATCGGCGAAATGGTAGGTCTTGCGGATGGCGTCGCGTTCCAGCACCTCCGCCCAGCCGTGCAGTTCCTTCAGCGCCGTCTGGCGATGCGCGCCGACAAGACGATCCGACATGATGACCTCCCTTTCCTTAAGTCTCTCTTTTGCCGCCCGCAGCTTCTTGGCGAACGGGCGGCGGTTCGCTACCTTCTGCGGCATGATACGGAAACCTTCAGGTCCCCATACGGTTCCGCCCACGGTCGAAGACCTGGAGCGCATGGCCGAAGAGGCGCTCGACACAATCCCGGCGGAGCTGCTCGCCCCGGTCGGGAACCTCGTGATCCATGTCGAGGATTTCCCCGATGAGGATACCGAGCGGGAGATGGAGCTGGAAAGCCCATTCAACCTGCTGGGCCTCTATCGGGGCGTGGATCTGACGCGGCAAAGCGTCGCCGACCTGCGCGGCGGGCCGGACATGATCTTCCTCTACCGCCGCCCGATCCTCGATTACTGGTGCGAGACGGGGGAGGAGCTGCCGGCCATCGTCCGCCATGTCCTGATCCACGAGATCGGCCACCATTTCGGCTTCTCCGACGAGGACATGGAGCGGATCGAGACGATGGAGTAGGGGGAGCAGGCGAGGGGAGGGCGGTTCAGTCGCCCAGCGCGTCCGCCACCCGGCGGCGCAGGGCCGGCACCAGATCCTCATCGAACCACGGGTTGCGGTTCAGCCAGGCGGTGTTGCGCCAGCTCGGGTGCGGCAGAGGCAGGAAGGCCGGGCCGTACTCCCGCCAGTTCGCCACCGTTTCCGTCATCGTCGCCTTGCGGCGGCCGCCTAGGTAGCGCGCCTGGGCGTACTGCCCGATCAGCAGGGTCAGCCGCACGCCGGACAGCGATTCCAGCAGCGGCGGGTGCCACAACGGCGCGCATTCCGGACGCGGCGGGTAATCGCCGCCCTTGGGCATGGTGCCGGGATAGCACAGCCCCATCGGCACCACGGCGATGCGGGATTCGTCGTAGAAGGCGGGACGGTCCATCGCCAGCCACTTGCGCAGCCGGTCGCCGGAGGCGTCGTCCCAGGGGATGCCACTGGCATGCACCCGCGCACCCGGCGCCTGCCCGACGATCAGCAGGCGGGCGGTGGGGCTGCCGCGCAGCACCGGGCGGCAGCCATGGGGCAGCACCCCCGCACACAGCGTGCAGGCGCGCGCCTTTGCGAACAGGCGGTCGAGATCCGAACCGCCTTCAACGATTTCATCAGACAAGCGTCAGCAAATCCTGGACGAAGGCCGGCACCACCTGGGTCGCCGGGCCGTGGATCGAGCTGTGGAAATAGGAGGCGCCCTCCGACGGTTCCAGGTTCAGCTCGACCGTATAGGCGCCGGCCGAGCGTGCTTCCGCCACGAAGCCGGCGGCGGGATAGACATGGCCGGAGGTGCCGACCGACACGAACAGGTCGCATTCCTCCAGCGCCCGCTGGATGCGCTCCATCTGATAGGGCATCTCGCCGAACCACACCACGTCGGGCCGCATGCCGCCCTTGCGGCCGCAGGTCAGGCAATGGTCGTGCACCGACAGGTCGCCCTGCACCTCCACCACCGTGCGGCAGTGCAGGCAGAAGGCCTTCAGCAGTTCGCCATGCATGTGCAGCGGCGCTTTCGACCCGCCGCGCTCGTGCAGGTCGTCGATGTTCTGCGTCACCAGCAGGACGTTGCCCTTCCAGCGCCGCTCCAGCTCCGCCAGCGCCCTGTGCGCGGCGTTGGGCTGCACCGCCGGATCGGCGAGGCCGCGGCGGCGGTCGTTGTAGAAGCGGTGGACCAGATCGGGGTCGCGGGCGAACCCTTCCGGCGTCGCCACATCCTCCAGATCGACCTGGCTCCAGATGCCGCCGGCGCAACGGAAGGTGTCCAGCCCCGACTCCTTGGAAATCCCGGCCCCGGTCAGGATGACGATCCGGTCGGTCGGACGCAGGCGGTTGGTCAGGGCGGGAGCGGGCATGGGATCCCCCTTAGCGGTTCGGAAACCGGTCATGTGGAAAACTGTTGCGGCGTACGCTCGTCACGCCCGGAAGTAAAGCCGCAGGAAACGAGGAAGAGGAATGCCAGGGGTGCTCAAGGTCCTGTTCGTCTGCACGGGCAACATCTGCCGCTCGCCCACCGCCGAGGGGGTGTTCCGCCATCTGGCCGAACGCGCCGGGCTCGGCGCCCTGGTGAGCGCCGACTCCGCCGGCACCCACGGCTATCACGTCGGCGAGCCGCCCGATCCGCGCACGGTGCGCGCGGCTCTGGCCCGCGGCGTCGACCTGTCGGCCTTGCGCGCCCGCAAGGTGGTGGCGGACGACTTCACCCGCTTCGACCATATCCTGGCGATGGACCACGGCCATCTGGCCCAGCTGCGCCGCATCGCCCCGGCCGGCGCCACCGCGGCGCTGCGCCTGTTCCTGGACGATGCGGCGGGGGTGGAAGGGCGGGAGGTGCCCGATCCCTATTATGGCGGCCCCGACGGGTTCGAGCAGGTGCTGGACCTATGCGAGGCCGGGTCGCGCGGCCTGTTGGACCGCCTGTCGCGCGAAAGCCGGTTTCCGATTCGCGAAAGCCTCGGGTAACGTCTCGCGGTTTCCCGGCTGCTTGATCTATGCTGTCGGGACAAGGCCCATTCGGAGCATCCCGTCACCATGACCAGCGCCACCACCGGCACAACCGCGCCCGGCGGAATCCTCGACGGCATCGTCCTGTTCGAGGCCTTCTCGCCGGAGGAGCGCGCGGCCGTGGCCTCGCGCGGGCGGGTGTTCGACGCCGCGGCCGGCACCGTCCTGATGCGCGAGGGCGACAGCGCCAGCTCGCTCTACGTCCTGCTGGACGGCACGGTGCGCGTGGTGCGCGACGATCCCTTCGGCGATCAGGTGGAGGTCGGGTTCCGCCGTGCCGGCGACTGTTTCGGCGAAATGGCGCTGATCGACGGCGGCTCCCGCTCCGCCTCGGTCATCGCCGCCACGCCGGTCACGGTGTTCGAACTGGAGCGCGACCTGTTCCTGTCGCTGATCTCCCCCTCGCCCGACCTGCTGGCGAAGCTGCTGCGCGAACTCAGCCGCATGATCCGCGAGGTATCGGAGCGGGTGGTGCGCGAGGATCTGGAGCGGCGCGCCCGCATCGCCGAATCGGCGCTGGCCCGCCAGCGCGCCATCACCCAGGCGGTGACCGGGCTGGCGCATGAGCTGAACACGCCGCTCGGCGTCTGCGTCACCGCGGCCAGCCATTTGCAGGATCTGGCCCGCCCCGGCAACGGCCCGCTGTCCACCGAAGAACTTCGGGAACCGGCGGCCCTGCTCGACGCCAACCTTGCCCGCGCGGTGGAGCTGGTGGAGGCCTTTTCCGCCATCGCCGCCTGCCAGACCGCCGAACCGCTGGAGGCGCTGGACCTGCGCCGCATGGCGGAGGACGCGGCGAGCCTGTTCGCGGTCCAGCATCCCGACCTGCCGCTGGTCGTCCGGATCGTGCCCGGCGCCGCCTGCCCCTGGATCGGCTATGCCCCGCATCTGGAGCGGGTGCTGCACCACCTGTTCGCCAACGCCGCCGCCCATGGCTATGGCGGCGGTCCGGGCGAGGCCGAGGTGACGGTGGAGCCGGCGACGCTGGATGCGGTCCCGGCCTGGAACCTGATCGTCCGCGACCGCGGCGCTGGCATTCCGGCCAACAACCTGCCGACCCTGACCGACGCCTTCTTCACCACCGCGCGCAACCGCGGCCACAAGGGGTTGGGGCTGGCGGTGGTGTTCAACACGGTGACCGGCCCTCTCGGCGGCCGGCTCGCCATCGACAGCGTGCCGGGCAACGGCACCAGCGTGACGATCACCGTTCCGCAGGAGCTGTGACGGGCGGGTTGACGCTACCCGTGGCGTTCATCCGCCGCCCTCACCCATGCCCTTTACCCATGCAGGGCGAGGCCCTTCACCGTCTTGTCCACCGCCTTCTTCGGCCCGCGCAGGGCCAGCCCGACCAGATCGGGGGCATCCGGGTTCTCAGCCTGGAAGGCGGCGCGGTTGGCGGCGTCGTGGCCGGTGGCGAACATGGCGGCGACATAGGGCACCAGCGTCAGCCCCCGTTCCAGCGCCGCATCGCGGACGGCGCGCAGCCGGTCGCGGTCGGCGGCGAAGATCAGCATCGGCTGGCCCAGCATGCGGCCATAGCGGCGTCCGGCGCCGTCGACATAGTCCCCGCCCAGCGCGTCCGGCGCCGCGGCGGCGATCCCGGTGGCGAGGAAGGCGGCGACGTTCAGCTTCTGCCAGACCGCCAGATCGGTGCGGACGACCAGCGCGACCTTGGTGTCGAAGCGGACGGGCGCGTCCGCGGGATCGGTTTCGGGCATCGAGCTATCGGGTATCAGGCTATCGGGCATGGCAATCATCTCCTTTGCCCCTTCAGATGCCCGATGGCGGCGCGTCAGTCTGGAACGTTCGTGCACAGATCGCGGTAGGCGGCCGGTGTCAGGCCATAGGCGCGGCGGAACCAGCGGCCGAGATGGCTCTGGTCGGCGAACCCGACCTCCGCCGCCACCAGGGCCGGCGCCTCGCCGTCGGCCAGCCGGCGCCGGGCGGTGCGCAGGCGCAGCCGGACCAGATAGGCATGCGGCGACAGGCCGAAGGCAGCACGGAAGCCGCGGTTCAGCCGGAACCGGTCGACTCCGGCCGCGGCGGACAGCGCGTCCAGCCCGACATCCTCGGCCATCCGGGCATGCAGCAGGTCGCGCACCAGGAGGGCGGCGCGGTCGGGGCGCTGCGGCCGGCGTTCCTCCGGCGGTGCCAGATGGCCGACCAGCCTCGCCGCCAGCCGGTCCAGCGACAGGTCGCGGGCCAGCCGCCCCTCGCGCTGGTGCAGGGCCAGGAAGGCGGAGCGGATCGTCGCCGCAAGGCCGGGATCGTCGGCCAGCGTGTCGCGGAAGCCCAGCGGCAGGCCGGTTCCCCGTGGCGTCAGGCTGCGCAGCGCCTCGCTGCGGGCGGTCAGCAGCGGCACCGGCAGATAGAGCATGGCGTAGGTGAAGCCATCCTCCCCCGGGCTGTGGCCGTCATGGGCCTCGCCGGGTTCGATCAGGATGACGCGGCCGGGAACGCTGGTGTGCAGCCGCCGCCGGCAGCGGAACGCCTGCACCCCCTGCTCGGTGACGCCGACCAGCAGCTCGTCATGGTCGTGCAGGTCATAGGCATGGCCGCGGAAATGGGCGCGGATGGTCTCGATGCCGGTCTCCGCATCACGGCGCACCGCCACCCAGTCGTCCTGTCCGCCCGTCCTTTCGGCCCTGCTTCCGGCCATGCGGCACCTCCGTCACCGGATCGACGGACGGCGAGGCATCCCGCCGTCCTTTCCCCCAGTCTCCACCGCCGTGGACGGTCAGCCGAACCGCTTGGCGATCACCGCATAGGCGGCGCGCAGGCCCAGCGCCTCGCCACCCTCCGGACGGCCGGGACGATTGGCGCCGTTCCAGGCATAGGTGTCCAGATGCGCCCAGGGCGTCTCCTTCGACACGAATTCCTGAAGGAACAGCCCGGCGGTGATGGCGCCGGCAAAGCCGTTGGCGGTGACGTTGTTGATGTCGGCCACCTTGCTGTCCAGCCCCTTGCGGTAGGGCGCCCACAGCGGCAGCCGCCACATCGGGTCGTCGACCGCGGTCCCGGCCTCGGTCAGGTCGTTGGCCAGCGCGTCGTTGTTCGACATCAGCGCCGGCAGGTCGGGGCCGAGCGCCACGCGGGCCGCACCGGTCAGGGTGGCGAAGTCGATCAGCAGCTCCGGCTTCTCCGAATCCGCCTCGGCCAGCGCGTCGCACAGGATCAGGCGGCCTTCGGCGTCGGTGTTGCCGACCTCGATGGTCAGGCCCTTGCGGGTCTTCAGCACGTCCTGCGGCTTGAAGCTGTCGCCGGCGACGACATTCTCCACCGCCGGCACCAGCACGCGCAGCCGCACCGGCAGCCCGGCCATCATGATCATCCGGCCGAGCGCCAGCGCATGCGCGGCACCGCCCATGTCCTTCTTCATGATCAGCATGGCCGAGGACGGCTTCAGGTCCAGCCCGCCGGTGTCGAAGCAGACGCCCTTGCCGACGATGGTCACCTTCGGATGGATCGGGTTGCCCCAGCGCAGGTCGACCAGCCGCGGCGCCCGCGGGCTGGCGCGGCCGACGGCATGGATGGCCGGATAGTCGCGGTCGAGCAGGTCCTGGCCGACGATGACCTCGACCGCGGCGTCGAACTCGGCGGCCAGATCCTGCGCCGCCTGGGCCAGCTCGGCCGGACCCATGTCGCAGGCCGGGGTGTTCACCAGATCGCGCACCAGCCAGGTGGCGGTCGCCGCCCGCTCCACCTCGCCGTGGTCGGCCTCCGCCGGCCAGACCAGGGTGGCGAAGCCCTTCTCGGGCGGCTTCTTGTAGCGGGTGAAGCGGTAGCTGCCGAGCGCCCAGCCCAGCGCCGCCCGCGTCGCCGCCCGCGCATCCAGCGCCGCGTCGATGCGGTAGGAGCCGGCGGGCAGCGAGGCGGGCAGGCCGGCGAAGGCCCACAGATCGTCGACCGCCGACACGCCGGCCAGCACGTGGGCGACGGCACCGTCCGGTCCGGGCAGGAAGACGGTCGATCCGGCCTCGCCGGTGAAGCCCACGGCCTTGACCCAGGAGGCTGTGGCCGGCGACTGCGCCGCCAGCCAGTCGGCCAGCCCGGCCTTGGTCACGGGGGTGAGGGCGACGGTGTCGGGACCGTCGACGGCAAGCAGGGTGGCGAGCAAGACGGGGAATCCTTTTCACGAGATCACGTCACGCATCCGATGCGGATGCCCATCCCCCAAGGATGGCGCGGCCGGCCCCGGCTGGAAAGGGGGGCGATGCGCCGGGCAGGCATGGGCGGGCTGTGAAAGCCGGCGGATGGAACAGAGTGGAACGGTTTTCCAGGCATGTTCCACTGTTCCATCCGGCCGCCATATACGCCCGTCCCGCCGTTACGGTGGGATGGATGGAACGGATGAACCACCGTGAAACAGTTTTCCAGCGATGTTCCAATGTCCACCGATACGGAGCGCACTGTGGAGGCCTTGAAGGGCATCACCGGCAAGCGCCTGACCTATCGGCGTACTGGTAAGTGGGCAACCGCCTAAACCGGAGCCCATAAGCAGCGTTGAGTATCACGCGCTGATGCGCGTCGTGAAGACTATGCTCCGCGCCCGCGACGCGAACTAACTCGACTCCAGCGACAACCTATCCGACACTGCGCGGCGGCTTAGGCTTTGCCTTCGCCGCTGCAAGCTTTCGGCTTGCGCTCTTGCTTGGGCTTCGCTGGAGTCGCCAGCATCCGCTTCACCACCTCAGCTGTGCGGGCCAGCTTCTCAGCTTCAGCCAACTCCTCAACCACGCTCCGCTCCTTAGCCATGGTAACACTTCATGTCTGACGGCCTTATCATTCCCGTTTCAGATCAAATGCTCAAAGATATAGGGCGCGCAACCGTCCACTGGACCTACTTGGAGTTCCTTCTTGATCTGGTGCTGTGGAAGCTCCTCAACATCACCCCGGAAGAAGGCTTCGTCGTGACAGCTCGTCTCGACTCGCGGCCAAAGTGCGAAATGTTGAAAATCATCGCGTATACCAGGGCGCTCGCTCCAGAGGCGATTTCTGATCTGAATATAACCTTGAAGGCCATCGCCGATGCGAGCGCGGACAGAAACCTGTTAACGCACGCGGTGATTTGCCGAGAGGAGGGGAGCAGAGAGGTTCACCTACTAACCCTCCGTGGGCGCAACGCCGGGAAAAAGAACCCCATAACCGATGACAGCATCACGACTATGGCCCAACGGATTATAGATGCGCGCTCTTCGCTGTACCAATGGGCTATCACGTATGGGTACCTGACGCCGTCTTCCGACGAACCCTATCCATTTCCAGATAAAAATCCTTGAGGAGATCATCCGGCCTGTCGAAGTCCGGATCGTATGACGCCAATAGCGGGCGAACTGCCGCCAACGTCTCTTCCGTCATGGCGTTAATAGGATCAAAGTCCTCTTCGCGGCCGATGTGGTTGTCAGCATGTGCGTTCATACCCCTGAGAATGAGCCTCAGGCCGTTGGCAGTCAACGGTCCAGCGGACTTGCTTTCTAAAGTATATAAATGAGCAAATTATCCTATCACAGGGAGGGGAAGCCGGCAGCGGTTGAATGAACCGGGATGGCGCAGGAGGGCGGGCGTGCCGATGCCGAGCAAGCTCCGAGCGTCCCCTGCCGGCCAGGGACTTAGTCGCTTCCCGCTTGAGGCATGGGTGACGGCGGAGTGTTGGCCAGAGCGATTTCGATCCGCTCCTTGCCCTTGCCTGTGTTGCGACGCTTGAGCGTCAGCGTGCCGATCTCGCCCGTTCGGCGCAGGTGCGTGCCGCCGCAGGGAACCAGGGCGAAGCCGGGGATCTCCCAAAAGCGGCGTTCGGCGGCCTCGTCGCTGAAGCCGCTCAGGATGGGAGTATCGGCGGTGACGACGCGCGCCGCCTGTTCGGCGAATTCGGGCAGCAGCGGGGTCAGCGGCTCGTTCCAGGCGAAGTCGATGCGGGCCTTGTCGGCCGCGATATGGGCGCCGACCTTGTGGATGCTTGGCAGGCGGGCCACCACCAGTTCAAGCACGATCTCGGCCGCAAAGTGCAGGCGCATTAGCCGGTAGCGGCGCTCCCAGTCGATCGCCACCGCGACGGCGTCGCCGGGGGTGAGCCCGTGGCCCGACGAAAGCCTGTAGCGAATCTCGCGGCCGTCCTTGCGGGCTTCGAGCACGTCGAAGCCGCCGATTGTGCCGGCGTCGCTCTCCTGTCCGCCGGAAAGCGCGTAGAGGATGGTGGCCTCCAGCGTAACCTCGTCGCCGTCCACCGCGGCTATGTGGGTTTCCAGGCGGGTGCGGTAGGGGTCGTCCCAGAACAGTTTCCGGGTCATGAGGCCTCGTGGAATGTAAGAGATCGGTTTGTGTCGCGGATGGACGGTTCCCCCGGTCCATCCGGCCGAACATTATACCCGCTCCGATGACATGCCCGGAAAAGCATTGTCGCGCGCACGGGGCAGATGCTTGCCCCGGTGCAACCGGATGGCTTGCTACGGTCCCGGTGGCAGGTCATGCTCACGCCCCCGCAGATTGCGTGTCCTGAAAGGTGCCGTCCGATGTCCGATCCGACCCTGGTGATTGGGAACAAGGCCTATTCGTCCTGGTCGCTGCGCCCATGGCTGGCCCTCAGGCAGGCCGGGGTCGCCTTTGCCGAGACGGTGATCGTCCTGCGCCAGCCGGACACCGCCGCGCGCATCGCCGAACGGTCGCCGTCGGGCCGCGTGCCCGCCCTGATCCATGACGGGCTGACCGTCTGGGATTCGCTGGCGATCTGCGAGTATGTGGCGGAACTGGCGCCGGAGGCCGGGCTGTGGCCGGCGGACCGGGCGGCGCGGGCGGTGGCGCGCTCGGTGTCGGCGGAGATGCATTCCGGCTTCGTCTCGCTGCGCACCACCATGTCGATGGACCTCAAGCGCGACCGCAAGGGCCAGGGCATGACCGAGGCGACCGCCGCCGACATCGCCCGGATCGAGGCGCTGTGGGACGATGCCCGCACCCGCTTCGGCGGCCCGGCCGGCGAACCCTTCCTGTTCGGCGCCTTCACCATCGCCGACGCCATGTTCGCCCCGGTGGTGACGCGGCTGGAGACCTATGGCGTCGCGGTGTCGCCGGTGTCGCGCGCCTATATGGACGCCGTGCTGGCTCTGCCGGCGATGCGGGAGTGGACCGCGGCGGCCAAGGACGAGCCGTGGGACCTGCAGCCGTGAGCTTCACCATCCGCACCGCAAGGCCGGAGGACGCCCCGGCGGTGAACTCGGTGCTGTCGGCCTGCTACCCGACCCTGATGCCGGCCGGCTATCCGCCCGAGGTGATGGAACGGGTGCTGCCCATCATCACCCGCTCTAATCCGGCGCTGCTGGGCGCCGGCACCTATTATCTGGCGGAGGCCGCGGACGGCACACCGGCGGGCTGCGGCGGCTGGAGCTTCGACTGGCCGGGCGAGCCGGCGCGTCCACAGCAAGCCGGGCTGGCCCATGTCCGGCACTTCGCCACCCATCCCGGTTGGCTGCGCCGCGGCGTCGGACGGGCGCTGCTCGACCGCTGCTTCGCCGATGCCGCCGAGGCGGGCGCATTGCGGATGATGTGCTACGCCAGTCTGGTGGCGGAAGAGTTCTATGCCTCGGCCGGCTTCTTGGTAACTGGCTGGAATTCAATGGAGTTTCCGCCGGGAAACCGCTTCGACAGCATCGTGATGGAGCGGGATCTGTAGCTTGGCTTCGATCCGCTGAAACGGGAAACGGCGCGCCGTCCTGCCGGATGGCGCGCCGTTCCCCTATCCGCCCGCCGCCCCGCCGGTTAGGGCGGGGCAGGGGGGTGTCGTCACTCCGCCGGGATGGCACGCGGCAGGGTCACCGGCACGGCCAGACGGTGCAGCATCTCCTTCGGGACCACCTGCCAGAAGTGGCCGAGTTCACGCTGCCAGTCGTTGAGGATCTCGGCGGCGAAACGGCTTTGCGTCTCGGCGACGTGCTCCTCGATCAGCGCGCGGAGCTGGGCCTCGTAATGGGGCACCTCGATCCGCTGGAAGATGACGCTCTCCTCGTTGATGAAGAGCGGCAGCGAGTCCTCCGGGTCGTAGATGTAGGCCATGCCCCCGGTCATGCCGGCGCCGAAATTGTCGCCGACCTTGCCGAGGATGACCGCCGTGCCGCCGGTCATGTACTCGCAGCCGTTGGAGCCGCAGCCCTCCACCACCACGGTGGCGCCGGAGTTGCGCACCGCGAACCGCTCGCCGGCCTGACCGGCGGCGAACAGCTTGCCGGCGGTGGCGCCGTACAGCACCGTGTTGCCGATGATGGTGTTCTTGTTCGACAGCAGCGGGCTGCTGGTCGCCGGACGGACGACGATGGTGCCGCCCGACAGGCCCTTGCCGACATAGTCGTTGGCGTCGCCCATCACCTCCAGCTTGATGCCCTGGACCGCGAAGGCGCCCAAGGACTGGCCGGCGGTGCCGCGCAGGCGGACGGTGATGTGGCCGGGCTGAAGCCCGAACATGCCGAACTTCCGCGTCACCATCGAGGACAACCGCGTGCCGATGGCGCGCTGCGTGTTGCGGGCGTTGTAGGCGAGCTGCATCTTCTCGCCTTCCTCGAACAGCGGACGGGCATCGGCGACGATGCGGGCGTCCAGCGTGTCCGGAACCTCGTTGCGGCCCTGGAGCGTGCAGTAGCGCGCGTTCTCGCCGGGATCGACCTGGGCCAGCAGCGGGTTGAGGTCGAGGTCGTCGAGGTGGGCGCCGCCGCGGCTGACCTGATGCAGCAGGTCGGTGCGGCCGATCACCTCGGTCAGCGAGCGGAAGCCCAGCTTGGCCAGGATCTCGCGGACCTCTTCGGCCAGGAAGGTGAAGAGGTTGACGACCTTCTCCGGCGAGCCGACGAACTTCTCGCGCAGCTTCTCGTCCTGGACGCAGACGCCGACCGGGCAGGTGTTGGAATGGCACTGCCGGACCATGATGCAGCCCATGGCGATCAGGCTGGCAGTGCCGATGCCGAACTCTTCCGCGCCCAGCATGGCGGCGATGACGATGTCGCGGCCGGTCTTCAGGCCGCCGTCGGTGCGCAGCCGCACGCGGTGGCGCAGCTTGTTCAGCGTCAGGACCTGATGGACCTCCGAGAGGCCCATCTCCCAGGGCAGGCCGGCGAACTTGATCGAGGTCTGCGGCGAGGCACCGGTGCCGCCGGAGTTGCCGGAGATCAGGATGATGTCGGCATTGGCCTTCGCCACGCCGGCGGCGATGGTGCCGATGCCCGACCGGCTGACCAGCTTCACCGTGACCTTGGCGTCCGGGTTGATCTGCTTCAGGTCATAGATGAGCTGCGCCAGATCCTCGATCGAATAGATGTCGTGGTGCGGCGGCGGGCTGATCAGCATGACGCCCGGCGTCGAGTGACGCAGCCGCGCGATCATCTCCGTCACCTTGAAGCCGGGCAGCTGGCCGCCCTCGCCGGGCTTGGCGCCCTGGGCGACCTTGATCTCCAGCTCGCGGCACTGGTTCAGGTACTCGGCGGTGACGCCGAAGCGGCCCGACGCCACCTGCTTGATGGCGGAGTTCCAGTTGTCGCCGTTCTTGTCGGGACGGAAGCGCGCCGGATCCTCGCCGCCCTCGCCCGAGTCGGACTTGGCGCCGATGCGGTTCATGGCGACGTTCAGCGTGCCGTGCGCCTCGGGCGACAGCGCGCCCATCGACATGCCCGGCGTGATGAAGCGCTTGCGGATCGAGGTGATGCTCTCGACCTCGTCCACCGGAACGGCGGCCTTGGTGGTGCGGAACTCCAGCAGGTCGCGCAGCTGCATCGGCGGCCGCTTGTTCACCTGCTCGGAATACTTCTTGAAGGTGGTGTAGCTGTCGTTGGTGACGGCCTGCTGCAGGGTGTGGATGATCCCACCCTCCCAGCCATGGCGGTCGCCCGACTTGCGGAAGCGGTAGAAGCCGCCGACCGGCAGCGGCAGCGCCTCGCAGGCATAAGCCAGCGCATGCTGCTCCAGCACCTTCTTCTGGATGCCGTTCAGGCCGATGCCGGAGATGCGGCTGACCATCGCCGGGAAATGCTCGGCGACCAGGGCGCGGCTGAGGCCGATGGCCTCGAAGTTGCCGCCGCCGCGGTAGCTGCTGATGACCGAGATGCCCATCTTGGACATGATCTTCAGCAGGCCGTCGTCGATGGCCTTCTTGTAGTTCGTCATCGCCTTTTCCAGCGACAGCGAACCGAGCAGGCCGCGGCGCTGGCGCTCGGCCACCGCCTCCTGCGCCAGATAGGCGTTGACGGTGGTGGCGCCGACGCCGATCAGCACCGCGAAGTAATGGGTGTCCAGGCACTCCGCCGTGCGCAGGTTCAGCGAGGTGAAGGTGCGCAGGTTGGAGCGGATCAGGTGGGTGTGGACCGCGCCGGTCGCCAGGATCGCCGGGATGGCGGCGCGGGCCGGGCCCATCGCCTCGTCGGTCAGGGTGACGTGGTTGGCGCCGCCGCGCACGGCGTCCTCCGCCTCCTGGCGGATGCGGCGCAGCGCGTCGCGCAGCGCGTCGGGGCCGCCATCCACCGGGAAGGTGGCGTCGATCACCGCCGCGGTGTCGGCCATATAGTCCCGCATGGCGTGGAATTCGGCGGTGGTCAGCACCGGGCTGTCGAGTTGCAGCAAGCGGGTCTGGCTCTCATCCTCGTCCAGGATGTTGCCGAGATTGCCCAGACGCGTCTTCAGGCTCATCACCCGGCGCTCGCGAAGCGAGTCGATGGGCGGATTGGTGACCTGGGAGAAGTTCTGGCGGAAGAAGTGGTGCAGGCCGCGGTACTTGTCGGACAGCACGGCGATGGGGCTGTCGTCGCCCATCGAGCCGATGGCCTCCTTGCCGTCCTCCGCCATCGGGTGGAGGATCAGCTCCATGTCTTCCATGGCGAGGCCGAAGGCCATCTGGCGACGGCGCAGTTCCTCCTTCTCCATCTCCGACGGCTCGCCCTTCAGCGCGGCGGTCTTCACCAGCTCGTCCAGGTGCGTGGTGTTCTTGACCCACTGGCCCCAGGGCTTCTGGCTGGCCAGATGGTCCTTCAGCTCACGGTCGTTGAACAGCTTGCCGGCCTGGAGATCGACGGCGATCATCTCGCCCGGCCCGAGGCGGCCCTTCTCGACCACTTGGTTCTCCTCGATCTTGACCATGCCGGTCTCGGAGCCGCCGATGATCAGGCCGTCGGTGGTGATGGTGTAGCGCATCGGGCGCAGGCCGTTGCGGTCCATGCCGCCGACGACCCAGCGGCCGTCGGTCATGGCGAGCGCGGCCGGGCCGTCCCACGGCTCCATCACCGAGTTGCAGTAGGCGATCAGCGCCTTGTGGTTGTCCGGCGTGGTCTGCGAGCTGGTCAGCGCCTGCGGCACCAGCATCATCTTGACCATGGGGGCCGTGCGGCCGGCGCGGACCATCACCTCGAACACGCTGTCGAGCGCGCCCGAGTCTGACAGGCCGACGCCGATCACCGGCTTCAGGTCGCCCATGTTGGCACCGAACACCGGATGCTCCATCCGGGTCTCGTGCGCCTTCATCCAGTTGACGTTGCCCTTCAGCGTGTTGATCTCGCCGTTGTGGGCGAGCATGCGGAAGGGCTGGGCCAGCGGCCAGGTCGGGAAGGTGTTGGTCGAATAGCGCTGGTGGTAGATGGCGAAGGACGACTCGAAGCGGTCGTCGGTCAGGTCCGGATAGAAGGTGGACAGCTGTTCGGCGAGGAACATGCCCTTGTAGATGATCGAGCGCGCCGACAGCGAGCAGATGTAGAAGTCGTTGATGCGCTCGTTCTGCACCGCCTTCTCGATCCGGCGGCGGATGATGTAGAGGTCGAGTTCGAACTGCTCGTCCGACACGCCCTTGGCGTTGCCGATGATGATCTGTTCGATCTCGGGCCGGGTGGCGTTGGCCTTCTCGCCGATGATGTCGACGTTGATCGGCACCTGGCGCCAGCCGTAGATGTAGTAGCCGAAGGCCAGGATCTCGGTCTCGACGATGCAGCGGCAGGCTTCCTGGGCGTCCAGGCTGATGCGCGGCAGGAAGACCTGACCGACCGCCAGATTGTTCTCCGGCGGCAGGTGGCCGATGATCTTGACGTGGTCCTTGAAGAACTTCTGCGGCACCTGGACATGGATGCCGGCGCCGTCGCCGGTCTTGCCGTCGGCGTCCACCGCACCGCGGTGCCAGACCGCCTTCAGGGCTTCGATGCCTTTTTCGACCACCGAGCGGCGGGGCTTGCCGTCGATCGCGGCGATGAAACCGACGCCGCAGGCGTCGTGCTCGTCGGCCGGATTGTAGGCGTGGGCAGTGGTCAGCGCCGCGGCGTTGGCGCGGAAATCGGCGACGAACTGCTCACCCTGGTTCAATTCGGTGGTCATGGAACGACCCTTTCACAGTCTGGACGTTGACCTGGGGGGCCGAAGGAAAGGCCCCCTGGGGTAGACGGTGTTCTGATAGCGGAAAGAAGGAGCGGCTTACTCGGCCGCGACGGCCAGCTTGGGTGCGCCGACGGTCTGGGCGTAGGCGTGCATGGCGTCGGCGGCGTCGCGGCCGTCGCGGATGGCCCACACCACCAGCGAGGCGCCGCGGACGATGTCGCCGGCGGCGAAGACGCCGTCCAGGCTGGTCATCTTGGTGCGGTGGTCGACCAGCAGCGTGCCCCAGCGGGTGACGGTCAGGTCGGGCGAGCCGAACATGCCCGGCAGATCCTCCGGCTCGAAGCCCAGCGCCTTGATGACGAGGTCGGCCGGCTCGGTGAAGTCGGAGCCCTCGATCACCTGCGGGGTCTGGCGGCCGGTGGCGTCGGCGACACCCAGATGGATGCGCACGGCGCGGACGCCGGTCACCACGTCGTTGCCGGTGAAGGCTTCGGGAGCCGCCTGCCAGACGAACTCGACGCCCTCTTCCTCGGCATGCGCCACTTCGCGCTGCGAGCCCGGCATGTTCTTGCGGTCGCGGCGGTACAGGCACTTGACCGAGGTCGCACCCTGGCGGATCGCCGTGCGGACGCAGTCCATCGCGGTGTCGCCGCCGCCGAGCACCACGACCTTCTTGCCGGCGGCGTTCAGCGAGCCGTCCTCATAGGCCTCCATGGAGTCGCCGAGCCCGACCTTGTTGGAGGTGGTCAGGTATTCCAGCGCCGGGACGATGTTCTTCAGCCCCGAGCCGGGGGCCTTGATGTCGCGGGCCTTGTAGACGCCGGTGGCGATCAGGATGGTGACGTGGCGCTCGCGCAGCTCGGCCAGCGAGGCGTCGCGGCCGACCTCGAAATTGGAATGGAAGATGACGCCGGCATCGGCCAGACGCTGGACCCGGCGGGCGACGACGTCCTTCTCCAGCTTGAAGCCGGGGATGCCGTAGACCAGCAGGCCGCCCATGCGGTCGTGGCGGTCATAGACATGGACCTCGTAGCCCTTGGCGCGCAGCTCCTCGGCGGCGGCGAGGCCAGCCGGGCCGGCGCCGATCACGCCGACCGACAGGCCCAGCTCGCGGACCGGCTTGCGCGGCTTGACCCAGCCGTTTTCCCAGGCGGTGTCGTTGATGTACTTCTCGACCGAGCCGATGGTGACGGCGCCGTGGGTCGACTGCTCGATGACGCAGTTGCCCTCGCACAGCCGGTCCTGCGGGCAGATGCGGCCGCAGATTTCGGGGAAGTTGTTGGTGGCCTGGGAGACCTCGTAAGCCTCCTCCAGACGGCCCTCGGCGGTCAGCTTCAGCCAGTCCGGGATGTTGTTGGAGACCGGGCAGTGCACCTGGCAGAAGGGAACGCCGCACTGCGAGCAGCGGTTGGCCTGCTCGCCGGCGCGCTCGTTGCTGAAGCGGGCGTAGATCTCGGCGAAGTCCTGGCGGCGGTCGGCGGCAGACCGCTTGTCGGGCATCTTCTGCGCGGTGTGCACGAAGCCCAACATTTTCTGGTTCGCCATGACGTCTGCTCCTTGCTTCGCGGCCCCGCCCGCTGTCGCGGGGGCATCGCCTTGCTGGGCCTGACCGGGGGCTGCGGCTGTGGCCTACACCGACCGGCTGGGTTGAAATCGAACGTCCGCGAAGTGGCGGACGCTCGTCATATAACGCATGCGCCCACCCCGCGGAAGCACAAAAACACCGATAGGTCCGGTTTGTTGACCTTTTCCTCCGCAAGGCTGTAATGCGTGGGCGTGGCGGTGGGGTGTCATAAAAACGCGACAGAAAATTAGTCCCAATTCAGGACTATCGCCCGAATAGGGGTACCGACCCCACGCCATCGCCAAGCCCGGCCACGGCCTGCTATAAGCGCTGCAACATTCACCGTGCCGAAGGCTGCGTGCCGCGATGATGATCGATCAATATCTGGACGCCACCCTCCTGGGGTTGATTGAGGGGCTGACCGAGTTCCTGCCCGTCTCCTCCACCGGCCACCTGATCATGCTGGACGAACTGCTGGGCTTCGAAGGCCCGCCCGGCAAGGTGTTCGAAGTGGTGATCCAGCTCGGTGCCATCCTGGCGATCTGCGTGGTCTATTTCCAGCGGCTGTGGCATGTCGCCACAGGGCTGAAGGACGATCCCGGCGCCCGCCGTTTCGTGATGGCGGTGGTCATCGCCTTCCTGCCGGCGATGGTGCTGGGCGCCGGCCTGCACGGCATCATCAAGTCGGTGCTGTTCAACCCCACCGTGGTCAGCATCGCGCTGATCGTCGGGGGCATCGCCATCCTGCTGGTGGAACGGCTGATCCCGGTGGCGCGCTACCACAAGATCGAGAATTTCTCCGCCCCGCTGGCGCTGAAGATCGGCTTCTGCCAGTGCCTGGCCCTGGTGCCGGGTGTGTCGCGGTCGGGCGCCAGCATCCTGGGGGCGCTGCTGATGGGCGTCGACCGCAAGGCGGCGGCCGAGTTCTCCTTCTTCCTGGCGGTGCCGACCATGGCCGGCGCCACCGTCTACGACCTTTACAAGAACTGGTCGGTGATGAGCCTGGACAGCGGTCTGCTGATCCTGGTCGGCTTCGTCACCGCCTTCATCGCAGCAGCATTGGTGGTGAAGACGCTGGTCGACTTCGTCGGCCGCTACGGCTTCACCCCGTTCGGCTGGTACCGCATCGCCGTCGGCACCGGCATGCTGGCGTTCCTCTATCTGTAGGGCCGCGACTGCGGCCCCGCAGGCCCATGCCTCTCGAAGGCAAGCGGCCGGATGGCCGCGCCCGCCGATTGAGGGCAAAAAAGCTAAACCACACGCCGCGGCACCGCACGGGCCGCGGCGGCGGCCATGCCCAGCGCCAGCAGCGCGATCATCGCGAAGGCGGTGGCGAGGCTGGTGGCCTCGGCGATGAAGCCGACCAGCGGCGGACCGGCCAGCACGCCGGCATAGCCCATGGTGGACACCGCGGCGACCGCATGGTCGGGATGACCGCTGTCCACCGACCCCGCCGTGCTGAACAGCACCGGGACGATGTTCGACAGGCCGATCCCGGTCAGTCCGAAGCCGACCATTGCCAGAACCGGCGCTCCCCCCGCGACAATCCCCCCGGCCAGCACGCAGCCCAGCCCGGCCGTGGCCAGCAGGCCGCCGGCACGCATCAGCGTCGCCCCGCCGAAGCGGTGGCGCAGCCGGTCGCCGCTGAACCGCCCGGCCGCCATGGCGGCGCAGAACACGCCGAACCCCATGCCGGCGATGGAGGCCGGCGCGCCCAGATCGTCGCGCAGATGGATGGCGCTCCAATCCAGGATGGCGCCTTCGCCCATGAAGGCCATGGCGGCGAGCAGGCCGAGCAGCAGGGTCTTGCGGTCGGGCAGCACCAGCCCGCCGCCGCCGGCGTTGCGGTCGGGCAGGAAACGTCCCTGCAAGGCCAGGAACAGCGCCAGAAGCCCGGCCGACACCAGCGCGGCCTGCGCCGCCGGCGCCATCAGCGGCAGCAGCAGCCCACCCAGGCCCGCTCCGGCCAGCCCGCCCAGACTCCACATCCCGTGCAGCGACGACATGATCGGCCGGCCCATCCGCCGCTCGACCAGAGCGCCCTGGGCATTCATCGCAACGTCCATGGTGCCGCCCGACGCGCCGAACAGCGCCAGCACGATGCACAGCGTCGCCACGTCCGGCACCAGGGAGGGCAGGGGAAGCAGCCCGGCGAACAGCAGGGCGGTCACCCGCGTCACCGGCGCGCTGCCCAGCCGGCCCAGCAGCGGCCCGCTGGCGATCATCGCCGTCAGGGCGCCGACGGCAAGGCAGAGCAGGGCGGCACCCAGCACCGCCGGGCTGAGGTCGAGCCGGTTCTTCAGCAGCGGGATCTGCGTCGCCCACACGCCGAAGACGGTGCCGTTCAGGAAGAAGGCGGCGACGGTCGCCCAGCGCGCGGCCGATGCCTGTTCCGCCATCCGGCCCGACACGCCCCGGATATCCTCTGCTCCCGTCATCGCCGTTCCCGTCGTAATTGAACCGCCCACATGACGGCGGCGGCGGGGGAATTCAAGCGGCGATGGGGCAGGCGTGCCATGCCCGCGGCAGCGCCCCCCCCCCGGTCCCCTCAACGCGAAAGCCCCGGCGCGGCGGCCGGGGCTTTCGGAAGTATCAGAGCAAACCCGCCCGCGGGCGGGCGTTGCCTCAATGGGCGTTGTTGGTCATGCCGCTGTACTTGCCGCCGACGATGAAGCGCGACAGGTAGGTCGGCAGGATCACCTCGCAGGCCGCCAGCTCGGTGATGCCCAGATCCTTGAAGCCCAGCGCGCTCGGCGAGACGACGTTGTCCTGCTTCAGCAATGCCACCTGATCGCGGGTCAGGGCCGGGGCCAGCACCGGCACCTTCTCCAGGATGCCGGCCAGCGACTCGGCGGCGCTCCAGGGAATGGTCACCAGCGGACGGTGGCGCTGGATGTCCTTCTGGGTCAGCTCCAGCAATTCGCGGAAGGTGTAGATGCGCGGGCCGCCCAGCTCATAGGTCTTGCCGCGGCTGGCGTCGCTGTCCAGCGCCGCGATCACCGCGTCGGCCAGATCGCCGACATAGACCGGCTGGAACAGGGTCTTGCCGCCGCCGATCAGCGGCAGGACCGGGGCCTTCTGCGCCATCGCGGCGAACTTGTTGAAGAAATTGTCCTCCGGCCCGAAGACGATGCTGGGGCGCAGGATGGTCGCCGCCGGGAAGGCGGACAGCACTGCCTGCTCGCCGGCCGCCTTGGAGCGGGCATAGACCGACGGCGAGGAGGCGTCGGCGCCGATGGCGGAGATCTGGATCAGCCGGTTGACGCCCGCCGCGGCGGCCAGCCGGGCGATGCGCGACGCGGCGTCGACATGCACGCCCTGGAAGCTCTGGCTCCCGCGCTCGTACAGCACGCCCAGCAGGTTGATGGCGACATCCGCCCCCTGGAGGGCGCGGGCGACCGACACGTCGTCGGTGCAGTCGGTGGCGAACGGCACGATCTGGCCAACGGCGCCGCCCGTCTTCAGGAAGCCGGCCTTGCCCGGATTGCGGGTGGCGATGCGGATGAGGGCGCCCGACTTGGCAAGGCGCCGGATCAGGTGGCGGCCGATGAAGCCCGAACCGCCGAACACCGTGATAACCTGAGTGCGATAGGACATCGACCGTCTCCCGTGTCGTTGCGCGCCGAAACCGGGGTCTTCGCGCTTCTAGCGCGCGCCCCCGCGCGTCGTCCGACTGTGTGTCGCCATAGAGGACTGCTGGAACTGCGGCCATGCTTATAGCGAATGGACCGCCCCCAATCTAGGGACTGCATCGTCGCGGCCGGGGCCGCCCCGGGAAAATCCGGAGAAAACCCGCGATGCGGCAAAAAAATGGAAGGCTCGGAAAAAAGCTGTTGACGCCCCCCGGCCGGATCATTAAACAACCGCCCACACACCGAGCACCGAGCCCAGGTGGCGGAATTGGTAGACGCGCAGGTTTCAGGTACCTGTGGCAGAAATGTCGTGGAAGTTCGAGTCTTCTCCTGGGCACCATTTCTTTCTACCCGGCTGCGCCGCATGCACAGCTCCTTCGATTGAGAAGGAGGACGTGCAGAGCGGCGTTCGTCGTTTCTAGGGTCCATGGCCGGGGGCCTGACCACCCCGGGACGCGACCATGCCCATCGACCTTCATGACGGCGACCTCCCCGACGGCCTCGACCTCGGCGCCGGCGCCCGCGACAACTGCGTCGCCATCGACACCGAGACCATGGGGCTGAACCCCCACCGCGACCGCCTCTGCCTGGTGCAGCTGTCGGCCGGCGACGGTGCCGTCCATCTGGTGCAGTTCCGCCCCGGCCAGTACGAGGCGCCGAACCTGAAGCGCCTGCTCACCGATCCCACCGTGACCAAGCTGTTCCACTTCGCCCGTTTCGACGTGGCGGTGATGAAGGCCTATCTGGGCGTCGGCTGCCAGCCGGTCTACTGCACCAAGGTGGCCTCCAAGCTGGTCCGCACCTTCACCGACCGCCATGGCCTGAAGGATCTGTGCAAGGACCTGCTGGGCGTGGAAATCTCCAAGCAGCAGCAGTCCTCCGACTGGGGCGCGCCCGAGCTGACCACCGACCAGATGAAGTACGCCGCGTCGGACGTGCTGCACCTGCACGACCTGAAGGCGAAGCTGGACGTCATGCTGGCGCGCGAGGGCCGTACCCATCTGGCCCGGGCCTGCTTCGACTTCCTGCCCGCCCGCGGCGAGCTGGACCTCGGCGGCTGGGAAACCCCGGACATTCTGGCGCACTGACACTGCGACCGCTGCCCTCTCCCGGGGCGGGAGAGGGAGCGATCTGCGACCAACCGCCCCCTGGCCGGGCGTGGATTTGACCGGGCGTCCCCCGGTGGGCATACTGCTCGATGCGCCTGCCGGGAGTCCTCCGGGCAGGCGCCGTGTTTGTGAACGGCCCATCGCCGGGCCTTGCGAATGGAAGGCATCACAGCCTTGACCAGTGTTATCACGTCCAGCCTGAGCGGCAGCCTGACCGACGGTGCCGCCTCGACCGGATCCACTCTGGCCGGGTCCAGCCCGGTGGAGAACCGCGATCTCGCCTGCGCCACCCGCGTCCTGCGGACCGAGGCCGATGCGCTGCTGGCGCTGGCCGGCAGCCTCGACGGCAAGTTCCTGCGGGCGCTCGACATCCTGCAGGGCATCGAAGGCCGCGTGATCGTCACCGGCATGGGCAAGTCGGGCCATGTCGCCCGCAAGATCGCCGCCACCATGGCCTCCACCGGCACGCCGGCCTTCTTCGTCCATCCGGGCGAGGCGAGCCACGGCGACCTCGGCATGATCGCCAAGATCGACGCGGTGGTGGCGCTGTCCAACTCCGGCGAGACGCACGAGCTGGCGGACATCATCGCCTACACCCGCCGCTTCGGCATTCCGCTGATCGGCATGACGCGGCGCGCCGCGTCATCCCTGGCCGAGCAGTCCGACGTGGCGCTGGTCATCCCGCCGGAGCCGGAAGCCTGCCCGCTGGGGCTGGCGCCCACCACCTCCACCACCATGATGCTGGCGCTGGGCGACGCGCTGGCGGTGGCCCTGCTGGAACGGCGCGGCTTCTCCGCCGCCGATTTCCGCGAGTTCCACCCCGGCGGCCAGTTGGGCCGCGCATTGCTGAAGGTCACCGACATCATGCATAAGGGCGAGGATTTGCCCCTGTGCCGTCTTGACTCGCCGCTGTCCGACGTCATCTTCGAGATGACGGCCAAGCGGCTGGGCTGCGTCGGGGTGACCGACGATGCCGGGGCGCTGGTCGGGATCATCACCGACGGCGACCTGCGCCGTCATCTGACGCCGGAGCTTCTGGCGGAACGCGCGGACAGCATCATGTCGCCGCGGCCCAAGACCATCCGCCCCAAGGCGTTGATCGTCGAGGCGCTGCGCGAGATGAACGACAAGAAGATCACCACCCTGTTCGTGATCGAGGCCGACCGGCCGCTCGGCATCGTGCACATCCACGATGTCCTGCGCGCCGGTGCGGCCTGACGATTGTTCTGTCCATGATGGAAGCGAAGCGCCGAGCCGGAGGGACGAAGATTTGAGCCTGGACGACCTGCGCAGCCCCGACCGTACGACAGCCGGCCGCCCCGCCCCCGCCCCGAGCGCCGGGCAATCCACCTTCGGCGGCCTGTCCGCCGGCGCGCCGGACCTTCGCGCGCCGGCCGCCCCCGAACCGCCGGCGGCGCTGCGGGCGCACCGGCGGCGCGACACCCGTCCGGTCAGCCGGGTCTACAGCCGTTTCGTTTCCGCAATGAAGTTCGTGCTGCCGGCGGCGGCGCTGGCGATGGTGGCCCTGCTGGCCGCCTGGCCGTCGCTGAACAGCCCGCAGAGCGCCCGCGTCAGCGCCGACGCCGGGCAGAGCGAGATGCTGAAGCCGCGCTATTTCAGCCTGGACGAACACAACCAGCCCTTCTCGCTGGTGGCGGCCAAGGCCGACAAGTCGACCGACCAGCCCGACATCGTCCTGCTGGACGACCCGCAGGCGGAGATGACGGAGACCACCGGCACCTGGGTGACCATGCGGTCCGACAAGGGCTGGTACAACCAGAACACCGGCATCCTGCTGATGCGCGGCAACGTCCATGTGCTGCGCGACGACGGCAACGAGTTCACCACCAGCGAGGCCGAGGCCGACATCCGCAAGGGCAACGCCTGGGGCGACAAGGCGGTGACCGGCCAGGGTCCGCAGGGCGAGATCAACGCCATCGGCTTCCGCATGACGGACCGCGGCAAGAATGTCGTCTTCCTCAACCAGTCGAAGGCCGAGGTCCAGGCCGCCGAGCGCCCCGGGAGCAAGAAGCCGTGACGTCCAAACGGTCGCCATTCCGTCCCCCCACACTCCGTATTGCCCCATTCCGTATTGCCCTGACCCTGTCGGCCATCCTGGCCGGCGGGTTTTTCTCTTTCGGATCCCTGGTTTCAGGGCCGGCCTTCGCCCAGGGGCTGCCCGGCATGGGCGGCAAGCAGCCGGTGGAGATCAACGCCGATCAGGCGATCGAATGGCACCAGGACGTCCGCGCCTATGTGGCGCGCGGCAACGCATCGGCCAAGCGCAACGACTCGACCGTCTTCGCCGACGTGCTGACCGCCTATTACCGCGAGGTTCCCGGCAAGGGCAACGAGGTGTTCCAGCTGGTGGCCGACGGCAACGTCCGCATCGTCAGCCCGACCCAGCAGGTCTATGGCGACCACGGCGTCTATGACGTCGACAAGCAGGTCGCCGTCGTCACCGGCCGGGATCTGAAGCTGATCACCACCAAGGACGTGGTCACCGCCCGCGACAGCCTGGAATATTACGAGGCGCAGGACCTGACCGTGGCGCGCGGCGACGCGGTGGCGGTGCGCGGCAACGACCGGCTGCGCGCCGACGTGCTGATCGGCCGGCTGAAGAAGATGCCGGACGGCACCACCCAGATGGAGCGGATCGACGGCTCCGGCAACATCGTCGTCACCACCCCCACCGACGTGGCGCTGTCCGACAAGCTGGTCTATTCGGTCGCCGACAATGTCGCGGTGCTGATCGGCAACGTGAAGATCACCCGCGGCGACAACCAGCTGAACGGCGAAGCCGCCGAGATGAACATGAACACCAAGATCAACCGCGTCATCGCCGGCCGCGACGCCGGCGGCCGGGTCAGCGGCCTGCTGATTCCCGGCGAGAAGAACGGGCCCGGCGCGCCTGCGGGCAAGAAGCCGTGACCGTGCTGACCGCGAACGGGCCCGGCGCCGCTCCCGCCGGAAACATCGCTTCCGCTGCCGTCCCGACCGAAGGGCTGGTGGCCCAGCATCTCGGCAAGTCGTTCAAGAAGCGGCCGGTGGTGCGCGACGTCTCGATCAGCGTCCAGCGCGGCGAGGCGGTCGGGCTGCTCGGCCCCAACGGCGCTGGCAAGACCACCTGCTTCTACATGATCACCGGCCTGATCGCCGCCGACTCCGGCACGATCACGCTGGATGGCCAGGACATCACCGCGCTGCCGATGTACCGCCGCGCCCGGCTCGGCATCGGCTATCTGCCGCAGGAGGCCTCGATCTTCCGCGGCATGACGGTGGAGAACAACATCCGCTCGGTGCTGGAGGTGGTCGAGAGCGACCGCGACGCCCGCGAAGCGATGCTGGACGAGTTGCTGGCCGAATTCTCGGTCACGCATCTGCGCCGTTCCCCCGCCCTGGCGCTGTCGGGCGGCGAGCGGCGGCGCGTGGAGATCGCCCGCGCGCTGGCCGGACAGCCGCACTTCATCCTGCTGGACGAACCGCTGGCCGGCATCGACCCCATCGCGGTGAACGACATCCGCGAGCTGGTCGGCCATCTGCGCGACCGTGGCATCGGCGTGCTGATCACCGACCACAATGTGCGTGAAACATTGGATCTCGTCGATCGGGCATACATTTTGCACGATGGTGTGGTACTAATGGAGGGACGGCCGGACGAGATCGTGGCGCACGAGGGCGTGCGTCGGGTCTATCTCGGCGACCGCTTCAGTCTGTAGCCCTCCGTTCCCACTGGTCCCGGTTCCACAGCCATGGCGCTTGCTCAACGTCTCGACCTTCGACAAGCCCAGACCCTGGTGATGACGCCGCAGTTGCAGCAGGCCATCAAGCTGCTGCAACTGTCGAACATCGAACTGTCGGACTTCGTCGACCGCGAGATCGAGCAGAACCCGCTGCTGGAGCGTGACGGCGGATCGGCCGACGGCGGCAGCGATCCGGTGGGACCGGCGGACGGCAGCGATGCGCCGGGCGGGCTGGACGGCCCCGGCGGCATGGCGGCCAACGGCCTCAGCGCCGACGGGCTGAACGGCCGCGACGACGGGCCGGCCCTGCCGACGGGCGATGGGCGCACCCGTGACACGGTGGAGATGACATCGTCTGACACGATGACGTCCTCGTCGGAGTCGCCGCTCGACACCGATTTCGAGAATGTCTATGGCGACGACCGCTTCTCCGACGGCTCGGACGGCGGCAGCGAGGTCTACGGCTCCTATGGCGAGCGCGGCGGCCGCAGTGGCTTCGAGGATGACGACAGCAACCTCGAAGCGACGCTGACCAGCGAGAAGAACCTCCGCGACCATCTGACCGAACAGCTGAAGATCGACCTGCCCGACCTGGGCGACCAGCTGATCGGGCTGGCCCTGATCGACATGCTGGACGAGGCAGGCTGGCTGATCGGCTTCGATGCCCAGGCGATGGCCGAGCAGCTCGGCTGCGGCGCGGAGCGGGTGGAGCGGGTGCTGACCGCCTGCCAGCGCTTCGATCCGCCCGGCATCTTCGCCCGCTCGCTGAAGGAATGCCTCGCCATCCAGCTGCGCGAGAAGAACCGGCTCGACCCGGCGATGGCGGCGCTGCTCGACAATCTGGAGCTTCTGGCCGCACGCAACCTGCCGGCCATCATGAAGGTCTGCGGTGTCGATGCCGAGGACGTCGCCGACATGGTCGTCGACATCCGCAAGCTGAACCCGAAGCCGGCGCTGGCCTTCGACCACACCCCGGCCCAGCTGGTCACCCCCGACATCCTGATGCGCGCCAATCCCGGCGGCGGCTGGCTGATCGACCTGAACCCGGACACGCTGCCGCGGGTGCTGGTCAACCACCGCTATTTCGCCCGCATCTCCGACGGTGCCCGCAACAAGGCCGACAAGGAATACATCTCCGAGCGGTTCCAGTCGGCCAACTGGCTGGTCAAGTCGCTGCACCAGCGCGCCACCACCATTTTGAAGGTGGCGAGCGAGATCATCCGCCAGCAGGATGCGTTCTTCATCCATGGCGTCTCGCACCTGCGACCGCTGATCCTGCGTGACATCGCGGAGGCCATCGGCATGCATGAAAGCACAGTCAGCCGCGTCACCACCAACAAGTTCATGGCGACCCCGCGCGGCGTCTTCGAGCTGAAATACTTCTTCACCTCCGCAATCCAGGGTGCGGACGGGCAGGCGTCCCATTCCGCAGAAGCGGTTCGGCACCGCATCAAAACCATGATCGATGCGGAGAAGCCGGACGATGTGCTGTCCGACGACAAACTGGTGGAGATTCTCCGTGCGGAAGGGATCGACATTGCGCGAAGGACGGTCGCGAAGTATCGTGAAGCGATGAAAATACCGTCATCGGTGCAGCGACGCCGTGCCAAGATGTCACGCATGTAAGCGGTTTGGGCGGGGGAGGGCTCGATTGACAGTCCGGTGACCCTTGCCTATCGTCCCGGCCCGCAAGCGGCGGATCAGCATCTATGAGCCCGACATCTTCGGACGTCGTGTCTACACCGTCCCCAGCGGACCAATATTGGAAACGTTCCACCATGCAACTCTCCGTCAAAGGCAAGCAGCTCGATGTGGGTGACGCTCTGCGCACCCATGTGGCCGACAGCCTGAACGCCGTGGTCGGCAAGTACTTCGACAAGCCGATCGAGGCGAACGTGATCCTGACCAAGGACGCGCACCTCTACAAGGCCGACATCCAGGCCCATGTCGGCCGCGGGATCGTCCTGCAGAGCGCCGGCGACGCCACCGAACCCTATCCGGCCTTCGACATCGCCTGCGAGAAGCTGGCCAAGCGCCTGCGCCGCTACAAGCGCCGCCTGCGCGACCACCACGCAGCCGAGAACGGCGCCGCCCTCCCGGCGAGCTACCGGGTGCTGGAAGCCGAGACCGAGGAGCATCACGAGGAGGTCGAGGCTGCCGCCGACGGCGCCGCGAACCCGATGGTCGTCGCCGAGATGGAGACGAGCATCGCCACCCTGTCGGTCAGCGAGGCGGTGATGCGCCTGGAGCTGGCGCAGGCTCCGGCGCTGATGTTCCACAACGGTGCGCATGGCCGTCTGAACATGGTCTACCGCCGCGCCGACGGGAACATCGGCTGGGTCGATCCGGCGGAGAAGGCCGGCGCCTGACGGCGCCGACCCGTCTCGCTGGTCAAGAAGCGTCATGCTCGACCTCATTTCTCCGCACGCCATCCTCCCGAACCTGAAGGCCGGCAACAAGAAGCAGGCCCTGCAGGAGATGGCGCGCAAAGCGTCCGAGCTGACCGGTCAGCACGAGCGGGCGATCTTCGACGTGCTTCTGGAGCGCGAAAGGCTGGGCACGACCGGCGTGGGCCATGGCATCGCCATCCCGCACGGCAAGCTGTCCAGCCTGGACCGCGTCCATGGCGTCTTCGCCCGTGTGGAGCGGCCCATCGATTTCGATGCGATCGATGAGCAGCCGGTCGACCTGATCTTCCTCCTTCTCGCCCCGGAACAGGCGGGAGCCGATCATCTGAAGGCCCTTGCCCGCGTCTCACGCCTTCTGCGGGACCAGTCCATGTGCGAGAAGCTGCGCGGAGCCCAGTCGGGCGACGCGATGTACGCGCTCCTGACCCAGCACGAGCCGAGCCCGTCCAACTGACGGGCCGCCGGTGAGGGGCAGACAGCCAAAGGGCCGCCGCACGTCCGTGCGCGGCCCTTTTTCTTTGGCGCTTGAACACCAATTAGTGTCGCGACGGCCGGGCTGGTACACTGGGCCGAGCCGACTTGTTTGACGGGGGCCAAGGCCATGGGAAACGCACAGCGCAAGCCCTGGATTTCGCCGCAGGATTACCTCGCCACCGAACGCAGCGCCGAGGTCCGCCACGAGTATGTCGACGGCGAGATCTTCGCCATGGTCGGGGCGAGCCTGAACCATGCACGGATCGTGGCGCGTCTCGGGTATGCGATCCGGCAGGCAGCGCTGCGTCGTGGATGCGACGCTTTCACCAACGACGTGAAGGTCAGGGTGGAGGCGGCGAACGCCTACTACTATCCCGACATCGTGGCGACCTGTGCCGCTGACGACGACCCCTATGTGGTCAAGGACCCGGTGCTGGTCGTTGAGGTGCTGTCGGACAGCACCGAGGCCATCGACCGCCGCGAGAAGCGGACCAACTACCAGAAGATCCCGTCCCTGCGCGAAATCGTGCTGGTGTCCCAGAGCGAGCGTCTGGTCGAGATCTACCGCCGCGACGGCAGTGGCTGGACCGTCGATGTCGTGCGCGACGGTCCGGTCATGCTGGCGGCGTTGGACCTCTCTCTGCCGTTGGACGCGGTGTACGAGGACTGAGGGCAAGCGGCTTTTCAAAACCGAAAATTCTTCGACCGTCATACCCGCCTGCGCGGGAATGACGGTCGAGATGAAGAGTCGTCAGAGTCGGGCGGATGGTGCCCTCACCCCCGCTCCGCCCAGCCCATGTAGTTCACGTCCAGATCGCGCGCGTTCAGGCGGAATTCGTCGCTCAGCGGGTTGTACGTGATGCCGGTCAGGTCGCGTACGCTCAGGCCGTACGGGCGTACGATGGCGTTCAGTTCGGACGGGCGCAGGAACTGGCGCCAGTTGTGGGTGCCGCGCGGCAGCCAGCGCAGGATGTACTCCGCCCCGACGATGGCGAGCGCGAAGGACTTCGGCGTACGGTTCAGCGTCGCCAGGAACAACGCGCCACCGGGCGCCAGCAGGTCGGACAGCGACTTCACGAACAGCGGCACGTCGGCGACATGCTCGATCACCTCCATCGCCAGCACCACGTCGAACGTCTCGCCGCTGGCGGCGAGCGCCTCGGCGGTGGTGGCGCGGTAGTCCACCGTCGTGCCGGTCTCGGCGGCGTGGGTGGCGGCGGTCTTGATGTTCTTCTCCGACGCGTCCACCCCGACCACCGTGGCGCCCATCCGCGCCAGCGGTTCGGCCAGCAGGCCGCCGCCGCAGCCGATGTCGACGATGCGCAGGCCCGCCAGCGGGTTCGGCGCCAGCGGGTCGCGGCCCAGCCGCTTGCACACCGCATCGCGGATGTAGGTCAGGCGCAGCGGGTTCAGCCGGTGCAGCGGCTTGAACTTTCCGGCCGGGTCCCACCATTCGGCGGCGATGGCGGAGAAGCGGGCGACATCCTCCGGATCCACGGTTCCGCCTGCCATTCCCCCATTGGCAGCGGTTGCGGACGCGTGCGGGAAGGCGGAGGATGAGGCGGTCATGGTGAAAATCCGTAAACTGTGAGGCGGGACGGGTGCGGGCAACTTGCCTCGCTTCCAGCGACGGAGTATGGATACGCCGCCCCGCGCCGGCAACGGTGGAGCGGGGGTGCGCACAGCCGACCCGCATGACCCAGATGGCGAGATCCAGACGGCATGACCGGGCGGCCAGACATGGTGTGAGGTATGGCGCGGATCGTCCTGAAGTTCGGAGGCACGTCGGTCGGCGACATCGACCGCATCAAGAACGTGGCCCGGAAGGTCGAGCAAGAGGTGAAGGCGGGGCATCAGGTCGCCGTCGTCGTGTCGGCGATGTCCGGCGTGACCAACCAGCTCGTCAAATACTGCAACGAAATCGACAAGCTGCACGACGCCCGCGAATATGACGCGGTCGTGGCATCGGGCGAGCAGGTGACCTCCGGTCTCCTGGCCGTCGCCCTGCAGTCGCTCGGCATTCCCGCCCGCTCCTGGGCCGGCTGGCAGATTCCCATCCGCACCGACGACACGCACGGCAAGGCGCGCATCGTCTCCATCGACACCACCGAGATGGAAAAGTCCCTGCAGACCGGCGAAGTCGCCGTGGTCGCGGGCTTCCAGGGCGTGTCGGAGCATGGCCGCATCACCACGCTGGGCCGCGGCGGCTCGGACACCTCGGCGGTGGCGCTGGCGGCGGCGGTGAAGGCCGACCGCTGCGACATCTACACCGACGTGGACGGCGTCTACACCACCGACCCGCGCATCGTCACCAAGGCGCGCAAGCTCGACAAGATCACCTACGAGGAAATGCTGGAGATGGCCTCGCAGGGGGCCAAGGTGCTTCAGACCCGCTCGGTCGAGATGGCGATGAACCACCGCGTGCGCGTGCAGGTGCTGTCGAGCTTCGAAGCCGCTGCGGGCAGTTCGCTTCCCGGAACCCTGGTTGTTGACGAGGACGAGATCGTGGAAAAGGAAGTTGTTAGCGGCATCGCCTACAGCCGCGACGAGGCGAAGATCACCCTGGTGGGCGTCGCCGACCAGCCGGGCGTCGCTGCCGCCATCTTCGGTCCGCTGACCGACAACGCCGTCAACGTCGACATGATCGTCCAGAACGTGTCGGAAGACGGCAAGTCGACCGACATGACCTTCACCGTCGGCAAGGCGGACATCGCCCGCGCCGTGAAGGTGCTGGAGGATGCGCAGTCCACCCTGAACTACAAGCGCATCATTTCCGATGCCAACGTGGTCAAGGTGTCGGTCATCGGCGTCGGCATGCGCAGCCATGCCGGCGTCGCCCAGCGCATGTTCAAGGCGCTGGCCGACAAGGGCATCAACATCCAGGTCATCTCGACCTCGGAGATCAAGATCTCGGTCCTGATCGCCGAAGAGTATGCGGAGCTGGCGCTGCGTGCCCTGCACACCGCCTACGGCCTGGACGCCGCCTGATCGCAGGCGGGACCCGGGTGCCGGGGACGGGAACATCAGGAGAGGGCCGGCCATGACCGACGCCACATCATACGCGGCGGCAGCATCGGCCCGGCTCGACCGGCTCTGGCAGCGGGGCCGGGACTTCCTCGGCACCCGCACCGCTGTGATGGGCGGTGCGATGAGCTGGGTGTCGGAACGGCATCTGGTCTCCGCCATCTCCAATGCCGGCGGCTTCGGCGTGCTGGCCTGCGGCTCGATGGCGCCGGACCAGCTGGCGGTGGAGATCGCCGGCACCCGCGCGCTTACGACCAAGCCGTTCGGCGTCAACCTGATCAACATGCACCCGGCGCTGGACCGGCTGATCGACGTCTGCCGCGAGCAGAAGGTCGGCCATGTGGTCATCGCCGGCGGCCTGCCGACCGGCGCCACCCTGCGCCGCATCAAGGACGGCGGCGCCAGGGCGATGGCCTTCGCCCCCACGCTGGGGGCCGGCCGGCGGCTGGTGAAGCAGGGCGCCGACGCGCTGGTGATCGAGGGAACCGAGGCCGGCGGCCACATCGGCCCGGTCTCCACCACCGTTCTCGCCCAGGAAATCCTGCCCGACCTGCGCGACGTGCCGGTGTTCGTCGCCGGCGGCATCGGCCGGGGCGAGACGATCCTCTCCTATCTGGAGCTGGGGGCCGCCGGCGTGCAGGTCGGCACCCGCTTCGTCTGCGCCACCGAATGCGTGGCCCATGCCAATTTCAAGCAGGCCTTCATCCGGGCCTCGGCCCGCGACGCCCAGCCGTCGGTGCAGATCGACCCGCGTTTCCCGGTGATCCCGGTACGCGCGCTGGCAAACGAGGCGTCGAAGCGCTTCACCGAGTTCCAGCGCGACGTCATCGCCAGGGTCGATTCCGGCGCCATGAGCCGCGACGAAGGCATGCTGGAGATCGAGCATTTCTGGGCCGGCGCGCTGCGCCGCGCGGTGATCGAGGGCGACGTGGAAAGCGGCTCGCTGATGGCCGGGCAGAGCGTCGGGCTGGTCACCCGCGAACAGCCGGTGGCCGAAATCCTGGCCGAATTGATCGCCCAGGCCGAATCGGCGCTGGCACGGCGGGCGATGGATGAGGCATCGTTAAGCGTGATGACGGAGCCGACGGTGGGAGCGCTGTAGCGATGACCGACACCCTCGACACGGCAGCCGGTGACGGCGGTATGGGCGGGGGTGTGCATCCCCGCTTCGACGGCACCTCGTCGCGCCGGCTGCTCGCCCGGCTGCGCGACATCATGGCCGGGTCGGGGTCGGGGCAGGATCGGCTGGACAAGATCGTCACGCTGATCGCGGCGGAGATGAAGGCGGACGTCTGCTCCTGCTACGTCATGCGCGCCGGCGAGGTGCTGGAGCTGTTCTCCACCGAGGGTCTCAACAAGACCGCCGTCCACAACACCCGCCTGCGCGTCGGCGAGGGCATCGTCGGCTACATCGCCGGCCACGCCCGCCCGGTGGCGCTGGACAACGCGCCCTCCCACCCCAGCTTCGCCTACCGTCCGGAAACGGGGGAAGACCCGTTCCAGTCGCTGGCCGGCGTGCCGATCCTGCGCGGCAGCAAGGTGCGCGGCGTGCTGGTGATCCAGCACAAGGACCGCCGCCGCTATGTCGAGGAGGAGGTCGAGACCCTCCAGACCATCGCCATGGTCGTCGCCGAGCTGGTGGCGCAGAGCGAGCTGGTCAACCCGGTGGAGGTCACCACCACCGGCGATCCCGTGCTGGCGCCGGCCCGCCTGTCGGGCACGGCGATGAGCGCCGGGCTGGCCATGGGCCTCGCCGTCATCCACCGGCCGCAGCTGACCGTCCGCCAGATGGTGGCGGAGGATGCCGATGCCGAGCTGGAGCGCTTCAACGCCGCGTTGCAGACCATGCACAGCGCCATCGACGATCTGCTGGAGGCGGCGTCGCTGGCGGGGCTCAGCGAACCGCGCGATATCCTGGAGACCTACCGGATGTTCGCCGAGGACCGCGGCTGGCTGTCGCGCATCCGCGAGGCGATCCGCGTCGGCCTGACGGCGGAAGCGGCGGTGCAGCAGGTCCAGAACGACACCCGCGCCCGCATGAGCCATCTGACCGATCCCTACATCCGGGAACGGTTGATGGATTTCGAGGATCTGACCAACAGGTTGCTGCAACATCTGGCCGGCAAGACCGGCACCACCGATGGCGCCACCCTGCCGGACGACATGATCCTGGTCGCCCGCTCGATGGGGCCGGCGGAACTGCTGGATTACGACCGCACCCGCCTGCGCGGCCTGCTGCTGGAGGAAGGGTCGCCGGCCAGCCATGTCTGCATCGTCGCCCGCGCGCTCAATATCCCGGTGGTTCAGGCGGCCGACGCGCTGAACCGGATCGAGCCGCTCGACCAGCTGATCGTCGACGGCGACCATGGCTCGGTCTTCATCCGCCCGGCCGAAGACATCCAGATGGCCTTCGGCGAGGCGGTGGCGTTGCAGCACCGCAAGGAGCTGATGTATGCGGAGATCCGCAACCTGCCCTCGGTGACGCGCGACGGCGTGCCGATCTCCATCCAGCTGAACTGCGGCCTGCTGATCGACCTGCCGCACCTGACCGCCAGCGGGGCGGAGGGCGTCGGGCTCTACCGCACCGAAATCCCCTTCATGGTCCGGGCGTCATATCCCGACGTGACGGCGCAGACGACCCTCTATTCCCGCATCATGGACGAGGTCGGCCACAAGCCGATCATCTTCCGCACTCTGGATGTCGGCGGCGACAAGATGCTGCCCTACATGACCGGCGGCGAGGAGGAGAACCCGGCGCTGGGCTGGCGTGCCGTGCGCATCGGGCTGGACCACCCGTCGCTGCTGCGCCAGCAACTGCGGGCCCTGCTGCTGGCCGCCGCCGGCCGGCCGCTGTCGGTGATGTTCCCGATGATCGCCGAGGTCGCCGAGTTCGACGGCGCCCGCCGCCTGCTGGAGCTGGAGCTGAAGCGCCTTGCCGCCCAGGGGATCGAGGCGCCCAGCAGCCTGCGCGTCGGCACGATGCTGGAGGTGCCCTCGCTGTTGTGGCAACTCCCGGCCCTGCTGCCGAAGCTGGACTTCCTGTCGGTCGGCTCCAACGACCTGACCCAGTATCTGTTCGCCGCCGACCGTGGCAACCCGCGCACCTCGACCCGCTACGACCCGCTGTCGCCGTCGATGCTGTGCGTGCTGCGCCGTCTGGTCGACGAATGCAGCCGGCACAAGGTGTCGCTCAGTATCTGCGGCGAGATGGCGGGGCGGCCGCTGGATGCCATGGCGCTGATCGGCGTCGGCTTCCGCACCCTGTCGATGTCGCCGCCGTCCGTCGGCCCGGTGAAGACCATGCTGCGTTCGCTCGACGTCGCTGCCCTGCGGCAGTATATGAGCGGTCTCTACACCGGGGCCGACCACAGCCTGCGCGACAAGCTGAAGACCTTCGGCAAGGATCACGGCGTGATCTTCTGATGACGGCCGGCGGCGTGCAGGGCCGCCGTTGCGGGTAGTTTGCTCTTTTTTCAGGCAGGTCGCGAAAAGAACGGGCGGAGCCGCTGTGGCCCGCCCTTTTTTATTTGCCATTCCTGCCAAGATGGCCGGCCGATACCATAAAATATGTATCCTTTTCCCTCGATCTTCTTCAGCCTCAGGGGCGATACCTGTATCCGCCAGCACCAGCACGCTTTTTCATCGGAGGGCATTCATGCGCATACGCCTGGGCTACCAGCTGAATTTCAGCTTTCCCGCCCCCACCCCCATGATCGTGATGCTGAACGTGCATTACTCCCGCGTCGGCGACCTGGAGCGGCCAGACCATATCGTCACCAGCGTTCCGGCGCCGATCCAGGGCTATCGCGACAGCTTCGGCAACTGGTGCAGCCGGCTGGTCGCGCCAGCCGGTGCCGTGACGATCAGCGCCGACAGCATTATCCGGGACAGCGGGGCGCAGGACCCGGTCGATTACGGCGCCGTCCAGCACCGCGTCGACGAATTGCCGGCCGACACCCTGCTGTTCCTGCTGGGAAGCCGCTATTGCGAGACCGACGTTCTGTCGGACGAGGCGTGGCGGCTGTTCTCCGGCACGGCGCCGGGCTGGGCGCGGGTGCAGGCGATCTGCGACTTCGTCCACAACCACGTGACATTCGGCTACGAGCATTCGCGCCCGACGCGGACCGCCGCCCAGACCTATGCCGAGAAGCGCGGGGTCTGCCGCGACTTCGCCCACCTTGCCGTCGCTTTCTGCCGGGCGATGAACATTCCCGCGCGCTACTGCACCGGCTACATCAGCGATATCGGCCAGCCGCCGCCCTATGGGCCGATGGATTTCGCGGCGTGGATGGAGGTCTATCTGGGCGGCCGCTGGCATGTCTTCGATCCGCGCAACAATGCGCCCCGGATCGGGCGCATCCTGATCGCGCAGGGGCGCGATGCGGCCGATGTGCCGCTCACCCACACCTTCGGCCCCAACACGCTGACGGAGTTCCGGGTCTGGACGGACGAGGTGGGCGCCTAATCGACGCCGGTCCCTTCGGTCAAGCCGGGCCGGGGTGGGGACTCCGCCCGGTGTCCGGCGCCAGGGTCTTCACAGCGCCAGGGAAGGCTGTGGGACAGGGGCAGCGGCAAGGTCGGGAACGGTGGAGGCGCGGGCGCGTTGGCGGCGGGGTTGCTGCGCGATCCGGTGCAAATCCTCCACCCAGGGTGACGGGTAGCTGTCGGTGCCGAAGACCCAGACGGTGCTGACGCCGCCGTCCGGCGCGCGGAGCAGCACGCGGGCGTCATGACCGTCCTTTCCGGCATGGTTGGCGTTCTGCACCGCGGCGATCAGCGCCCCGGTCTTGCCGTTGGGGAAGGGGCCGTAGAGTTCCCCTTCCAGTCCGACGAACCAGCCGTCCGTTCGGCACGACACGATGTAATGGGCTGCAAGGCTCATGATGCCACTCCTCTTCGACGTCCATCGGAGGCCTGCTAAAGCGTCCGATGGAGTCCGGTCTCTGGATTTTTCACGCAATCCCCGGCTCGGACGGGTGCGTCCGAACCGATCACGCTCTGATGGCGGCCGCGCCGGCCATGGTGAGGCGGGTCAACAGGGCGCCCTGCGGCAGGCTGGCGTTGCCCGGCGGCGGAAAGCCGTGGGGAGGCCGGTCGGCCGGCGCGGCGTGCGGGGCCGGATGCCAGCGGCGCTCGGCATCCGTCCAGCGCAGTTGTTCGCGCAACATGTCGGCGCCAACGGGGCGTTGCCCCGTGATGGACTGGAACAGCGATGTCATGGCGGGCCCCTCCGATCAGGAAATCGAGGGCAGGATGCCCGTCTGTGCCGGAATCGTACCGGTTCGACCGGCCCAGGGACCGGAGCAGGGCGGAAAGGCGACCCTGTTCGTCCGGACGATCCAATCGTCCCGGCGGCTCGGGTGGCGGCTGGACATGAGGAAGGCAGTGCCCGTCCCGGCATTCATGGCTGTTCTCCGTGGCTGTTCTTCGGCGCTGACCGGTATCGCCGCAGGCGATGGCGATACCGTCCGGATCGAGTCACGCCAGGAAGGGCCTCGGATGAGAGAGCCTTGTCAGATCACAAGCGAGGTCAGAACACAAGCGAGCCTGGGGTGGCCTTCGATATAGTCTAAGTGGTGATTTGATCGAATATTTACAATGTGTATTGCGAAGAATTTATCTTATGGAGATTTATGAAATCGATATGACCGAGATTTTTATCCAGATTGTTCCATGAATTCAGCGTCTTGTTTCTCGTGGAAAATACCGCGGGTTTGAATTTCGGCGTAGGATCAGGCGATTTTCCCGGCAATTCATCTTTTGCTTAACTGGTCGGAATGTCGGAAAATCAATCGCCCGCCGTGGTGTTGGATGTCGGCGCCTCACGCTCGGCGAAGGAGGCCCGCGCCCGCTCGATCTCGGCGTGGTGCGTCTCCGCCCAGATCCACACGCCGCAGAACGCCGCTCCCAAACTCTCGCCAAGCGGCGTCAGCGTGTAATCCACATGCGGCGGGATGACCGGATGCACCGTCCGCCGCACCAGACCATCCCTCTCCATCTGGCGCACGGTCTGGGTCAGCATCTTCTGGCTGATCCGACCGACGACCTTGCCGAGCTGGGTGAAGCGCAAGGTGCCGTGCTCATGCAGGGCTTCGAGAATCAGCATGGTCCATTTGTCGGCCACCTTGCCGATGATGTCGTGAACCAGCGCCTCGATGGCCGGATCGACCGTCTCGGGAGGCGGCTGCCGGCGCCGTGCCTCGATCTGCGGGTCGGGCAAAGCCTTGCGCATCCTACGCTCTCCTTTTGGTGCGTATAAATCTTTCCGGTGCCTACTTTTGTCTGGAGAGTGTGGGCGATAGCTTTCGGGCGGACAACAGCGAAAGTCACGCTCATGAAGACCGAAGGAAACACCATCCTGATCACGGGCGGCGGCTCAGGGATCGGCAAGGCTCTGGCCCACCGTTTTCATGATCTCGGCAACAGAGTGATCGTCGCCGGCCGCCGGGACGATGTGCTGCAACAGGCGATCTCCGGCCGTCCGAACATGCATGCCATGAGCTTCGATGCCGACAGCGCCGCGGGCATTGCCGATTTCGCCCGGCGGCTGACGGCCGAGCATCCGGCTCTCAACGTGCTCATCAACAATGCCGGAGTCATGCGCTTCGAGGCGCTCGACCGGCAGCGCGACCTTGGCGATGCGGAGGCGACCGTCGCCACCAACCTGCTCGGCCCCATCCGGCTGACCGACGCCCTGGTCGAGCATCTGGACCGCCAGCCCGACGCGGCCCTGGTCAACGTCACCTCCGGCCTGGCCTTCGTGCCGCTGGTTTCCGCCCCGACCTACTCGGCGACCAAGGCGGCCATGCATCTCTACACGGTCGCCCTGCGCGAGGCGCTGAAGGGCAAGATCGAGGTCATCGAGCTGGTGCCGCCGGCGGTCCAGACCGACCTCACCCCGGGGCAAGCCACCCGCCCGGGCTATCTGCCGCTGGCCGACTTCATCGACGAGGTGATGGCGCTGTTCCAGCAGCAGCCGACCCCGCGCGAGATCCTGGTGCAGCGCGTCGCCTTCCAGCGCCAGGCCGAGGCGGAGCACCGCTTCGACGAGGCGGTGACGACGCTCAACGAGATGGCCCGCAAGGCGCGCGAGGCGCAGCAGTAAGGACGCCACACGGGGAGGCGTGCGCTGCCGGTTGAGGTGACCGTGGTGAGATCGGCGGGTGAGCGGCGGCCGATGCTCTCAGACGGGCTTGCGCCGTGCCAAACTCTCCATCTCCTTGGCCCACCCGACGTAGTTGCGGTGGTAGTCGCGCAGCGCCGGATCGCCCTTCGTCCGCTCCGCCATCGCCTGGAACAGCGGGGCCTGGGCCGCGGCGATCTCCGCGGCGTCCGGCCGGCGGGTGGCGGTGAGGAAGGAGGACAGGCTAGTGACCAGATTGCCGCCGGTCGGCTTGGCCGCCATCTTCGCCAGCTCGTCGACGATCCACGGCATGTATTTCAGCATGTAATCGGCATAGCGCTGGATCGCCGGCGCCTGGTCGAGCAGGTCGTCCCGCTCGCGGTCGAAATCGGCACGGTCGAGGATCGCGTGATCGCTGTAGACGACCGGCGCCGCCACCGAGGTGTCGCATTGCCAGCCCTTGCGCGGGATCAGCAGGTCGGCCTGATCCTTCTCCTCGCGGTAGGGGTAGAAGGGCATGGTGCGGCAGCGCGACGGCTTGTCCTCATGGATGCCGCACAGCCCGTCGTCCCTCAGTTCCGGACAGGGATAGGCGGTCGGCAGATAGGCGGTCGGCACGATCAGCACCGCCACCGTCTTGCGGTTGGGCAGGCGCACCGACGCGCCCAGCCGGGTCGCCAGCTCGTAGGAGCGGGCGTTGGAGCGCACCGGCGTCCACACCATGGCCAGCGGGAAGCGGCCGGCATGGGCGACGGCGTCCGTCAGCGTCAGCGGCAGCCAGCCGTGACAGCACTTGCCGCAGGCGGTGCAGGAGAAGCGCGGTTCCATGGCGGCGTCCCTCCGCTCACTTGCCGCAGCAGGCTTTGTATTTCTTGCCCGACCCGCAGGGGCAGGGCTCGTTGCGCCCGACCTTGACCACGCGGCGCGGCTCGCCCTTCGGGTTGACCTCGCCGCTGACATAGAACCAGTGGCCGTTCTCGCGGCGGAAGCTCCCCCGCTCGTGGTGGCGCATGTCGTTGCCGTCCCGGCGGAAATGGATCAGGAACTCGACCATCCCACTGTCGCCTTCCTCGCTGGCGCGCAGGATGTCGAGCCGCTGCCATTCGGACTCATCGGCCACCCGCTCGGCCTCGCCGCGGTTGAAGTCCTCGCGGATTTCCGGCGCATGGGTGCGCTCGACGTGATCGAGGTCGTGGCGGACGAAGGCGGTGTAGCGCGACCGCATCAGCGCTTCGGCCGTCGGCGCCGGTTCCCCGGCCAGGATGGGGCCGCAGCACTCTTCGAAGGAGCGGCCGGAGCCGCAGGGGCAAGACGACATGATCGGTCCTCGGTTGCATGCAGTAAGGGTCTTGGACGGCGACCGCCAGCGCCACGGAACGGGCAGCCTTGCCGACGGTCACCAACAGCAGGAAAACCCGGAAATTCTCCAACAGGATGCCGGCGACCGGGGGCAGCGGATCGCCGATGACGGGAGGCCCAGGCCAGCAGGAGCCACACCCCCCATTTCTGGTACCGGGCGGCTGCGCGGTCAATCGGGGATGCCTCGACCGGAAGCCGTCGCGACGCAAGCGACCCAAGGACCGACATGGGAATTGCGCGCCCATCCGCATGAGGTCGTGATGACCCGGTAGCGCAAACGGATAGGGCGGAGCCTTTATGGCTGGTCCATATCGCAAAAAATGAGAAAGCCTGAACAATGAGATCAGTGTGTTATGTGCCGCTGTTAAACAGAATCTGATAGAGCGTTAAGCAAAAGATGAGAAATCGCACAGGCTTTTGCGCAAAGTTTGATAAGCGGGACGAACATTAGCCACTGGCGCCGTTCCACGCGACCCCGTGGGGTTTAGCCCGGTCCCGCAGATCGCGCGGGGCGGCGCTCTTCGCACAACTCGACTATCGTAGTGTCGGACCGGATGGAACGCCGACGATCCTGCTGCTAGCCGGCGCCATTGGCGGACGCTCCTACGTCGCCGTTGCGGCCGAGTCGTTGTTGGCCGGCGGCGCGAAAGTTGCGCCGGGCGTCCAGTCAGCGATTTCTATAGAGGCGTCCCATTCATCGACGGCGGCTTGGAGGTTCATCCAGAAGCGCGGCGTGGTTCCAAGTACGATTGCCAAACGGGCCGCGGTGGTCGGATCGAGCCTTTTGTGGCCGTTCACGATCTGGCTGACGTGCTTCCGGCTCAAACCCAACGCATCTGCCATGGCGGTCACGCTGATACGGCGTGGCTCCATGTAGTGGGCCTTGAGGATCGCTCCGGGCATGGTGGGACGGCGGTTTTGGCGAAGCGCAGCCATCAGTGAGAAACCTCCAAGTCCAAAGCGGTGACATCGGTCCCGCAGAAGGTAACCGTGATGCCCCAGTTACCCGAGGACTGTGCCAGACGGGACGTGTCGTTCTACATACGTGCGGCGGCGAAAGCGTCAAGGAGAAGTCAAAGCGGAACCTCACGGCCGCCGCAGTCTCCCCTGCGCTAAAGCCTCGACCTGTCGGACCGCGATTTCCAGGTCGGCGTCGGCGAGCCCATCGGCAAGGGCGAGTAGCCGGGCGCGCAGTTCTGCGCGCCGGGACGACACCGCCGTCGTGCCCACCTCCTCGAACAAGCTACCGAGCGGCAGGTCGAGCACTCGGCCCAATTGCTCCAACGTATCGAGGCCCGGAAAGGCTCTGCCACGTTCAAGGTTCGACACTGTCTCGACGGTGCGTGCGATAGCTTCGGCAACCTGCTCCTGGGTCAGATTGAGGGCTAAGCGGCGGGCCCGTAGCCGCGCGCCAAGAAGTTGCTTCAGGTCTCGCACCATAACCCGAACTGTCCTTTCGGGCACAGCACTTGACCATAGGCTCATTTTTCGGCTTATCTCCGTCACCCGTAAAATAAGGTCGGGTAAGCGGCTCCTGCGTGCGTCACTCGCCGGACGATCCCGCTTGCCCGTATAGAGGAGGCTCGGATCGGTATGATTGTGACGGAAGAGTTCCTGGCGGCATGGGATCAGACGCTGGCGTGGCTGAAGGGCAGCGACCGGCAGGCTTGGGACGGGTATGAGGTTGGACAACTCCTGCAGCGGGTCGGGCTCAAATACAACTGGCGCCTGCTCACTCAGACGGACGGCACAGGTGAACGTGAGTGGCGTGAGGTCCAAATGGCGTGGGCAAGTAAACTATCGGACCTCGGTGCTCCGGAAAGCTTGCTCGCAACCGTCCGTGCGGTAGAGTGAGGTGATTGCTGCCGGGACCATAGCTCTGATATTGAGACGACGCTCTTAGTGGGCGGCGTTACCATTGGGCTTCAGTTCCAAGGTACAGCACAAATGCCCCGATCGCCCACGCGCCCGGTCATCCACCGTTTGGCAACGATCAAGCCCACTCCCGCCGAGCGCGCTCGCTGGCTCCCGCACGCCCGGCGGCACGGTTTGTCCTTGCCAGAATACCTAAGTTGATTGGAATACGCACCGCTGCGTCAGCGACCATCTCAGCGCTTCCGGCGAACCGGTTCGTCGTCAGACTACGTGGCCGCCAACCACGCCGTTGCCTTGGGCGCATACTGGACTTGGCCCAGGTGCAACGCCGTCCCATTCTTTTCTGCGGCTCGCCCAACCCAGGCATTGGCCGGCGCATTCGAGGCTACCGGCTCACCCGGTTCCAGCCGCGCTTCCGCGACTGTTATCTTCTTCTGCCGATCCCGCCGCTGCCACATCACCGACGTTCACTGTGATCGTCTGCGCCGTGACGGTCACCATCTGGAGCAAAAGCTGTGGTGGTTTCCGTGAATTCCACCGCCAAACGGGCTCGTTGCCCATTCACAATGTCGGCGAACTGAGAGGGATATGTCACTGCTCGGAGTCGAACGGCGAAGCACGTTCTGTTTCGATCGCTGAATTGATGCCCCGTATTTGCTTGACTGCTTCCAGGGCCGCCGGCAGTTGGGTGACCACTTGTTCATAAAGTGCGAGCATGTCATCCTTCTCGACCTCTGACATGCCGTCGATGCTTTCCACGGCAAGAGCTTTCTGGCGCTTGCCCCACGGCAAGAGATCAATGACTGCCCGAAGGTCGTCTCGGCGATCCGAATCATGCATGACTTACACCGCTGTACCGGTCATTCCGCACCTTCATGCCGCGTCTGGCAACATGGATGGTACGCTGCCCGGTTGAGTAAGGGAAGTAACCTTGTATCTTGCCAAAACCTCTGACTGTGCTGCGATCAGGCGATTTGGCAAGAACAAGGCAAAGGCGTTCGGCAACGGGTGGAGCCCGGCCGACTCGGTGACTGAGGGGGCATCTACCTGATCGGCGGCGATGCGTTGCCGATCACGATGCTGAAGGTTGTGAGTTGAACAAGGTATTCCCATGAACGTCCTGCCCATTACGCCGATTGCCGAAACAGCGGACACGGTGACGCTGAGCCGGGCCGACTATGAGGCCTTGGCTGAGTTGGTTGTCGACGTCCGGGGTCTCGCTGACGCCGACGTGGTGAAGATTTGTCTGACTGTTGGCGAGACGGAGGCATTCCCCTTTGAGCTCGCTGAACGGCTCCTAGACGGTGACCATTCTGCCACCGTTTTCCGCGAGTACCGGAGCCTCACTGCGCGCCAGCTCGCAGAAGCGGCCGGCGTCGCGCCATCATGCCTGTCGGCGATCGAGAGTGTTTGCCAGCCCGGCAGCCGTGACGCGATTGCTAAGATTGCCACTGCGCTGCGCGTTCCACTGGACCTGCTGGTGCGCTAATAACCGGCTGTTCTGTACAGGAGCGGCATGGACGTCTGCTGGTGGTATGCACCAGACGGACCGTTACCTATACAAAACGAAATTCTATGTCTGGTTTATTCCACTATAGCCATCTGGTTTGTCCGCTTCTAACTGCGATGGTGGCATCATCGTCCCCTGCACAGCCACATGATTGAAGACACGGTCTATGCTCTGACGATACTGGACAGTACCGCACGTCCCGTCTGTATCTCAGATGAACCAGTCTGATGACTAGCTAGAGACACTGAAATTTCGGTGCGGTTCAAATTGGCGCTTCAAGGATAAACAGGCGAAACAGGCGGGAGCGGAAGAATGGCAATCCGCAACAATTTTTCGATCCCCAACCGTCTTGTCATCCGGAGCGATCTGGTTCCTGGTGAAAGCGTGGTTGGTTATCTTCGGCGGCTTAGTATTGCTAATGGGTTCGATAGCCTGCAGTGGATGTTCAAAAATAACTTATCATCGAAAGAGGAAACGTATTATGAAGATATAATGTACCAAGTGCATTGTATCACGGGTTGTGATTACGAAACCATAAAGGGCTGCGGCTACATACCTCGGGATAAAAACGACCGGATCACCAATTTCTACGGATTTGAGATAAGAAAGAAGCACTTCATATTAGCTTCACAGAAGATATGCCCAATGTGTTTTTATGAGAAGCCAATATTCCAGTCTGTATGGGATATTAGAGCCTGGATTGCCTGCCCAATTCATGAAATTCATATAATTGATCGATGTCCAGAATGCGGTAGGTCTCTGTCATGGAGCCAAGCAACATACATGTGTGAATGTGGTGCCTTTGAGTATGACGATTGCTTCAAGGGTAATTCTCATGAGAACGTAATTTTCTGCTCAAAACATATTTCCTTCCTTCTGTGGAATAGAAAAGAGGATGAAAACACAAAAATAGCTGATAAGGTGCGAGTATTTTCCTTGGAAAATTTTCTAGATCTAATTGTTGATCTATACATGGTTCCGCTTATAGAAACAAGAATCAGGAAATTCATCTATGGAAGCATATATAAAGATTACGAAGATTGCTTGATTCATTCGATGGGAATAATAATGAATTGGCGGATGGTTTTTATGAACATGTAGAAAGAGTTGTTGAGGCGCTATTGTATTTCCGTAATAGAGAAGAAGAGAAATATTTAACGTTTAGAATATTTTTATGCGTAAGTTTTATAGACAAAATGAAGGAGATTGCAAGAAATGTTGATGGAGATGAAAAAATATGGTGTAAGAAGTGGGGTGATGTGATCGCGAAGCGTCACTTCCCTAAATTCGTGTAATGTTATTTTATGTATTGATCTACTTCCGACCTGTTCCACACCGCAGAAATTCCCTTTCTTTTATCCGGGTAAAGAATTGGGAATATTGACAGGGATGTTAACGTAGAGATGACGGTTCGGGAGCTTCTCCCTTTGAAATGCAACAAGTCGCGCGAAAAGCAGAAGCTCCGGTGAAACTCAGCGATGGAATGCTCTGAGAGTCCACATTTTACCATGCGGCCTGTTTGAGGACGGTTGGTCTGAAAGCAGCCGGCCACCGCCAACGCATGCACCATGCGCACGGAGACGCCGAGAGACTTCGCGGCTTCCCGCACTCCCAGGCAACGCTCTCCCGACAGGCGAACCGTGTGGCCGAACACATCACTTTTCCGGGCATACAGGCTGCGCAGACCGCTCTCGAGCGGAGATGCTGCAATGCGCCAGAGTGGCAATCGGTCGCCGAGCGCTTCCTGCAAGACACTTGGCAGGGAGAGCCGCCGGTGGAGCGGCAGGCCAGCGAGAGACACCATGTCGACGCCGGCCCCTGTCATGACGGTGGCCTTTTGGAGCAAGGCAGCGACAAGGCCTTCCAGGGACGCGCGCTCGTACCTGTAAGCGCCACCTACCTTGATCACACCGTCCAGAATCCCACCGCGCCGAAGCTTCTCGATCTGGGAGCAGGATGTACCGAGGCCTTCGGCTGCTTCCGAACAGGACAGCGCTTGCTCTGCGCGTTCTTGGAATTCCTGCAGGCTGGTCGGGTCGACCAATATCTGGCGCCGCCGCCCCATGTCCCGGAGTTCACCCTTCAAAATTCCATTTCCGACCATGCGGGCAATGCTTGCGCTCGTGATCCCCAGGCTCTTTGCCGCTTGCGAGCCCGACACGCGAAGTGGGGCATCGGGTGGGGCATAGAAGATCGACTTGCGCTTGATGAGTCCGTTTCCCCAATGGTCGGCGAAGTAGCGCCTCACCTCGGAGAACAGGAAGGCGAAGGTCTCGTCGCCGAAGAAAGCCCGGAGGCGTGGAAGGCAGTGTCCGTATTCGGCCGCCAGCCCGACCCGGTGTTCGGAGGACCGGGCACTCCGTTCGAGCCATTCATAGAGGCTCTGTGGCCAGTCCTGCAGGAGATGGGCCGCTGTCTCCACCGTCTTGCGATCTGCTGCCAACCCGGCCTTGGTCATGGTTGAAACGCGCCAGTTGGGGTCGGTGTGATCGGAGCCGAAGAAGGCGATGAAGCGCACCGCCATGTCGAGGGTCTGCAGGGCACCGACCGGCAGAGTCTGCGACGCCGGTGTCGGCATCGGCTGCGCCGTACGCTCCTCCAGCAATGCCGCAACTTCGAGTGCCGACTCGGACGCCGGGCCGGAGGACGCAGCGGTCCAGGCGCGTCGGCACCGGCAAAGCTCGAGGCCCGGGCGCATCCAACTCAGGCGGCTCAAGCAGTGAGGGCAACTGTCGACCAGCCAGCAGCCGTGTGTCCGGCACGCGACATAAGCGGTCACATCCCATATGCGCCGCACGCTGCCGCGTTCGCGGACGCAACTTGGACAGGCGCGGGGGTGGATGAGGTCGAGCGCCGTGGCCGGCAGCGACCCATTGCCGAAGCGCACCAAGCCCGTCCGTCCCGCAACGGGCCAGTTGGCCAAAGCCTCCAGATCGATGGGGCCGACACCGGTGAGGTTGGACAGGGTTGTCAGATCGCAGCGTGTTCCGGCGATCGCAAGACGCAAACCGGCCGCATCCAGCAGCCAGCGGATGTCCGGGTGGCCATTGGCTTGGGCCAGACGCAGAACGTATCCCTTCAGGTTTTCATCAGCCAGGGGCGTGCTGCGGACGGTAAGGCGGTTTTCCATTGGCAAGGGCGTCACCGTTTGGTCAGCGCCTGGTTCACGTTCTCCTTGCGCAGGCGACGCTTCTTGGCGCTTCGCCGTGTTGCGACGTCCGGACGCGAGAGCGAATCGTCCTCGATCGGCGGGGGCAACTGCCCGGCGTAGGTTGAGGAGAACGGGTTGATCATTCTGTGCGCTTCCTTGCGGAAGGCCCGGTCGAAGGCTTCCTCCAAGAGTTCCAGGGTGATGTGCCGTGGCACCGCCGGGTTCTGCGCAATGATCCTCATGCACATCTTCAGCAGCTTCTTCAACGCGCCGATCACGCCACGGCTGGCGTAATAGAAGCGAAGCGCAATCCGATCCTCCGTGACGTCGAAGTCGAACGGAATGGGCGACAGTTTCTGAAACGCCAGCAAGGTTCCAATGAACTGCGCCTGATCCTCAAGGTCGTCCATGCCGTCACCCGTCCGCCACCGGTAGGCGGGCATGCGAAGTTCGGCATCGCAACGCCGCTCATGCTGGCCGTCCTGCTCGAACAGGTAACTCAGGCGACCGAGACCAAGGAAGATCAAGCTCACGTTGTTTTCGTCGTGGCGGGACTTGAACCAGTCCGCCAATTCTTCGGTCACCACCACACCGTTGCGGTCAACCGCGCGCTGAGCTTCGTCGATGAGGATACCGACCGTGCCGCATGCCGCGACCAGTCTGTCGACCCTTTTGCCGAAGGAATATTTGTCGCCACGATGCCAAGCCGGATCACCGAACGTCCGCAGCATCTCCATGCCGACCGATTTGACCGTGGGGGCTGGCGGCATGACGAACTGGAGCAGCGGGATGCGGTCCGCCGTCATGACCGGATGGGGCGGCTCGTCAATCAAACGGCCATCGGGAACGGCTTGGTATTCCTGCGCCAGCTTCTTGCGCAACGTCGACTTGCCGACTCCGGGGGGGCCACTCACCTGTAGACAGGGGGCTTCGTCATCGCAGTCCTGAAGGCTCAGGATCAGTCGAACCTCCTCCATGATGCGCATGAACCGTGGGTGCGGTACGAAGATGCTCGCCATTTGACGGTATAGGGTGCGTGGTGGCACTTCCAGCAGGTCTTGGACGGTCATGGGCGTTGCTCCTCTGTGCGCTCAGTGAGGCCCCCAAGGGAGAGGTCGGCGTCATAAACCGGGATTGTGCGTTTTGGCCGCTCCGCAAGGATCGGCGCGAGAGGCGCGTCGGCCCTCACGCCACCCTCTGGCGGACGTGCCGCAGGTGTTGGCAGAGCGGATGTCGAAGCCTGTTCCTGGAACGGGTTGAGTGACTGTCCGGCGAAGGGACCGCTCAACGGGCCGAGGGCACCATCGATATCGAGATTGTTGAAGATGTGCTGTGTTCCGATCCCGAACGTGCGGGCGATCAGAGTGTTGGTGCGGATGCTCAAGGCCATCGGAAGGGCATCCGAGATGAGTTGCTGCAAATCCCATTGCGCCTGTTGCAGGGCGTCGATGTCCTCGCGCCCGTACCGTTCATTGGCCCATTTCAGGTTCAACTCATGACGGTGGAGACTGAGGCCTTGCGTGTAATGCTTGTTGAGTGCCTCCACGCGGATCCAGAAGCGTTCCTTCGGTTCGAACACGTGGATGACGGATAGGTTGCTCGGGTTGATCTTCACCCGCACCTTGGTCCGACGGCCATACTGGCGGCGGAATGCATGCAGACCGTCCGAGTAGTAGGACAGGCCCCTGAACGTTACGCCGCGGTGATCGACGGTGGCGGTTCGGACAATCCCGAACAGCAGGTCCAGGTCGGTCGCCCGCTCCAGGAACTCCGGTGGCCGTGCTCGGACACCTTCGTTCCAGCGATCTCTCGGCGTGATCTTCCATGTTCCCATAGGCCGGTTGCAGTAAATATCGATCAGCCACTTATGGAAAATGTAGAGAAAGTGCCGGAGCCCGATACAGCCATTTTGGGTTGGATCGTAATCCTGTTTATCGACGATGTTGCCAAGAACGAACCCGGGCATTTCCTGGAGAAGAAGTTTATTCAGAAGGTTGAAGGCATTCTCAACAGCCGATTTGAACCAGGGAGTATAAATCTTTGTGAACTTGTATGGAGTGTTGAGATCATACGTGATGGTCCGAATACTCTCGCCATATTGGGACAAGCCATTATCGAAGATGAGAAGGCGCGGGATTCCAGCCGCAGGCAGGGTGTTCTGGATATCCGGATAGGTGGTCTGAACATAGGCTTTGGGAAGACAGGCGTGGCGCAAAGCGCTCGCGATCGTCAGATCACTTGGTGGTTCGAAACCGAGATAGAAACCAACCGGAAGGTTGGAATAATCGTCAAGGTACCAGTTCAGCCAAGCCCGCCCAAGCGGAACGCCAAATGTTTCATCGAAGAAGTAGAAGGGCAACTTGGTCTCGTCATACTCCACAAGGTCGAGACAGGCCTCAGGTCCTTCGTGGTCAGACCTCCCCCGATACATGCGGCGGGCCTTTGCTTTGCCGTATTTGGCAACATCCCGGTCGTATGCCGGAAACTCGTTCCACAGGCGATAGAAGGTCGGCAGCGACGGCATCGTCAATCTCGCCGCAGGGTCGCGCCTGTTCTCCAGGCGGAGGAGATCGTCGACGGTGTTGCGGATGGAGCGCATCGTGCAGGTCGGGGAGTGACCGGCGGCCCCCTTGTTCTCGCGGGCGTCATCAAGCTTTGCCCGCATGGTGTCCAGGATGATCTTCCGAACCCGGGGATGCAGCTGATTGTGGCGTCCGCAGCAGGCGCACCGCCCAGCGAGGTCTAATCTGTCCTCGGCAGCAGCGAGATCAGCCTTCCAGCGGTAGTAGGTGGGCGTGGACACCGGCCTGGAACGGCCGAGTTCCTTGCTAATCTCCGCGAGGATCTTCTCAAGCGCCGTCGTCTTCTGCCCGCCTTCCAATACGACCACGGAGTTCAGATGGACACCCGCGGCTGCTCGAGCGTCCACGGCTCCCAGGACGGCCGACCGAAGGGAAATCCGCTGCTGTTCGGCTTCCGTCCGATCGGTGATCGAGGTCGCTGCACGGCGCCTCTTGGTATCGTCCGGCTTGCGGGTATCATCAGCCCGTTCGGCATCAAGCACCAGGGCTCCCGAGACATACAGGGTGTCCAGCTGTGACGTGGTTTTGGTCACCAGCCGGTTCGTGAGGGTTTCCACCAGCTGCCACTCGCCATCGCCTTGCATGGTCACGAACCGCATGGGGATGCCGTCGATGCGTACGCACGTGTTGGGGGCGTAGCAGAAGCTCCGCATCACGGCGGCTCCGAGCCAGGACCATTCAACGACTGGTGGCTTCGCCAGACGAGACTGGCTGGCCCCAGCGGCGTGTCGAGGTCGGTTGCCAAATCCCCGTTCACGATCAGGCTGTGGATGTGCTTGGCCGCAAGCTGCGGAAACCCGGCCAGGAGGGTACTGATGGCGATCGTTGCCCCCGCCGGCACAGCGAGCGCAAGCTGGCGCCACATGGCGCCGTCGGGAAGCGGGGCATGGCGGTCCGCGAACAGGGCGCGAAGGGTCGAGAAGCGTGGCTGTCGGCGGATGTGTCGCTCCGTCTGGACGCAATACCCGAACCCGGACCGTGCCAGCGTCGCGCCGATCGCCGGCCAACGCCGCTCCCGGTCCGGCAGTGCGGCCTCTGCCTCCGGAGTGATCGCCATGAAGGTGCCGACGCCGGCGCGACGCACGAACAGGTCCGGCATGTGCCAGCGGGTCCGCCCGTCCAGGGGATAGCGAAGCCGAAGGGGCTGTTCGATGTAGGCGTCGACGGCAGGGTCGAGTTCGCACAGCAGGAACATGTCGAACTCCAGGTCCGAGCGCGCCCGCAGCGTCCGCTTCATTTTCCGGCTGTGAAACCGGCCTTGCCGCCCGCGCATGGAATTGCGCGGTGCCCGGCCGATCACCCGCGCCGGGCAGTCGATGTCGCCGAAGGTGAATTCGGGGTGGCGCGCGGTAAACCGTCCGTCATCCGGTGGAGGACCGCCAAGGCATTGCGGTGTCCAGACCCGGTCGACCGAAGGAGGAGACGGTCTCGGCAAGGGCGCCGGTGGTCCTGAATGCACAAGCTCCAGGAAAAAGTCGGCCAAAGTTCGCTCTTGATCGTTGTCTGGCCAATCCACACCCTCCGGCTGGCTCAGGCGCTGCGGAACCGAGCTTTCCGGTTGTGGCTGGTCGGTACGGCAGTCTGTGAGCGAAGGCATACGGCTTTTCCCCTTCGGTGCGATGAATTCGCCAAAGCCCGTACTCGTGTTCGGGAACCTGACAATCCTCCTCCGGTCCGACGATCAGGTTGCAGCCGTGCCGGACAGGCCCGCCATTTGCCTGGGATGCCCGGCCGTACAGCGCTGCAGCTTGCAAAGCGAGGATGGCCGGTCGGCCTTCTCGCGCATCATTCGTTGCGGTGGACAGCTCAGCATGTCAAACAGCCCCACAGCTGGAAAGAGGCTGGAAAAACACTACTTCGCATGCCCCATGACGGCCTTGCGGAGCCCTCCAATATGGGTGGGCGCCGCGGTCTCAGATGCGGCGCCCACCGCCGGAAATTCGGGTTTGTGGAGTCATATGCTGCGCTTTGGCATCATCCGCAGCATGGTCAGGAGTTCGGGCCTAGGCGGGCTGGTTGCTCGGCGACCGTCAGGATGTAGCGGCGGCCGTCGCGCTGAACCCATCCCCGACGCTGGGCCTGCGACAACTGCGCACGCGTGGATCCCGGATTGAGTTCGATGGTGCGACGGCGTGCACGGTCAATGATCTCTGGAGTGGTGAGGCCGCCGGGAAACACCTCGGCCAAGCACTCAAGGATCGCAATCATGCGCCGACCACGCGCTTCGGACGTTACAAACGCCGGCAAGCCGTCAAGCGTCGGTCCCAGCCACCCGTCTCTTCCGACCAGATTTTCCAACTCCTCCAAGCGCGCCTCGACCGCACGTCGACGCACGATCGCCTCGAATTCGAGTGCACGCGCTGTCTCGAGTTCGGCCCGCAACTCGCTGATCCTCGTCCGAACGGTACTCATCCTCATCGAAGCTCCACCTCGCCGGTGCGCCATCGGCGGCAGTTGCAGCCCTGTCCCTGCCAAGCATTGGGCTCCCTCAGCATACCTCAGACAGCCCGGTCACGGGGTCATTTCCGTGCGCCCATCTCTCGAGGCTCGCAGTTGCACTCACTCCGTCTGCCGACCGCAGCACCTTGTTCTCTGGAGCCGTCTATAGCCACGCATCCTTGTCGATAGGGAAGCTCCGGATTGTCATCACTCTGTTGCAGCGCGATAAACAGGAATGCAGACACGATGCCGTATTGGGAGGGATCTCACCGGGTGGACGGTGATCGATGTGGTTGGGGAGGAGGTCACCCATCCTGACAATTAGGGGGCAATATGCTCAATCCGCCACCCGACATCTTGTAGCCGACGCTCCCAACCAAGCGCGGCTTTGCCCTCACCGAGATGGCTGGCTCTCAGCGCCACGCACAGCAGATGGCTTGGCCGTGTCATGGCAACGTAAAGCAATCGCTGCGCATCAAGGGCCATGGGGCTCTTACGGCCAGCCAGCAGCCGAAAATGTCGCCCAATGTGGCAAGAGTGAAAAAACGTGTCGAGGATCAGGGTGGCGGTGTGGGTTTGCCCTTTAACGCTGTGGATCGAGCCAAGCCGGATGTTCACTGACCTCCCGTCCTCGCCCTGGTGGACATAGAGGTGGCGGGGAGGCTGTTCGGGCGCCCGGACAATCGCCTCCTCCGGCCACGCTAGAAACGCATCGATCGGTTCCATTTGGCGCGAACGATGCCATCCTCCTTCCTGATGGCTTCTAACGAGCGCTTCCGTCGCGACTCGGATGACAGGCCAAGTGGCTGGATTGGGAGGCGTGCTCATGGTTGCACAGTCCCACAGCCATTTGTGTATCGCCAGCCACAAGGCCGGTCGTTCGGACGCATACGCCCGGAGTTGACGAAGCGGGTTATGGCGCGTTCCGAATTCAGGTGCTCCGCACGCTTCCAGCAGATGGATCAGACCCAACGCCAGTTCCGTGATGGCTGGCCCCAATTCTCCGCTCTCGGTTCGTCGGTGGTGAGCCAGACACAGGTAATCGGCAAGAACACGCGGCCGCGCTGTGCGGCGGGAGGTGTCTGGCTCGTACCGGTTCCAATAGTCACGGACGGAGTGCGGCAACTGGTCCGCCTTGCGCGCGCGCTGACCTGGAGGGGCGTGAACCCGGCCGATGGCCGTGAACACCCCATGGTGAAGGGTATCGCCGTCGAACTCTCGGCACAGTAGCGCGCCAAAGGCTTGCAGCGGACGTTCATGCATGGCCTCGGGGCCGAAGAGGAAAATGGTGTGGCCGCGGCTGCTGGTCGGTTCACCCCTCAAGGTCCCCCAGCGATGCAAGGCATCGCCTTCCATCACACGCCGGCTCGGCGCCACGGCGGACGCCCGCGCGGCGATCCAGCCCCCGAACCGATTGCTGCGCGGCAGGCTGCGCGCCTGCGCGTCCGGAAAGGCATCCACCACCGGAACGGCTTCGGGCTCGCCGCGGTCTCCGTCATAGATGGCCTGATCGCTGTCTCCGAAGCGCTGCCGCAGCGCACAGGCATCCTTGGGGAAAAGCCGTGACAGCATGGCGGCGTGCAAAGGTTGGGTGTCCTGCATCTCGTCCATGAAAACACAGGGGAAGCGGTGCCGTATCAGAGCGGGATACTGGGGCGCCTCGGCAACCAGCCGCTCTCCAAATGCGAACATGTCGTTGTGGAAGAAATACCCGAGTCGGCGGAGACGGCGTCGCAGTTCCGTCATAGCCTCGTAGGTGGGCAGCTTCGGATCTTTCAACTGAAAGGCTGAGAGGTCCAAGCCCAACTCGGCCCCCCGGTACTCCAGCGCATCGCACAGTTCAGACACGACCTCCATGGCGGTCTTCTTCGGAGCACCGGCCGTAGCCTTCCGTGATGAACTCTGGGCGCGCATGATGGCAAACTTGCGGATTGGTTCGAACCGATCATCCTCCCAAACGATCCGGCGTGCGACAGCCCGGCATCGGTCATCGTCGATGAAGCGGACGCCAATCGGCCCCATATGGTATGATCGGAGATAAGGCAAGGCCAGGAAGCTGTTCACGAAGCCGTGGATAGTCCCGACATAATGCGGATAGGTCAGCAGACGCGCCGCTTCCGGTACCCGCTGCACTCCCTTTTCCAGTTCATCGCGCGCGACGGTCGTGTAGGAGAGCACGCAGATGCCACGACTCCGCGCCGTCCACTTGCGCGCAAGAATGGCCAGCTTGGCGACCAGAAGCGTCGTCTTGCCGCTTCCCGGGCAGGCTTCGACATCGCCGGAGTCCAAAGCCTGCAGAACATCCCGGCGCTCGCCCGCGAAGCGCAATCCCAGCGCCTCTTCGATCCAGAAAATATCGGCGTCATTGATGACGGGCAGCGAAAAAAACTCGCTCATTCGTCGACAAGCACCTCGGCTCTGGCAACGGGCATCGGCTGGTCGGTGGCCGTGGCATGCCGCAAGGCCTCGCTCAGGTAGCGTGGCACCTTGCCGGCGAAGGTCCGCCGCTCGGCGGCCGTGCTGTAGCGCTCCTCCAGGATACGGGCCAGGATTTGAGCCGCCGCCGCTTTCGAGCCGGCCGCCACCACCTTGTAGACGTGGACCGCACGCTCGATCGGGTCAGTGCAGGCTGCCCGCAATCGCTCGTAGGCTTGTTCGGCCTCGGTTTCCCACTCTGTCCAAGCCGCTCCAGTCGTTTCGCCCGGGCCATTGGGCTCATCGCCGCGTGCCGCCAGACGACCGGCGATGTAGACCTCGCGCTCCAGTCCGGCGCGTGCCAGATCGTACTCCAAGGTCCAGTGATCCGAGACGAACGTTTTCACGCGTTGCCCGTCCGCTTTGACCTTCGCCTTCATCCACGCATCGGCATCGATCTGGGATTCGGTCTTCTGCCGGCTTCCAGGCTTCAGCTTGAGAATTTCTCGCGCGCAATCCGGCAGCACGTCACGATCGGTCACGCAGGCAACGGGACAGGGGCCCGGAACGTCATCGCTGCGCATCAAGATCCGGGCGTAGCGGTGCAAGCCGGTCCCGCCGACATTGACAATCGACACCCCATGCTTGGCCAGATCAATGCCGAGCAGGACCGCGATGGTCGGCAAAAGCAACGCCTCCGCCGTCCCTTCGACGACGATGACGCCGCGCGCAAAGAACAGATTGGCCTTGGTCGCGTCCAGAAAACGCTGCAGGAACCGGTAGTCTCCAGCAACTAGCCGGGTCCGGCCTTCCGCCAAGGAGAAGCCCTGACCACCCGCGAGAACGATCAGGCTGCCAAGCGGCAGCTTCGACGCAAGGACCGGGCTGTGGGTGGACATCAGCACCTGCACCGGGCGCTCCGATCGGGTGTCCGGCCGTGCCGCCCCATGGCCTGCTCCCGACGGAGCCCCCTTCCCGATGCTCCGGTCGCTGTCCCCCCGTTCCGCATCCGCTGCCTCCTCCTCGGTCTCCGCCTTGGCGGCGGAGCGAAGCCCTGGCTCGGTACGACTCAGCAGAAAATCAATGAGGCGAAGCTGAAGTTGGGGGTGCAGATGCGCCTCCGGCTCCTCAATGAGAAGAAGCGGCATCTTCTCCTCATCCTGCCCCAGAAGCAGCAGCTCACAGGCCATGAACAGCAGGTTCTGGTAGCCGAGCCCACGCGGATGCAGACGGGGAGGGCGCGTCATCGCCGCACCCGCCGCCTCAGGATCGGCGGCTGGAGGTCCGCTGGGAAGCAACAGCAGTTCCAACTTCTCCAGCAACAGCCGCAGCCGCAACTCATCGGCGCCGCACGCAACGCCGATGTGGCTGGACATCCGGTCGGAGCCCAAGGCGAGATGGTGCAGATAGTCCTCGTTCAGGCGGGCGCGTGCCTTGCTCACCCCGGCGTGGGTTTCAATCAAATGATCGGCTAGTTCACCGCGCCGCAAAAGCGTCTGCGGCAGCGACACGTCAGACTTCCCAGCGGCCAGGGCGCTGACGAAGGCTTGGACGTCAAACGCCTCGTCATCTTCCCCTGCAATGGCCAGCGTGTGACGGAGGATCTGCGACAAACGCGAGTTCCGCCCGGATGACAATTCACGTTCGGCATCACGTAGAGGTTTCAAATAGGTGGCTTCCAGAAGCGCCCGGGCGGGTCCTTCGAACCAGGGCCCCTGACCATCCTTTCCCGATCGCAGTTCCACGGAGACACGCCAGCGAGAAGCGTGCTTGACCTTGGCCGATCCCTCTCTGGTGGGACGGTGTGCCACCAGCGTCAGGTACAGAACGGGCGTCTGCGGTGATCCGAGATCGCCCTCGTAAGTGAGATGCTCGATAAAGCCGGCGGCGTCGGCCTCGGAGATACCGGCAAACTTGCAGGTGATCGATAGCCGAGCTTCCGGCTCCAACTGATCATTCCTCCAGTGGAAATCGCGATCCGCATCGACCCGAACAGTGTCATGTCCGGCCACACCGACAACCAAACGAACCGCATCAATGATCGCCGATTTCCCGGCGTCGTTCTCACCCACAAGGACGTTCAGCCCGGGACTCAATGTAAGCGTCAAACGCGCGAAGAGCCGAAAATTCTCCAGATGGAGTTCTGCCAGATGCATCCGCAGCCACACGTCGCTGGTGTATTGCTATCTTCTACACCCTCGCAACATGCGCAGCAATCCAGCGATCGTTACGTCCGAGAAACAGAGATACTCCGCTCATCTCAAACTCTGCATCGCCCTTCCCCGCTACGTCGGGGGGCGGGACGCTCTACGGGTTGGACAAGTGTCAGGTCTAGTCCTCGGTGTGGTGAAGCAAGCCCTACTCGCATGCCCGGTCGAGCAAAGCCTTGACGCTCGAAGGCGCCCAAGTCCTTGCGCCGGTTTTCGTTGGGATGCCCTGACGCTCCAGCTGGCGGCCGATACGGGAAACCGCACACGAAGCGAATCACCATTTGCAAACAGCTGAAGTGCTCAGCTCGCATCTGGCAGCTCAGTCGTGAGAGCGTGCTGCCTACTCTCCCGCCTGCATCGGCCCGGGAAGGTCGACGTCGGCCGTCAGCCGGTCCTGGGCTGCCTTTCTCAAAATACGGTATGATACGGAGATGATCCGCTTCGATCCTGGACGCCTATGCCCCCCTTCAAGTTGCCGTATCCGACCCCTGACTACGTCTACCCAGGCAAGGAGGTAGGCGAAAAGCCGCCCTTCTCCCAATGGACCCGAAAGCCGCCTCCCACTTTCGGAGAGTTGCGGTCAGAGGGAAAGCCAAACAGTGGTCGTCAACTATGGTTTGAGGATCAGGCCCGCCGGATAGCGGAACATGTAGGTGAGGACCGGGTGCCTTGGGCTTTCGAGTTCTCCGACGGCGAAGTCTTTCAGCTGGATCGAGGCTGCGTGCGCATGGCCGTGCGTAGACAGGTCTTCCGCGAACCACCATCCGATCAGCGGATCGAATACCTCGTGTTGAGGGCAAAGGCGTCGGCGGACAGTTCGGCTCCCCCTCCGGTCCCGCAGGACAACGCGGGGGAAACGCTGGCGGCGCAGGTTGCAAAGGGGGTGCGGGATGAGCACATCCTGGCCGCCGCCGCATTCATCGATGAGAACTCGGCCGAACAGGTAAAGTCGTTCGCCGGCACTAATCGGTGGGCGACGGCCCACTTCGTGCTGGTGAACGGGCGACGGTATCCAGCTAAGATCTTCGGGCTGATCACCAAGAGGCTCGCGACCGGTGAAATACTGGATCCCCAGCGCATCAATTCGCTCACGTTCCTTGATGGATTGGCCTCCCTCGGCGTCCACAGAGCGGAGGACGACGGCTCCATCTTAGATGCAGTTTGCGAGGCTGCCGAACGAGACGGCGCGTTTGATCCGTCCGACACGACGGATGCTCGCACCCGAGCCCTGCGTGCGATTGTACAACGCCAAGGCCAACGGGCATTCCGAAAGGCGCTGCTGGCCGCCTATAGCGAGCGTTGTGCTGTAACCGGCTGCGACTTGGTAGAGACATTAGAGGCTGCTCACATTGCTCCGCACCTTGGTAAACATACCGACCATGTCGCCAACGGTCTGCTGCTTCGCGCCGACATCCATACGCTGTTCGATCAGAACCTGATCGCTTTCAACCCCGACAAAGGAGGCGTGCTGATGGTCTCAGCCGTCATCGCCGGGACTAAATTCGCGGACGGGCTGAAAAAGCTGAGACTGCGCTCACCTAAGAACCCAGCCCATGCGCCGAATCCCGAGGCCCTGCGGGACCGACTCCGAAATCTGCGTTAACGCTCATCCGGTACGGCCAGTCGGCGCTTTTCGACCCTTACGGGCGTGTTGCATTGAGGCGAGGACGGTACGCGATAGCCCTACTGTCGCTTTCTCCTGAGGTTTTTCGTTGTCAGCCTATTTGAGCCCTCCGCTGTTTTCCTCGTCCTTTCCCCGCCGCACCCGAGCCACCGCACCTCGCGTCGCCCGCAGGCGCTCGGTGCAACAAGTCAGCATCACTGGTGAGAACCAGCGTCCCGCCTGCATCAGCCCGGGTAGGTCCACGTGGTCGCTGAAGCCGACGGCAAGTGGGGTCGGCCTCACCGGTGCATCGCTCCCCCGGACTCCTCGATTACGCGTCTGTGACCGCAAAACGAAAACCGCTGGGGTCGAACCCGCCCGGCCACCCCGGCGACAGCCCGGCGGTATAAGCGGCGGCGGCTGCAGCGACGGCCCCTGCGCCGCCGTCATCTGCCCCGCAATGCGGACAACATTGGGCATGCGGGTCGTGATGGTTGATGAACCAGCATCCAAGGCAGCGAATGCACCGCGCGCAGGTACCAGCCAGTGATACGCTACCGTCCGCCACACGATGCGGCACCCAAAGGTGTCCGTTCGAGGACCCAATCGCGACGCGCTGCCCGTGACAAGAAACCACTTGCCAGAGAGCGACAGCTTTAGAGCACCTAACAAAACGGCATTTGGGCGGTTGAGAGGGGTATGGCTTCCCCTCTTGTATCCGACGCCCTTTGGGCGCTGATTGAACCGTTGCTCCCACCGGAGGCGCCCAAGCCGAAGGGCGGGCGGCCTCGGCTGGACAACCGCGCTGCGCTAACCGGTATCCTGTTCGTGTTGCGTTCGGGCATTCCCTGGGAGTTGCTGCCGGTGGAGATGGGGTGCGGCTCGGGCATGACCTGTTGGCGCCGGCTGCACGAATGGCAGCAAGCCGGCGTCTGGGAGCGGCTGCACCTCGTGCTGCTTGATCGGCTTGGCTACGCCAACGCCATCAACTGGGATCGCGCGGCGGTGGACAGCGCCAGCGTTCCAGCAAAAAGGGGGGCGAAGAGACCGGGCCGAACCCAACGGACCGCGGCAAACCGGGCTCCAAGCGCCACATCCTCGTCGATGCCAATGGCATCCCCCTCGCCTTGAGGATTTCGCCGGCCAACCGGCATGACAGCAAGTTCCTGGAGGCGTTGGTCGATGCCGTGCCGGCAATCCGCCAGTGTGCGGGACGGCCACGGCGTCGACCAGCCAAACTGCACGCCGACAAGGGCTACGACTTCGCCCACTGCCGGCAGGCGCTACGCCGGCGGGGGATCGTTCCACGCATCGCCCGGCGTGGCATCGAGAGCAGCGAGCGCCTTGGCCGACACCGATGGGTGGTCGAGCGGACACTCGCTTGGTTTGCCCGTTTCCGTCGCATCGCCGTCCGCTACGAACGGCGCGCCGACATCTTCACCGCTTTCCACCACATCGCCGCCAGCCTCATCTGCTGGCGTTTCGTCCAGAGATGGTTCTGTTAGGCGCTCTTATACCCCCGCCGACCTGAAGGTGCTGTTTCATTGCCCGCTCTACACCGGCCATTGGCGGGCGGATCGGCGAGAGAGGCCCGGCGGCGTTCTGGTGAAGGACCACAAGTTCTGGCTGCCCCTGATTGCCCTGCATTCGGGCTTGCGGGCTGAAGAGGCGGCAAAGCTGAAGGTGACGGACCTGCGGCAGATCGAGGGCATCTGGTGCTTCTCAGTGGAAGACACGAAGACGGCGGCAGGGACGCGCATCGTCCCGGTGCATCCGCGGCTGATCCGGCTCGGCCTGTTGTCCTACCACGAACAGGTGTCCAAGAAGGGCGCCGGTCCCCTCTGGCCTGAGATAAAGCCGAGTGCCGATGGGCGCTATAGCGAGAAGTTCTGTGCGTGGTGGTCGCACTTCAGGCACTTGGTCGGGCTTGGCCGCTCCGGTCTGAAGTTCCACAGCTTCCGCCACACCTTCATATCCAGTTTGCAGGTTGCCGGGGTGCCGGAAACACTCAGCGGGCAGCTTGCCGGCCATGTGGTCAATGTCGGCATCACCTACGGCGTCTATGGCGGAAAGCTACTCTCGGCACCCGAACGCTTGGCCCTGATCGAGAGGCTGGATTTCGGTGTTGACCTCTCGCATCTGGAACCCGCCGGGTGACAAGGGCAGGGAGAAATCTACAGCGGTGCTACGTGAAGGAAGGGCGGAACAACAACCAAATAACGGTGCTTTAACCCCATTCTGCGAAGTGTGATTTCCAGAGGGGGCAGGGGAGGGCGAGAGTGTCTTCCGGTCCCTTGGGACTCCTATCCCCCCTGCCGTCCCTGGATCACGCATCGGCCCCAAGGATGCGGTAGACGCTGGCACGGCCAATCCCGAGCCGCTTGGCTATCTCACTGGCACCCACACCTTGCGCCTTCAGGGCCATTACGTCTTCGGCCTTGGCCTGTGCCGTGGGCTTCCTGCCCTTGTATTTTCCCTCAGCCTTGGCCTTGGCGATGCCCTCCCGCTGGCGTTCAAGCATGATGTCCCGCTCAAACTCCGCCACGCCGCTAAGGACGGTCAGCATCAGCTTGCCCGTGGGGGTGCTGGTGTCGATGCCCATGTTCAGGATGCGCAGGGATGCGCCCTTGGCCTTCAGGGCGTCTAGGATCGTCATCAGGTGGGCGACGGAGCGGGCCAAGCGGTCGAGCTTCGTCACCACCAGGGCATCCCCTTCCCGGATGAAGTCGAGGGCAATAGCAAGCTGTTCCCGGTTCGCCACGTCCACCGACGACACCTGTTCCTGAAACAGCCGCTCGCACCCTACGGCCTGAAGGTCACGGACCTGTGCCTCAATGCCGGCCTTCTGGTCGAGGGTGCTGGTGCGAGCGTATCCGATCAACATGGCCTGTTCCGTCCCAAGTGTCTCAATAAACCCTTAGACGTTATCGTCTCATTGTCTCAAAAAGGCAAGAGGGTACTTTATTGGGGCAGCTTAGGCGTGGGCGTGAGACGGCTCGCTAGGGCACGGTCTATTGGGGCGCTTCGATCAGGCTCGTGGATATCTGGATAGTTTCATGAATGAACTCTGAAATACTAGGCTCTTTCCGAATATCTATCAAAAGCATTAAAAGAATAAACATCTATAGAGCTATTGAAATTGCGCGATCTTAAGCTTATATAATTTATCTCTTTTTCAATATCATCTTGGGATACGTCCTTCCACCAACCTTTCTGCTTTCCATTTTCGCCATCACTCCATCGATATCCATTCGACTTCAGTTCGTTTCTCAGTGAAAATGGAACTTCCTTTCCCCATATGCGAAATGTGCGTTCCCTTGCCTGATCCAGCAGCACTTTCAATATTGGCCTTCCAGTCCTTTTCAAGTTAAGTGACATGAGCTCTAGCAATGCGAGGCAATCCTCAGCCGCTCTGTGTCCATCATGGAAGAGGCCATATGCGTTTAGAATAAAGGAGAGCTTAGGGCTCTCGACACCTTCATTTTTCCATGCGATCTCGGACAAAGAGCATGCCCAAGCTTTTTTGGGTAGCTTTGGAAACTGTCGTTCAAAAAACTTTCTATCAAATGCAGCGTTATGGGCGATGATGACATCAGCCTTTAAAATAATTTCAGAGATCCTCTTTCTTGGTAGTTTTTTATTCTTAATCATCTCATCTGTTATGCCGGTTATTTCTGATACTTCCGAGGTTAATGGCCGCTTCGGATCTCGAAAAGATTCGACTGTGTCTATTATAGAGAAGACAGCCCCCTCGGAGCTGAACTCAAATGCAATCATTCCGATCTCAATAATCTCGTCGTTGATCGGATCCAGCCCGGTAGTTTCCAAGTCAATAACCACCCCAATTTTCTTTGGGGAACCATCATCTGGGCTGTATCTTTCTCTTCTTTTTATTTTTCTCAGAACTTTGTATTCTCCACTTAGCTCAAGCGTTTTCGCCATTTCCTCATAAATTTTAGACCCTGACATCATGATGCTTCCACTATTTACAGACATCATCGCTAAGAGAAGAACTCCATTACATCTTTTTCAAGCTCGCTTACCTCCTTGCCAATGACCTTGTAAAATCTCTGCGAGATTTCTTTGTCGGTCATATTGTCAAATACAGACAGTGGTTCGCCGCTTAGCAAAATTATGGCCTCGACCTTGTCCTCAATGTTGAACTTGTCAAAATTTATAATGTACTTTGTAGTCATGTATTTGTATCTCATTTCATGGTATGATTTTACAAACGTTTTTATCTTGGGTGTGACATGATCCAAACCCCTCTTTGACAGTTGGGATTTTACGAACCTATCCAAATTTACCAACTGGCTGGTATTCTTCGTCTGCATAAAAAAGAACATCCACCCGAAGTTTTTTCCGTTGAAAATGCATCCTGATATCTTAAGATTGAGGCGCCATATCAGCTTTGCTTCGTCCTTGTGATGCCGATGATAGGTCAAGACAGAAAGTATTTTTGGGAATATATTTTTATATGATGCTTCTCTTACAGAGATCATATTCTTCGATACTGTGTATCCCAGGTAATCTACTCCGTCGGTAACCTTTTTTATACAGGACTTTCCATTCTCTGAAATTGGGTGGCACTGTAGTTTCTTTTCTGCGAGCAGCTTCTTTGATATCTCTTGGTAAGCCTTGTCTGCCTCGTTAGTGTCCTTACAAATTATAAGAATATCATCGACGTAGCGGAAATATTTCCAACGCCCCTCTGCATAGATATCGAAATCACGGAGATATATTCCAGCAAGTATGTTAGAAATACTTAAACCTTGTGGGATGCCGGAGTCGTCCCCTCCCGTTGTAGTTGTTGAGACGGCCGCCATAATGATATCTCTAGCTTGCCTTTTTCTTATTCTTTTCCTTATTATGCTTTCCAGAACTGTCCTGTCGATTGACGGGTAGTAATCCTTAACATCTATTCTAAGGAAAACAGCGCTATCATCTAAAGAATTCAGAGACTCCCGGATTGCTTTGATGTAGCTGTGTGGCTTTTTTGTGACCGCATCGGGAAATATAGTAGAAAGAAACTCACACATTGCCCTCAACGCAAGACGGTCGCGCACAGTTGGGATAGACAAGACTCTAGGTATTTTCCCAACGCCTTTGGAAACCAGCTTCAGCTTGTACTTTGTGAACTTGTATTTCCCATCGCTTGCCTTTCTAACGATCAACGCTACTTCGTCATTTAATTTTTCAGCGAACTTTTCCACGCGGACGCCATCTCTTCCTACTGCCTTCGTTGACGAGATTTTGTCATTGAACAGGGATATCAGTTTCTTGGGATTAAACGTTTTGCGGAATATTCTATACGGGACTACTGGCGTTGCGATGTCAGTCATAATTTATCTCCAAATTATCTTAACAAGCGCAATAAGAGACATTGCTGGCAGAAGATAAGATGCAATGAGCAAGATTGCGGTGCGAATAGATTTCCTTACGATCATATAGGTTGTGGGTTTAATTGGCTCTTTAGTCTTGGGGTCAGTGATCGGCTTGTCGCGAAAAATAGCTCTATCAATTACCAAATTGTCGTAATCTTGATCGTCGTGATTTGGATATGCATCCAATATTGCGTTGTATTCTTTTGCGAGGTTTTGATTGCAACCCCTGGTCTCGTAAAGCGCTTGAAGCTTGATATAACACTCTCGGTGCTGGGCAGCCGTTTCCAAGAAGCGGAAGCCAGACAGTACCAAAGACAAAGCAAGAACCGCGATGCTTAGTGCAATATTAAGCCTGTCTGCGTGATGAATTACGGCCGATATTTCGTCAGTAAACAATGAAAAAAAGATAAGAAGGAGAGAGCAAGTCGTGATCCACACATTAGCCAGAAGATTGTATGATCTATATCTGGCTTCCGTAAACATTCTGGTTTTTGCTGTTATCCATATGTTGTCCGCGATAGTATCGTTCATTTTGGCCCTCGTATGTTAATTTTGGTGCGGGCGCATTGGACTGAATACTAGTTCCTGAATTCAGGAGAGCCTGATATCAGGAAAGCCGGAGCTACGATTAGACATGCACCGTAAGGGTAGCCGCCATCGCTGGAGGCCAGCGGCCGTAATACGACCACTCCGCCCGCACCGTTTGTGGATATACAAGAGGCTTACGACTTATGCAACTACGAAGCACATCTAGATATGTTCAGTCACTAAATTTGCTGCATAAGAAGGATGTCCTTTCCTCGCAAGCCGCATTAAGTCTACCTAGATCGCTCGGCAATACAAGACTCGTACGCAGGTTGTATGAAGGAAAAAGAGTGCTTCCTCTTTTCACCACCAATTTCTCGAATGTGTAGCGCCTCTAACAGGCCGCGGAAAAAGGCTGTGCTGTGCTGACCAGTCGTGATTCTCTCCGGTTGAAGAGAAAGCGGCCGTTGGGGGGATGATGCGGGGATCGGACGACCACAGCGAGGGGCTGTTCAGCTATGTGAGCTGTGAGGCCCGTGTTCCGGCGAGCCATCCTCTACGACCGATCCGGGCCATCGTGGACGAGGCGCTGGAGGTGATGTCGCCGGCGTTCGAGGGGCTGTACTCCAAGATCGGGCGGCCGTCGATCCCGCCGGAGAAGCTGCTGCGGGCRCTGYTGCTCCAGGCCTTCTACTCGGTGCGCTCGGAACGCCAGCTTATGGAGCAGCTYGACTACAACCTGCTGTTCCGCTGGTTCGTCGGCTTGTCGATGGACGYCCCGGTGTGGGACGTKACSGTGTTCACCAAGAACCGTGAGCGCCTGCTGGCCGGCGATGTGGCRRCCAAGTTCCTGGCCACYGTGCTGKGCCAGCCGAAGGTCAAGGCGCTGCTGTCGGACGAGCATTTCTCGGTGGACGGRACGYTGATCGAAGCCTGGGCSWSSGTGAAGAGCTTCCGGCCCAARGAYGGCAGCGGCGAGCCGCCKGGGCCGGGWCGCAACGGCGAMCGSGAYTTCCATGGTGAGAAGCGGTCCAACGAGACCCATGCGTCGACCAGCGATCCCGAGGCSCGRCTGTACCGCAAGGGCAACGGGCAGCCGGCGAAGCTGGCCTTCATGGGCCACGCCCTGATGGAGAACCGGAACGCCCTGGTGGTGGATGTCCGGCTGACGGCRGCCACCGGCTTGGCCGAAYGCGAGGCGGCGGTGTCCATGGTCGAGGCCATTCCCGGCCGCCACCGCATCACGGTGGGCGCCGACAAGGCTTACGACACCARGGATTTCGTGGCGAACATGCGCGAGTTGGGCGCCGCTGCGCAYGTCGCGCAGAACACGMGCAACCGCCGCTCGGCGATCGACGGCCGGACCACCCGCCACYCTGGCTATGCCGTGTCCTTGCGCATCCGCAAACGGATTGAGGAGCTGTTCGGCTGGATCAAGGGAGCTGGCTTGCGCAAAACGCGTCATCGCGGYACGGCCCGCGTCGGYTGGATGTTCAYSCTGACCGCYRCYGCCTACAACCTGATCCGCCTGCCMAARCTGYTGGCGGCGGCATAATCACGCCCGRASTCCGCCTSAACGGCGGCTCCGGGCGKCTCGGAGCGCGAAAAGGCGCTCCATTCTGACTAAAACGGGCGGCGGAAACGCCATTTCCAAGCCTCAGCAGAGGCAAAAAGCCAAAATATGTTCGTTTTTCCGCGGCCTGCTAKAGACCWTGMSCGCCTTTCCGCTCCTACACCACGGCCGGGGACCACCTCACTACCGAGGCCGCGGGCGATCGGTTGGATGCTGACAGGCGTGATCTGCCAGATCGCCGGAGGAGCCTTGGTTCAGGACTTGTGCATGCGGCGCCAAGCGGCAGGGGGCATGCCGATCTTGTTACGGAATTGACGGATCAGGTGCATATGGTCGGAAAAACCTGTCGCGATTGCAATGTCCTCGATCGTCAGGTCGGTTGCCAGAAGCAGGTTGCGCGCTTCTTTCAGACGGGCATCCAACTGCCATTGGTAAGGCGACATTCCGGTCGATGCCTTGAATGCCCGCGCAAAATGCCATTGGGACAGGTTTACCAGGGAAGCCAGTTCCTGGAGTTCGACTTGGCGGGGAAGCCGTCGCGTCATGTACTCGACCACCCGGTTCAGCTGCCAAGGCGCCAAAGCTCCGGAGCGTCTGTGCGTCTCCTGGGATTCGAAAGCGATGGCGAAAATGGCGGCCGTCAGGCTGTCGCCGTAGAGTTGATAGGAACTGTCGCCTTCCGGAATGGCGACCAGCATGTTGACCAGCGTCCAGATCCTGGGTTCCGCGTAGCGCAATCTTGGAGCTTCGCCATTGCTTCGGGAAACACCATGCTGCAGGCGCTCTTCAAGGGCCTCCAGATCAAACATCACCGTCGCGTCGTAGCAGAAGCCGAGCGTCGACGCGTAACCCCAAAGCGCGGTCCCGGCCGGCGCAAAAGCCATGTAGCGTGGCTTGTGTCCCACCGGGCATGGCACGGTCCTGCTCAGGCGAGGTTCGGTAATACCGCCCACTTCATCGAGATTGACCGACAAGCGGGTCTTGTTCTCATAGCCAAGCGGGTGGAGTATCTCCCCCTCGTCATAATGGGCCTTCGTGATGTCGACGCGTACGCCATTCCAGCTCTGGCTACGTGTCACGATGCTGCGGATATTATACGGCAGACCTAGAAGCTCTGCTTCTCGGGTGTCCATCGGCAGGCCCCATACTGACGCTCCGAACGGAATATTTACAGCGCTTCCTGCCGTGAGGCATGTAAACTTAGGTATGGGTAGACTGGCGAATCCGACGGCCGGGTTCACCGTCTGTCCCGCCTCCAAACCGCGGGGGCTTCACCGATGCGGCGTTTGAAGGTCTGAACAAGATGCGCGGTATCACGGAAACCCGTCGCCGTCGCGATGGCGTTCAAAGGCGCATCGTTTTGCAAAAGCAACTCCTTAACCATCTCCAGTCGCTTGGTCAGTTGCCACTGATAGGGTGAGAGTCCCGTGGACTCCTTGAATCCCCTGGAGAAATGCCATTGAGACATTTGTGCGAGCTCTGCCAGTTCGCGAAGTTCGATCCGCCGCGGCAACTGGTCCTGGATGTAGCTCTCGACAAGATACAATGCATGGCAGGACAGCTTCGGGCCGGCGGTAAGCTGCTCATTTTCGTTGGACAACAGTGCGAAGACCGCCGAGGTCAGGCTGTCGCCCAGCAGGGTCATCGATGCATCCTCTTCAGGAATATCTACCAGCATCCGGATGAGTGCGTGGAGCCTGTCGTCCGTGAACCGCAGGCGCGGACGGGCGAACATCCCGACATCGAAACCCTCCTCGAACCGCATTTCGAGCGCATCGAGATCGAACAGCAGCAGCGCATATCGGCTGTAATGCAGATCCCTGGTCGCGTACCCCCATAGCGGCATCCCCTTCGGCACCAGTGTCATGTGGTTCGGCCGGTGATCGAGCGGGCAGGCCTGATCGGGTTTGAGACGCGGCTCTGTGACGCCGCCGACCTCGTTCAGCGCCAGGGCGACACCGGTGTCCTCGTCATTGACCAGGGAATGAAGGACTTCGCCACGGGTGTGTTCATGAACATCGACGACCGTCACACCGTTCCAGGAGTGCATGCGCCTTTCGATCCGGACGACGTTCTCGTGAAGAGCCGTGGCGTCGTCGGCGCTCATGATGCCTCCCGGTGCTGGAATTGGATGCGTACCGCAGCAGCGCATCGCCGAACCTAGCCATCCATACCGAGAGACAAACAGCAAAATCCCGCCCCTGCTCATTTTGAAGCAAGAACGTGCAGCTAGCGCAAGAACGCCCATCGTTTGGCGGTCCGGTGGGGAATAGGGTCAACTCGCTCCACCCGAGAGCTTCCTGCGGATGTCAATGCCGTGACGTCAATCGACGACCAGAGCCTGACCCTGAGACCGTGCGATGCCTCGATCTCATCACCGGCGCGCCGCCGGCCGCGCTCCCTGTGGCTGCAGGCGGCGCCAAGCCTCGCGGCTGGCAAGTGACAACCATTTTCGACGACGGAACCCTCCCCATGACCGAGAGTCACATCAAGACCGAAGACGGCGTCGATATCTTCTTCAAGGACTGGGGGCGCAATGATGCGCAACCGATCGTCTTCCACCATGGCTGGCCGCTTTCCTCCGACGACTGGGATGCGCAGATGCTGTTCTTCCTGCAGCAGGGCTATCGCGTCGTCGCCCACGACCGCCGCGGCCATGGGCGCTCGGCGCAGGTTTCGGACGGGCACGACATGGACCATTACGCTGCCGACGCCTTTGCCGTGGTCGAGCATCTGAACCTGAAGAACGCCATCCATATCGGCCACTCCACCGGCGGTGGGGAGGTGGCCCGCTATGTCGCGAAATATGGCCAGCCGGCCGGACGTGTTGCCAAGGCGGTGCTGGTGTCCGCCGTGCCGCCGTTGATGGTCAAGACTGATGATAACCCGGAAGGCCTGCCGATCGAGGACTTTAACGGCTTCCGCTCGGCACTCGCCGCCAATCGTGCGCAGTTCTTCCGCGACGTCCCGGCGGGCCCATTCTATGGCTTCAATCGTGAAGGCGCGAAAGTCCTGGAGGGTGTGATTCAGAATTGGTGGCGGCAGGGCATGATGGGCGGCGCCATTGCCCACTACGCGGGCATCAAGGCATTCTCCGAGACCGACCAGACGGAAGACTTGACCGCGATCACAGTCCCGACGTTGGTGCTGCATGGCGAAGACGACCAGATCGTGCCAATCGCCGGCTCGGCTGTAAAGTCTGCCAAGCTTCTGAAGAATGGCCAGCTCAAGACCTATCCCGGTTTCTCGCACGGTATGCTGACGATCAACGCCGATGTCCTCAACGCCGATCTCCTCGCCTTTGTGAAGACTTGAGGGACCAAGGCGGGGCAGCGGTCGCGGCAGAGCGGTCGCGGCGTCATCCATCACCATGGATGATGTTTCCAAACCGATGCTCTTCCCGGCCGCCGCCCCGCCTCTCTACCTTGCTGTGCGTCGAACGGACCTGGCCGTTTCCAACCTCTTCACCACGCCGGCTGCCCGAAACCCCAGGCGGGGGAGCTTCCTGCAACTCCAAAATCTCGAGGAGCCACCATGACGGCGAACAGCGCGACTGTGACCTCTTCCTGGCCTGCGGTCTTCACGATCGCGGTCGGCACCTTCGCGCTGGTGACCAGCGAGTTCCTTCCGATCGGCTTGCTGTCGCATATCGCGGACCAGTTCGGCATTCCCGCCGGTCAGGCCGGCCTGCTGGTGACGATGCCTGGCATCGTTGCGGCCATCGCCGCCCCGGTTTGCACGATCACGGCCCGGACGCTGGACCGCAGGCTCCTGCTGATCGGATTCACGCTCCTCGTCCTGGTTTCCAACCTGATCGTCGCGACCGCTTCCGGTTTCGCGGTCGCACTCATCGGACGGGCCCTGCTCGGCGTCAGTGTCGGCGGCTTTTGGACGTTCGCGGCGGCCACCGGACGCAAGCTGGTGACCGCCGAGCACGGCGATCGGGCGACGTCGATCATCATGGCGGGAATATCGATCGGCACCGTGGTTGGCGTTCCATTGGGCTCGGCTCTTGGAAGCGTCATGGGCTGGCGGCTATCGTTTTTCACCGTCGCCTCGCTCTGCCTTTTGGTGATGGCCGCGCAGAGTCTGTTCCTGCCGAAAATCGTGATTGCCACCGGGCAGTCGGTGAAGAGCCTCGTTGAAACGGCCGGCAGTCGCAGCCTTGCGCTGGCGTTCGTCGCGACCGCCCTGACTGCGGCCGGCCAGTTCGCGGCCTACACCTATCTCGAACCCCATCTGGTCGAAAATGCCAAAGCGGATCCGACGCGATTGGGCTTCGTGCTTGCCATCTACGGCCTGTTCGGGGTTGCCGGCACGTTCCTCGGCGAGCGCTTGAGCCGCCGAAACCCGGCATCCGGCTTCATGATGGTCGCACTTGCCATGGCGATCTTCATCGTCATGACCGCTCTTTCGCCCGCCAGCGCGCCTGCACAAGCCATTTCCGTCGCGCTGTGGGGTGCCGCCTTCGGTGCGGTTCCCGTTTGCCTGCAGATCTGGACCTATGCTGCCGATCCCGAAAGATTCGAAGCCAGCTCGGCCATCACCGTCAGCGTCTTTCAGATCGCCCTTGCGATTGGCGCGTTCGGTGGCGGGCTCATTGCCGACGCTCAAGGACTCATCGGTGCCTTTCTGGCTGGTGCCTGCCTCAACCTCCTGGCCGCGGTCCTGGTGGCCAGAAGCCTGTTTCTCCCCGATGCCGGGACGAAGGAAATCTGACGTGACCTTTCCCTTTCCAAACCTCACGGCGGCCAAGCTCGCGGCTGCGGCATTCGTCGCGATCGTCTCGACGGCCGCTCCCGCCGCCGCTCAACCCGCGGCCGCAACCGTTGCTACCCAGGCAACGACCGACGCCGAGCTTGTCGCCTCGCTTCCGGGGTTTCGCAATGCCGATGTCACCGTGAATGGCGTCAAGCTCCACTACGTGATCGGTGGTGAAGGTTCACCGGTGATCCTCCTTCCGGGCTGGCCGGAGACTTGGTGGTCCTGGCACAAGATCATGCCGGAACTTGCCAGGACCCACACGGTGATCGCGCTCGACATCCGCGGTATGGGCCAATCCGATAAGCCTGCCGATGGCTACGAGAAGAAGAGACTCGCCAGCGACGTTCATGAACTGGTCGAGGCGCTCGGCTATGCCAAGGCGGATGTGGTCGGCCACGACATCGGGTCGATGGTCGCCTTCGCCTATGCCGCCAATTACCCCGACGCCACCGGCAAGGTCGTGATGCTCGACGTTCCGCATCCGGACGCGGAACTTGCCAAATGGCCGCTGCTTCCGACAGCCGGAACCTTTGGCGACAGGATCGATGAGGATCATGCCTATGCCTGGTGGTTCGCTTTCCATCAGGTCAAGGGCCTTCCGGAAGACCTTCTGGCGGGTCGGCAGGACATCGAGCAGAGGTGGTTCTTCCGCTACCTGATGAAGGACGAAAGCAAGATCGACGCCCGGGACCGTGCCGTCTATGCCGCAGCCTATGCGGGCCGGGATGCGATCCGCGCCGGGAACGCATGGTACCAGGCTTTTCCACAGGACATCATCGATGACGGCACCTACTCCCGGCTTGAGATGCCGGTTCTCGCCCTCGGCGGCCCTGGCTATGTCTGGCTGAAGACGACGCTTGAGCGAAAGGCCGTCAATCTCACGGCCTACAAGATCGCAGACAGCGGTCATTTCATCGCCGAGGAACAGCCGGAAGAAACTCTGAAATACATCACCGGCTTCCTCAAGTAGATCATCAATCAAGGAAATCGATATGACGGTTCAATCGACCGGCACGTCGCGCCGGCGCATGCTGGAACTCGCCGTGGCCCTGCCCGTGGCGACCGCTTTGGCTTCGCAAGCCGTGGCGGCGGCGATGCCGACCCTTCCCCCAGCTACCAAAGACGTAAAACCGTTCAAGGTCTCTGTGCCACAGGCCGCCATCGACGATCTCAAGCGCCGCCTCAGGAACACCCGCTGGCCCGAGAGGGAAACGGCCTCCGGCTGGTCCCAGGGCGTGCCGCTCCATAAGGCCAAGTCGCTGATCTCCTATTGGGAAACCAAGTACGACTGGCGGGCTTTCGAGACGCGCATCAATGGCTACCCGCAGTTCCGCACCGAGATCGACGGACTCGGCATCCATTTCATCCATGTGAAGTCGAAGCACGAGCAGGCACTGCCGATCATCCTGACGCATGGTTGGCCAGGGTCGGTCGTCGAATTCCTCAAAATCATCGATCCTCTCACCAACCCGACCAAGCATGGCGGCAAGGCGGAAGATGCCTTCCATGTCGTCATTCCGTCCCAACCGGGCTTCGGATTCTCCGACAAGCCGCAGGCGGAAGGATGGACCGTGGTCCGCACGGCGAAAGCCTGGGGCGAGTTGATGAAGCGCCTTGGCTACGGCACATGGGTCGCCCAGGGTGGTGACTGGGGCTCCGGCGTCACCCATGCGCTTGGCCACATCCGTCCGGAGGGCCTCATCGCCGCGCATGTCAATTGGCCGCTCGTCTTCCCGGAGAAGTTTCCGGACAATCCGACACCGGAAGAAAAGACCGCCATGGACGCGGCGATGACGTTTGCCAACGATCAGTTCGGCTACTTCAAGGAACAGGCGACGCGGCCGCAGACGATCGGCTATGCGCTTGCTGATTCGCCGGTGGGACAGGCGACCTGGATTTACGAGAAATTCCAGGCCTGGACCGACAATCGCGGCGAACCGGAGGATGCGCTGACGGTCGACGAGATGCTGGACAACATCTCGCTGTACTGGTTCACCGACACCGCCGCATCCTCGGCAAGGATCTATTGGGAGAACGCCCGCAACGGCGGTGGTTTCGATGCCGGCCGCATCGAATTGCCGATGGCGACGACGATCTTCCCGAAGGAAATCTATCGCGCACCGAAGGCATGGGCCGAAGCCCACTGGCCGAACCTCTTCTACTGGAGCGAAGTCAGCAAGGGCGGCCATTTCGCCGCTTTCGAACAGCCCGCTCTCTTCGCCGACGAGATGCGCAAGGCGTTCCGGACCATCCGCTGAATCCCCTCATCGCTATAAAGGAAATGACATGCCCACCAATGAAGAAATTATCCGCGAACTTTATCGTACCGCTGAAGTCAAGGATATCGAAGGATTTGCTGCTCTCTTCGCCGAGAACGGCTATTTCTGGGATGTCTCGGCGGATGCGAAATATTACGGAGAAGACATTGGAAAGACGGTGGAGATTTATGCCAGCGCTTTCCATGATATGCACCGCGAACTTGGAAATTTCTACGTCAACGAAAATGTTGTCATCGTCGAGCTGACGCTCAACGGCACCCAGACCGGGCCGCTTGCTCTCCCGGCCGGAACGATCCCGCCGACCGGCAAAGAAATGCATGCCCCCTGTTGCGACGTCTTCCGCCTGAACGACGGCAAGGTGACCTCGTTCCATTGCTACACGGCCGCGACGACCATTCTCGGCCAGCTTGGTGTCCTCGGCAATCTTGCAGCCTCCTTCCAGCAAAGCTGAGGATCATTCGTGCTCGCCCGCGGGGGAGGCCAATTTTCGGCTCCCGCCCCCCATCCGGTCGTCCAGCGCTGTGAACCCAAAAGGAAGAAGCCAATGACGATTTGGTCGACTGGAAAGGCAACCGCTTTCGCCGCGATCCTGGCGGCGAGCTTGGTTCCCCATGCCGCCCTGGCCGATGACCAAGCACAGCATGAGTCCTCGCGGCATGACCATTCCGCATCCATCTCGGATGGACCGGAAGCCGCCTATCTCGCCGCCAACGATGCGGCGATGGACAGGATGATGGCTGACATGGCGGCCAAGCCGACCGGCGATATTGACCGCGACTTCGTGGCGATGATGACGCCGCATCATCAGGGCGCCATCGACATGGCGCTCACCATCCTGAAATACGGCAGGAACGAGCAGCTCAAGCGGCTGGCTCAGGAGATCATCGTCGAGCAGCAACAGGAGATCGCAGCCATGAAGCTTGCGATCGGCGACACCCTTCCGCCCTCCGCTCCCGCGCCGACACAGGTTTCTCCGGACAAAAATCCCGCGGGTTCCATGCAGCGCATGGATCCGAACATGAAGATGTGACTGAAAGGGCCTGCCCGAATGACCCGTCTGTCTGTCGCTGCGGCGCTTCTCGCCGGCAGCATACTCTTCCCATTCGCCGCTTTCGCCGGACAGGCTCCGGCTGCCGCTTCCGATCCTGACATCCCGATCAGCGGCAGGGACCGTGTCTATGCCGCCGAGCAGTTCTCCAACACCGTCTCGGTCAGCGATCCATCGACCAACAGGCTGCTGGGGGTCATCAAACTCGGCGATCCGCAGCCCGGCAACCTGTCGCCGCTCTACAAGGGTCAGGTACTCGTCCATGGCATGGGCTTTTCGCCCGACCACAAGACCCTGGCCGTCGTCTCGATCGGCTCAAACTCGGTCACCTTCATCGACACGGCCACCAATATGGTCAGGCACACGACCTATGTCGGCCGCTCGCCCCACGAAGCCTTCTTCACCCCGGACGGCAAGGAAGTCTGGGTCACCGTGCGCGGCGAGGACTACATCTCCGTTCTCGACACCACCAGCTTCGAGGAAAAGACGCGGATTAAGGTGCCGGCCGGCCCCGGCATGCAGATCTTCTCGCCTGACGGACGCTACGGCTATATCTGCTCGTCCTTCAATCCGGAGACGGTCATCGTCTCGGTTGCCGATCACCGGATCCTCGGTCATGTGAAGCAGGAAAGCCCGTTCTGCCCCAACATCGCGGCTTCGCCCGATGGCAAGCAGGTCTGGTTCACCCTGAAAGACATCGGCAAGACGCAGGTCTTCAGCGCCGAAGCGCCGTTCGACCTGATCAGGACGATCGACACCGGACCGATCACCAACCACGTCAACCTGGTCACCAACAGGAACGGCAGCTTCGCCTTCGTGACCGTCGGCGGGTTGAACGAGGTAAAGGTGTTCCGCACCGATGATTTCGAACAGGTGGCGACGATCCCGGTCGGCAATCTGCCGCACGGCATCTGGCCCTCGGGCGACGGCACGCGCGTCTATGTCGGCCTTGAGAATGCCGACCAGTTCGCCGTGATCGACACCCTGACGAACAAGGTTATCGCCACCATCCCGATCGGTCAGGCGCCGCAGGCGGTCGCCTATGTTCCGAATGCCGTTCCGGAAGGGGACGGCCTGCAGAACCTCGTGCCGCTCGGCAAGGCCGGCGAGGCCGCGCATCTGAGGCTGGCGGCGGCGGGCGGGAAGGGCAAGACCCCCTCCACCGTCTCACTGTTCGATCAGGGCCTGACGCAGGTCCTGCAGGCTTCGGTCACGGGACTTGAGCCGAAGAAGGCTTATGTTCTGGCCTTGTCGCGCAAGGTGGACGGCAGCGGTCCGCTGGAGGGGCTCTCGAACTTCATGACCAACCCTGCGGGCTCGGCGATCGTCAACGCCGTCGGGCCGATCCGGCAGATCGTGGAGGCCAGGCACAAGGACGAGCGGCGCTATCTCGTGGTTGCCTCGGTTGAAAACGGCCAGCCGGGCCAGGTCCTGCAGGTTCAAGTTTCGGAGTGAACGCGGCTGGGCGGCCTGCGGAACGGCGGGCCGTCCGTCGGGAGGCCAGGATATGGTGGGGCTTCCCCCAAAGCTGTAGCCTTTGTCCGGCGATCGGATTCGCGCCGCAAATCGAGCCCGGTTTTGCGCGTCCCGATCCAGAAATCATGGAGCTTGCGTTTGGACCAGATACTCGCGATCCGCACATTCGTCCGTGTTGCTGAAGCCGGCTCTTTTGCGAAAGCTGCGGACTCGATGAACCTGCCGCGATCGTCGGCCAGCAAGCTGGTGCAGGACCTTGAGGCGCATCTCGGAACGAAGCTGGTTGAGCGGACGACCCGTTCGGTGACCATGACGAACGAGGGCTTGGCCTATCACGAACGGGCGCTTCGGCTCCTGGCGGATCTCGACGATATGGATGGAACGGTCGCCGGTTCCCGCAGCACCCCGAAAGGAAGGCTCAGGGTCGACATCGGCTCCGTCCTGGCGAACCGGATACTCATTCCCAAACTGGATGATTTCCAGCGGCAATACCCCGACATCGATCTGCTGCTGGGTGTCAGCGACCGGTCGGCCGATCTCGTCGGCGAGGGTATCGATTGCGTCATCCGTGGCGGCGCTCTGCCGGACTCATCGCTGAAAGCGAGAAAGCTGTGCGAGCTCGACTACGTCGTCTGCGCCGCACCGGGCTATCTGGCCGGAAAGCAGGTGCCGACGCATCCGGACGAGATGGATGGCCACCGGATCGTGAGTTATTTCTCGGCGTCTTCCGGCAAGCGCTTTCCCCTTCGTTTCCAGCGTGGCGATGAGAAGATCGAGCGTCCGGCTTCGATCGGCATTGCGGTCAACGAAAGCACGGCACATCTGACCGCTCTGCTGGCCGGTCTCGGCATCGGGCAAAGCTTCGGTTTCTTCGCAAGGCCGCATTTCCAGGCGGGGACGCTTGTCGAACTGCTGCCGGAGTGGAAGCCGGAGGATCATGCCCTGCATCTCGTCTATCCGGCGGATCGGTTTCCAAACCCCCGGCTTCGCGCATTCGCCGATTGGGCGGCGACCGTGTTCGAGGCTGCCGATGCCCGACGAGGCACAAGGGCGACCGACATCATCCATCCCCATGGATAATGCCTCCATCGCGGGTAGCTTCTCGACGGCAGGATAACGGCTTAGGTTCATCTCATCGGACGGCGACGAAAAACCAAACGCCGGCGCCACTTCCCGAAGCAGTTTCAAGTTCCGACGGTCCCGGCGAACCCGGGCCGATCCCTTCCCCACGCCCTCAACAGGAAACCATCATGACCGACAGACTCGCGAACAAGATCGCAATCGTCACCGGCGCCACCAGCGGCATCGGCCTTTCGACCGCCAAGCTCTTCGCCGCTGAAGGCGCCCGCGTCTACATCACCGGTCGCCGTAAGGACGCCCTGGAAAAGGCCGTTGCGGAAATCGGTCACGCCGCCGTCGGCGTTCAGGCCAACTCCAGCAGCAACGACGATCTCGATAGACTCTTCGCCCAGGTAAAGGCGGAACAGGGTCGTCTCGATGTGCTCGTCGTCAACGCCGGCGGTGGCAGCATGCTTCCGCTTGGCCAGATTACCGAGGAACAGATCGACGACACCTTCGGCCGCAACGTCAAAGCCGTGATCTTCACGGTCCAGAAGGCGCTGCCGCTGCTCGGCAAGGGGTCCTCGGTGGTGCTCACCGGGTCGACCGCGGGCACGGAAGGCACGGCCGCCTTCTCGGTCTACTCGGCCTCGAAGGCCGCCGTGCGAAACCTTGCCCGCTCGTGGGCGCTCGACCTGAAGGGCACCGGCATCCGCGTCAACGTCGTCTCGCCGGGCGCCACCCGGACACCGGGCCTCGTTGGACTGGCCGGTGACGACAAGGACCAGCAGCAGGGGCTGCTCGACTACCTCGCTTCGCGCATCCCGCTCGGCCGTGTCGGCGAATCCGAGGAGATCGCCAAGGCGACGCTCTTCCTCGCATCAGACGATGCAAGTTTCGTCAACGGAGCCGAACTCTTCGCCGACGGCGGACAGGCCCAGGTCTGACAGCAATGGGAGCGGCCACGGGCTGCTCCCCCACAGGAGACCTGGAAATGCGTGCAGCAGTCTATTTCAAGCATGGCAAGCCGGAAGACGTTCTTCAGGCAGTGGACGTCGCCGAGCCCGGCGGACCCGGTCGCGGCGAGGTCCTCGTCCGTGTCCTTCTTCGTCCCGTTCACCATGGCGATCTTCTTGGCGTGGCCGGGCGCTACCAGCCCGGCACTGTCCCGCCGGAAGACGGTGTTCGCGTTGGCTTTGAGGGCTATGGCATCGTCGAGCAGGCCGGAGACGGTGTGGCCCTGGCTCCAGGCACTCGGATCGCCTTCTTCCCCGGCCGCGGCGCCTGGAGCGAAAAGGTCGTCGTGCCAGCCGACTTTGTCACGGAAATCCCCGACAGCGTTACCGACGAAGCTGCGGCACAGCTCCACGTGAACCCGCTGACCACCGCTCTTCTCGTGCGGGCGGTCGAGGCTTCCGGTGCGAAACCCGGCCGCGACGCCGTGGTTCTGACTGCGGCGGGGTCAGCCGTCGCGCGACTGACGATCGGGCTTCTTCTTGACCGTGGATACGACGTTGTCGGCGTTGTTCGACGCGAGGCAGGCGTGAACGAACTCAACGTCGTCTTCCCGGACCTTCCCGTCGTTTCGACAAACGAATCCGACTGGCAGAAGCGGGTGCTCTCGGCCGCGGACGGCCGGCCGGTAGGCGTTGTTCTCGACCCGGTTGGAGGCGAAACGGCCAGCATGGCAGCAGGCCTTCTCTCCCATGGCGGCAGCCTCATCTCCTACGGCGACCTTTCGGGGCAGCCGATCTCCATTCCGGCACTTCACTTCTCGACGCGCGATATCCGCATCTCCGGGGTCACCGTTGGCCGTTGGGCGGAGCTGTCTCCGGAAACACGTAAATCCGATATCAAGTTGGCACTCGAATTGGCGGCTGGGAAACCGGAGCTCTTCCCGGTACAAAAAACCTTCGATCTCGCGGAGGTTGGTAAGGCCGCGGCCTTCGTCGAAACGCCGGGCAAGACGGGCACTGTCCTCCTTTCCTCTCGTTGAAAAACCGTGTTGCAAGGAGGCGAGGAGGGTTAAGAGATCGCTCCGCGAACTTCGTCGATCAACGATCCGACCCGAGCGGTGTGATCACTTTTGCGGTGGCTCTGTTGCAAAGTTTGCCGGCAGGCGCGAAATGATGGTTACGGGCGTCACCACCGAGGCTATGTGTCCTGGAGTTCGAACTGCTGGCTGATGAACTGCGCGGCCTCGGCGAGCACACCGGGTCCAAGATCGAAGTCGCGTTCGACGAGGCGCGCCTCGCTCCGCAGTCGCGGGTGATGTTGAATCTGGACGGTTGGCCTTTGCGGAGCGCCCGCATCACCTCAAAGCCCTTGATCGTCGCGTAAGTGCACCTGGCCGCCGCGGGGGCAGCGGGCGGCCCAGTACGGCCGCCGCTCCTTGGGTGAGGTGGCGATGATGCGCTACAAGCAACCGATCGGGCGCAACATCCGGACTCGTGGTCTGTCCACGCGAAAGCGGTCAGGTCCCGGTCAATTCTTGCCGATGTCCAATACGGCCTGCGCGAAGGCTTTCGGCGCCTCCTGCGGCAGATTGTGACCGATGCCGCCGGTGATCAGCCGATGCTCGTAGCGGCTGGTGAATTTCGCCCGATACATCTCCGGTTCCGGGTGCGGAGCGCCGTTGGCGTCGCCTTCCATGGTGATGGTGGGAACCTTGATGGTCGGGAAGGCCGCCAGCGCCCGTTCGAGCGCGTCATAGTGCGTCTCCCCCTCCGCAAGGCCGAGCCGCCAGCGGTAGTTGTGGATGCTGATGTCGACATGGTCGGGATTGTCGAGGGAAGCTGCTGACCGGTTGAAGGTGGCGTCGTCGAAGGCCCAGTTCGGGGAGGCGAGCTGCCAGATGAGCTTCGCGAAGTCGTGCGTATACTTTGCGTAGCCGGCCCTGCCGCGTTCGGTGGCGAAGTAATACTGATACCACCATTGCAGCTCCGCCTTGGGAGGCAGCGGTGCCCGGTTGAGCTCCTGGCTGCCGATCAGATAGCCGCTGACCGACACCATGGCCTTGCAGCGCTCCGGCCAGAGTGCGGCCATGATGTTCGCCGTCCTGGCGCCCCAGTCGTAGCCGGCGAGAATCGCGGTCTGGATCTTCAGTGCATCCATCAGGGCGATCATGTCGGCGGCAATCGCCGCCTGCTGGCCGTTGCGCGGCGTCGCGGCGGACAGGAAGCGCGTCGTGCCGTAGCCGCGCAGATGAGGAACGATGACGCGGTAACCGGCCCCCGCCAGGATCGGGGCCACCTCCACATAGCTGTGGATGTCATAGGGCCAGCCGTGCAGGAGGAGAACCACCGGCCCGTCGGCGGGGCCATCCTCGGCGTAGCCGATGTTGAGCGGTCCGGCATCGATCTGCTTCAGCGATTTGAAGCCGGTGGGCGAGGGGGAGTCCGCCGCCGGCCGTGCCGCAGGGGGGGCCGCCTGCGCCCGTCCCGTTCCCAGCCCAAGGCCGGCGGCCGCCGCTGCGAGGGTCGCCGTGCCGATGAAGCGCCGCCGCCCGTGGTCGACCAGGGCCGTGCCGGCGGCTTCCGTCTCCAGTTTCCGTGCCATTTATCTCTCCCGACATGCGTTTATCCGTGGCCGCAACATGAGATGCCGATGTATCCCCCGCATGTCCGGCCTTCGGACATGGTGAAAGCGTCTGTACCTGCCGACCCAACCGATACAGTGGGATACAAAGTCCCGATGGGGGTAACCGACCCGACCCTGTCCCGGATCGGCGATGCCAGGCGGAGGCTATGGGCTCCCGCCGTCCTGTGGATCGAGGCTCAGCCGTCGTTCGATGCCGATGTTGGCCATGAAGGCCTCGTCATGGCTGACCAGCAGGATGGCGCCGTCATAGGCTCTCAACCCCGCCTCGATGGCTTCGACAGAGTCGATGTCCAGATGGTTGGTCGGCTCGTCCAGGATCAGCAGCGCCGGTGGCCGCGGTCCGCCCAGCGTGCAGGCGAGGCCGGCGCGCAGCATCTGTCCGCCGCTCAGCGTTCCGACCTGCTGCAGGGCTGCGTCCGCCCGGAACAGGAAGCGGGCGAGGGCCGCCCGGCAGGCATTGTCGGTTGCACCGGGATTGAGGCGCTTGAAATTGTCGAGGATCGACATGGCGGGATCGAGGATGCCGACACTCTGGTCGAGCATGGCGAAGTCGACGGCGACCGACACCGTGCCCCGGATCGGGGCGAGCCCACCAGCGACGAGCATTAGCAGGGTCGTCTTGCCCGACCCGTTGGGCCCGACGATGCCGACCCGTTCCGGCCCCTCCATGGTGAAGGAGAGATCGCGGACGATCGGATGGTCCGGGTCGTGGCCAGCGGTGACGTCGTCCAACCGCAGGACGATTTTGTTGGCTGGAAGCCCGGTGGGTGGCAGCGCCAGCGAGAAGTCCTGCAGGATCTCGATGCGGGACCGTGCCGACGTGAGCGCCATCTCGGCCTCCGCGCGCTGGCGGTCGGCCAGCTTGGCGCCGGACCCCCGGCTGGCCTCGGCATTGCTTTTGCGCGCGCCCAGCAGGATGCGGGGCATGTCGCCTTGCGCGGCCTTCCGTGATCCGGCCGCATCGCGCCGGTCCTGCCGTTCCGCCGCGCGTTGCGCTTTGCGCCGGCCCTCGGCCGCCTGCTTTTCCGCGTGGGCCAGATCCTGTTGAGCGGCTTCCAGTTCGGTCGCCTTGCGCTCGCGGTAGCGCGTCCAGTTGCCGCCATAGCGGGTGGCACCCAGCGAGGTCAACTCGACGATGGCGTCCATCCGGTCGAGGAGTTCGCGGTCGTGGCTGACCACGATCGCTCCGGCCCGCCAGCCGGCGAGGAGGGCGATCACCGCCTCGCGGCCGGAGCGGTCGAGGTTGTTGGTCGGCTCGTCGAGCAGCAGGAAATCCGGTGCGGCGAAGACCGCCGCGGCAAGGCTGGCACGTGTGCGCTGGCCGCCGGAGAGTTCCGCCAGCCGGGCATCGGGGCCAGCATCGAGCCCGACGCGGGCCAGTGCGGCGGCGACGCGCTCTGCCAGCGTCCAATCGGCGTCCGCCAGTTCCTCTGCGCTTGCTGTCCCGGCCTCGGCGCGGTGCAGAAGGGTGAGCGCCTCGGTCACGCCGAACAGGTCCGCCACCGTTTCCCGCTCGGTGGGCCGGACCGTCTGTTTCAGCAGGCCGAACGTGCCGGTGACCCGGACGCTGCCGGCGAGCGGCTGAAGCTCTCCGGCGACGAGTTTCAGCAGGGTCGATTTTCCGACGCCGTTCCGTCCGACGAGGCCGGTGCGCTCTTGCCCGAAATTCAGGTCGACACCGGACAGGACGCTGTGGCCATCAGGCGTCGCCCAACCGATCCGGGACAGGGAGATGGAGGCCATGCGTCGCCCCTTGTTGATTTCAGGATATCGGCACGCAATCGTGCTGATATCAGGCGGCGATGGAAAACGCAACGGATCTGTGCTGTTTTGTCGGTGGATGGAGAGCGGAAGGGACGGGATCATGGACGCTGGCGGGCGCAAGCCAGGGGGAAGGCCGACCAGGGAACAGGCCGCAGCCATCGATGCCCGCATCTTGGACGGCGCCCGGGCTGTCTTCTGCCGCAAGGGCGTTGCCAACAGCGGTTTGGAAGAGATTGCGACCGAACTCGGTGTCTCCAAGCACACGCTTTACCGCCGTTACTCCAACAAAGCCGCCCTTCTCGAAGCCGTGGTCGGGCGCGATGTCGGGCGGTTCCGCGACGCTCTGCTGTCCGCCGCTGGCGAGGGTGGGGTGGGAGCGCTCGAAGCGTTGCGCTGCGCCGCGTTCCGTTATGTCGAGATCGGATCGTCGCGCGACTATGCCGCCTTCTACCTGTCCGTCAGCGCCGAGGCCGCGGTTTCGCCGGCTCTCCGGGAGCGGCTGGCATCCTGGTCGCGCGATGCGCTGGAACCTCTGGTCGGGTTTGTCGCCGCCGCCCAAGGTGCGGCCGAACTGCGGCCGGGCGATCCGGCTTCAATCTGCGGGATCCTGGTCGACCTGCTGGAGGGCGTCAACAACCGGCTGCGGCTCGGCGACGACGCAGCGGCAGACGCGCCGTCTCTCTTGCGGCTGTTCGAGGAGCGCTGGGCGGTCTTCGCCACTGCCTTCGGAAACGGTTAGCCCGCCCGTCAGCCGAGCGTCACCTCGGCACAGAGGCCTCCGGTGCGCCGGTTCCGTAGCGTCAGCGACCCGCCGATTGCCAGCGTCAGCTGGTGGGCGATGGCCAGTCCCAGGCCGGTTCCTCCGGAATCGCGGTTGCGCGACTGTTCCAGCCGGTAGAAGGGCTGGAGGACGGCGGTGAGCTGATGCTCCGGAATGCCGGGGCCGGTGTCGCGGACCGCGATGCCGATCCGGCCGGCGCCGTCCCGGGTCACCGTGATCTCGACCTCTCCGGCGAATTTCAGGGCGTTGTCGATCAGGTTGGTCAGGATGCGGCGCAGCGCGTGCGGCCGGGTGGTCAGGACCGCACCGGAGAGGCCGCGGACGGTCACCGGCTTGCCCATGTCCTGATAGTCGAAGGCGAGGCTTTCGACGAAGGATCCGACATCGACGCGGGCCGGGGGCTCGACATTCCCATGGGTGCTGCGCGCATAGGTCACCCCTTCGCGCACCAGCCGTTCGATCTGCGAGAGATCGCGGAGCAGCCGCTCCTTCTCCGGACTGTCCTCCGCCATCTCGACCCGCAGCGCCATGCGGGTGATCGGCGTCTGGAGGTCGTGGGAAATGGCGGCGAGAATCCGCACCCGCTCCTCCAGATAATGGGCGATCCTGTCCCGCATGGCGTTGAAGGCGGTCGCGGCATGGGCAACCTCGCTCGGGCCGTCCTCCGCCAGCCGTGCCGACGTGCCGCCGGGATCGAGCGTCTCGGCCGCCTTGGCGAAGCGCGCCAGCGGGCGGATCGCCTGCCGCACGGCAAGCCAGGTGCAGAGGACCAGCAGCACGAGCTGGGCGGCCAGCAGGAGTGGGAGCCAGGTGGCGAGCGGCATGAGCGCCGGTGTCACGTCGATCGTCACCGGTGAGCCGTCGCGAAGCGTGACGTGGGCCTGGAGATGCGGGCGGTCACCGGGAATGGTCTCGACCACCACCGGGAAACCCGGACCGGCGCCGCCGTTGATGGCACGGGCGATCTCCGCACCGCGGCTGCCCAGGTCTGGCACGCCCGGCAGGCCGGGGCCAAGCTCGTAGCGGTAGGTGCGCCGCTCCAGCACCGCCAGCCAGCGGCCGCGCTCCTCCGGTGGCAGGCGGTCGAGCAGGGCGACCGAGGTCGCCACATCCTGCTCCAGCGTGCCGAGCATCATTGCCTTGGCGGCACTGGTGCGCTCCAGGACCAGCGTGCCGAAGGACAGGCCATGCGCCAGGACAAGCCCGGTCAGGAGGATGAGGAACAGCCGCCAGCGCAGGGTGCGCGGCGGATGCATGACGTGGCTGAACCGGAGGATTGTGCCCGTCATGGCCGTGCCTCTCATGACCGTGTCCCTCATGGCCGTGCCCTCGTGATCTCCACCGGCATTGCCAGCACATAACCTTCGTTGCGGACGGTCTTGATGTGGCTGGGCTCGCGCGCGTCGTCGCGCAGCCGCTGCCGGAGCCGGCTGACCAGCAGGTCGATGGACCGTTCGAACAGCTCCGCCTCGCGCCCCTGCGTCAGGTTGAGGAGCTGGTCGCGCGACAGCACCCGTTGCGGGTGGTCGAGGAAGACACGCAGCAGCCGGTATTCGGCGCCGCTCAGCGCAATGGCCGTGCCGTCCTGGTCAAGCAGATGCCGGGCGACAGTGTCGAGCCGCCAGTTGCCGAAGCTCAGCAGCTGCCCAGCCTCGCTGATCTGGAGGTTGGGCGGCAGCATGCGCGCCCGGCGCAGGATCGCCTTGATGCGGGCCAGCAGCTCGCGCGCGGCGAACGGCTTCGCCAGATAGTCGTCGGCCCCCATCTCCAGGCCGAGGATGCGGTCCATCTCGTCGTTGCGCGCGGTCAGCATCAGGACCGGTGTCGTGGCATGCCGGCCGGCGCGAAGCTCCCGGCACAGAACCAGCCCGTCGTCGCCCGGCATCATGATGTCGAGCACGATGAGGTCCACCCGGTCGCGCTCCAGGAAGGATCGCATCTGCCGACCGTCGGCGGCGAGGGTCACGCGCAGTCCGTTCCTCTTCAGATAGCCGGACACCAGTTCCCTGATGTCCCGGTCGTCGTCGACGATCAGAACGTGGTCGATGTGATCCATTCGGTCGAACCTCGCTGCTGTTCGGCGGTCTTATGACGGGTGGAGCGCTGCCCGCGTCCGGCGGTTTGTGTCGGCCTGTATCCGCCCGGTTGGCCGATACATGACGGTACGAAAATCCCCCTGCCGTACGCCGGCGTCCGCATCGTTCCGTCTGGACAGCCCGCCTTCCGCCGATGTATTTATCAAAATAATCATTATGACACAAACTACATGACGGGATACATCCATGCTTCCGTACAAATTTCCGGTTGCCCTGTTCGGTCTGGCCCTGTCGCTGGCCGCCCCCTGGTCGCCGGCCGCCGCCGCCCCGGTGAAGTCGGTGGTCATCGTGCATGGCGCCTTTGCCGACGGCTCAGGCTGGCGCAAGGTGTCCGACATCCTGACCGCCAAGGGCTATGCCGTGTCGATCGTCCAGCAGCCGCTGACCTCGCTCGGCGACGATGTCGCTGCCACGCGCCGCGTCCTCTCCCTTCAGACGGGTCCGGCCGTTCTGGTCGGCCACAGCTATGGCGGAATGGTGATCAGCGAGGCCGGGCACGACAGCCATGTCGCGGCCCTGGTCTATGTCGCCGCCTTCGAGCCCGAAAAGGGCGAGAGCCTCGCCAAACTGGCCGAGAGCAAGCCGGTGGCCGGTGCCGAGCCGGGTGCCGTCAAGGCCACCGCCGACGGCTACCTCTATCTCGACCCGCCGGCCTTCGCCGGTGCCTTCGCCGCCGACCTTCCGCCGGCCGACGCAGCCTTCCTCGCCCGGTCCCAGGTGTTCGCGGCCAAGGGCGCCTTCACGACGCCGGCCGGCGACCCGGCATGGAAGTCGAAGCCAAGCTGGGCGCTGGTGGCGACCGCCGACCGCTCGATCAACCCCGAGCTGGAACTGGAAATGGCCCGCCGGGCCGGCAGCCATGCCCGGTCGGTCGAGGCCAGCCATGCCGTCTACGCTGCCAAGCCCGAGGCAGTCGCCGCCCTGATCGTCGAGGCGGCCGAGGCGGTCTCCCACTGATTTGCCGGGCCGGGCGCCCACCCGTGCCCGGCCTGTCGAAAGGGTTCAGTCATGATCCTCTTTCTCGTCTCCTTCCTGGCGGGCGCCCTGACCATCGTCAGCCCCTGCATCCTGCCGGTCGTGCCCTTCGTCTTCTCCCGGGCGGGGCAGCCGCTGTTCCGCAGCGTCCTGCCGATGCTGTTCGGCATGGTGGCCAGCTTCGCCGGTGTCGCCACGCTGTCCGCGGTCGGCGGAGGCTGGGCGGTGGAAGCCAATGGCGCCGGGCGGACCGCCGCCCTTGCGCTGATGGCAGTGTTCGGATGGACGCTCCTGTCGCCACGCGCGGCGGCGGTGCTCAGCCGTCCTCTGGTCGCCGTCGGCAACCGGCTGTCCGGTCGGGCCGGTGTCGCCGGATCGCTTCTGCTGGGCGTCGCCACCGGTCTGCTCTGGACGCCGTGCGCCGGGCCGATCCTCGGGCTGGTCCTGACCGGTGCCGCGCTTCACGGTGCCAGCCTGCAAACCACACTGCTGCTGGCGGCCTATGCGGCGGGTGCTGCGACATCCCTGACGTTCGCCCTTCTGGCTGGCGGCCGGATGCTGGCGGCGATGAAGCGGTCATTCGGTGTTGGGGAGCGTCTCCGCCAGGGACTGGGCATCGCCGTCCTTGCCGGTGTCGGCGTCATCGCCTTGGGGCTCGACACCGGGTTGCTGGCCCGCCTGTCCTACGCCGGCACGTCCGGCGTCGAACAATCGCTGATCGACCGGTTCGCTCCTGTCGTTGCCAATGACGCTGTGTCGGGTGCGCCGGAGACGTCCGGGAGGGGTCTGGAGCTTGCCGATGCCCGGCGGGTCTACCATAGCAGCCTGCCGGTCGAGGGCATTCTCCCCTCCCTGGACGGTGCGACGGACTGGCTGAACGCAAAGCCGCTGACCACGGAGGAGTTGCGTGGAAAGGTCGTGCTGATCGATTTCTGGACCTACTCCTGCATCAACTGCATCCGCACGCTGCCCTACCTGCGGGCATGGGCGGAAAAGTACCGGGACCAGGGGCTGGTTGTGGTCGGTGTCCATGCTCCGGAGTTCGCCTTCGAAAAGCGGATCGGGAACGTGCAGAAGGCGCTGCGTGATTTCGCCATCACCTACCCGGTGGCGATCGACAATGACTTCCGCATCTGGCGGGCGTTCGGCAACAGCTATTGGCCGGCCTTCTATATCGCCGACGCCACGGGCCGGATCCGTCATCACCGGTTCGGCGAGGGCGGGTATGAACAGACCGAACGGGTCATCCAGGATTTGCTGGCGGAGGCAGCCGGAGGCCGGGCTGCCGAGGGCCCGGCCAGTGACGGCGGGCTGGTCAGCCCGGCGGGGAAGGGCGCCCAGGCGCCCGCCGACCTCGGTGAAGTCCGCTCCGGCGAAACCTATGTCGGCTATCGGCAGGCGGCTAACTTCGCGTCGCCGGAGCGGGACGGCATCGAGCGGCCGCAGGACTACACGGTCGGCGCGCTGCGGCTCAACCGCTGGGGGCTCTCCGGCAACTGGACGGTCGGGGCCGAGCAGGCGCGGCTGAACCGGGCGGGCGGGGCGATCGTCTACCGCTTCCGGGCGCGTGACCTGCACCTCATCCTCGGTCCCGCCCAGGACGGCAGGCCGGTCCGCTTCCAGGTCACGGTCGACGGCATGGCGCCCGGGCGGGATCATGGAACGGACACCGATGCCGAAGGCAACGGCACCGTCTCCGAAACCCGGCTCTATCAGTTGGTGCGGCAGGCGGGCGCGGTGCGGGAACGGACGTTCGAGGTGCGCTTTCTCGATCCCGGTGTCGACGCCTACGCCTTCACCTTCGGTTGAGGAAAGGCCCGCATGGCCCCGGACCTCCGCATCCAATCTGTTTTACTTGCTGGCCTCCCGGAGGTTATCGCGCAGCCGGGCGACCGCTCTCTGGAGGGCGCGGAACTCGTCGGGCGGAAGCCCGGAAGCCTTCACCGTCAATTCGCCGAAGCCCAGACCCTTCTCGCGAAGCTGGCGCCCTGCCTCGGTCAGGGTGACGCGGACGCTGCGTTCGTCCTCGTCGTCGCGCGTGCGCGTGACATAGCCCATCGCCTCCAGCCGTTGCAGCATCGGCGTCATGGTGCTGGGCTCAAGGAACAGCTTCTCGCTGAGGCTTTTGACGGTCTGCCGATCCTCCTCCCATAGGGCGATGATGGTGATGTACTGGGGATAGGTGACGCCAAGCTGCTCCAGCACCGGCTTATAGACCCGCGAATAGGCGAGGTTGGCCGAATAGATCGTGAAGCACATGAAATCCGCCAGCCGGGCGGTTTGTGACTTCCCCGCCAGCGCAGCGGCTGGCGTATCGGAGGTGGGAGGGGTGGTTGGGCTGGCGCTCTTGCGGCTCATGTCGTCACCGGAAAGTTCGGTTGTCCCGATCACCATCGCCGCACCCGCTGACCTTGGCGGAACGCCAATGTGATTATGATCGTAATCATTATCATACATCCACTGTGGGAGACAGCACCATGCGTGTCCTTCTTGCGGCGGTGGCAGCCATTGGGCTCGCTGCCGCACCCTGCGCCTGGGATGACAATCCCCTTGAGGCGCCCTCCATCCTGGCGCTGCTCTCGCGACCACGGCCCCTGCTTTCCTCTGTCGCACCCATTCCGCACCGGCCTGCCGAAGCGTCAGCAGCGGTGACACCCCCTCCCCCCAAACCGTGAGGACGAAGAAATGACGCTGTTTGAAGACCGATTGGCTCCGCTGTTGTCCATGTGCGGATCGTGCCGACGCTGAAGGGGCTGGAGGTTGAAAGCGTCCCGACCTCCATCTTCGGTGAACCTAGCTTTCTGAGCGGTCGTGACGAAGCGGGCGGACGGGGGTTTAGGATCCTAGTCCCCCAAATAAGTTCCCAAATATTGCGTTCGGATTGATCGCTCCATTATGCTCTGTCGCGCTTTTCACATGAGCGAACAATTGAATAAAAATTCTTCCCGTTAGAATAAAGGGAGGGATCCGCTCCTGCTCGTCCGTCGTCGGGCCGGGCCGCTTGCCCTGGTCGCGCTCGGCCTGCCGGACCCGGCCCCGCAGCGTCTTCGCCGTGCAGCCGATCTTCGCCGCGGTCGAGCCGATCGCCGCCCACTGCGGGGCATGATCGCCTTCGTGCTCGAACATCATCCGAACCGAGCGCTCGCGAACTTCAGGGGCGCATTTCGCCGATCTCCGCTTCGTCATGATGACCCCACTCTTTCAAGAAACGGGGCCTCCGGGAAACCCGGCGCGGTTCAGTTTATCACAACCTCGGATTCACCCATCCGGCGCGCCTTGGGAATCCTTCAAGCCTCTCCGATTCAACTCGGTCGGAGACCGCTCTGATGTCGCAATCCGACCTGTCCGTGCCGAAGCTCTGCCAGGCGTTTCCCGGAACTGCCGCCCCCCGGGGTGGACGCTGCCACCATGGCGATTCGTGCACCAAAGCGGCTCGGATGCGAAAGGGCCTAAATTTCAGCGGGGTGCGTTCGTCGTCTTTCAAGAATCCGGAAGGAGGCGGCGGTCGGCTGATGTCGGTCGGCATCCGGCTGGAGCCCCGCCACGCCATCGACCGGCACGACCGGCACAGGCAGGAGCAGGACCGGCCCATGCGTCCGGCAGCCGTGGCGGCGTTTTTGGGATTCTCAAAACAGGGGACGACAATTCCATGACTCAGTTCAGCCTCTCCGAAAAGCCCCTGGACCTTGCCGGGATCGGGTTCGGGCCTTCCAACATCGGGCTGGCGATCGCCCTCGAAGAACAGGCGGAGCGTTCCGGACGGGCGCTGGACACGGCCTATTTCGACCGGCAGGCCTCCTACAGCTGGCATGGCGGCACGCTGGTCCAGCAGAGCGACCTGCAGATCTCCTTCCTCAAGGATCTGGTGACCCTGCGCAATCCGCAGAGCCCCTACAGCTTCGTGAACTATCTGCACCGCAAGGAACGGCTGATCGATTTCATCAACATCGGCACCTTCTATCCCTGCCGGATGGAGTTCAACGACTATCTCTGCTGGGTGGCGTCCCACTTCTCCGATGCCTGCCGCTACGGCACGGAGGTGGTGCGCGTCGAACCGGTCGTCGACAGGTCCGGCGTCATCAGCATGCTGGATGTCGTCACCCGCGGCCCCGACGGTATCGAACGCGTGCGCCGGACCCGCTCGCTGGTGGTCGGCACCGGCGGAACGCCACGCATCCCGGCGCTGTTCGCCGGGCTGAAGGACGATCCCCGTGTGTTCCACCATGCCGACTATGTGCAGCGGATCGCCACCCAGCCCTGCGTCGCCGGAACGCCGATGCGGATCGCCCTGGTCGGTGGCGGGCAGAGTGCCGCCGAGGCCTTCATCGACCTCAACGACAGCTTCCCGTCGGTGCGGGCCGACATGATCCTGCGCTCGGCGGTCCTGCGTCCGGCCGACGACACGCCCTTCGTCAACGAGATCTTCGCGCCGGCCTATACCGATGTGATGTTCAACCTGCCGGAGGACGAACGGGCGCAGTTGATCCGGGACTACCACAACACCAACTATTCGGTGGTCGATGCCGAGCTGATCGACCGCATCTACGGCATCCTCTATCGCCAGAAAGTGTCCGGCGTGCAGCGCCACGGCTTCCTGTGCCGGCGGCAGATCGAAGCGGTCGCGTCCGACGGGGCCGGCATCGCGCTCACCCTGCGCGACCTGTCCAACGGTGTCCTGGAGGAAATCCGCTATGACGCGGTGGTCCTGGCGACCGGGTACGAGCGCAACTCCCACCGTCGGCTGCTGGAGCCGCTGGGCGACCTGATGGGCGACCTGCGGGTCGACCGCGACTATCGCGTCAGTACCGACCCCAAGCTGACGGCACCGGTCTTCATCCAGGGCTTCTGCGAGGAGACCCATGGGCTGAGCGACACGTTGCTGTCGGTCCTGCCGGTCCGGGCGGCGGAAATCGCCGCCGCCCTCTATCGCGATCTGGCGCCGGCCGACGGCCGGTCCCGGCGTCAGTCGGGGCCGACCGGGCTGGTTGCCGGCGCGTTGAACCGCTGATGGGCGCGACGATGCGGGGCGGACGCGCCGGGCTGTGGCTGCTGTGCATCCTGTCCGCCGTCTGCGCGGCCGGGTCGGCAGCCGCCGCGGCGGACGATGCCGTGGCGAAGGCCTCCGATCTGGCTGTCCACGCCTCCGCACGGGGCTCGGTGCTTGAGGTGGCGACGCTGGCGACCTACCGGCGGGATGCGATCGAGGCCGGGCTCGGATCGCACGCCGGCTTCATCGGCCGGCCGCGCTGCGACGTCACCCTGTCGCGGGTGACCTATGCCACCATCGGGGTGCATGGCGAACCGGCGACCGCCTCGGCCATGCTGCTGTTGCCCGGCGGCCCGGATTGCGGCGAGCCGCATGAATTGCTGGGCTGGGCACAGGGCACCCAGACGCGGCAGGACGCCAGTCAGGCCGACGGTACGCTGGCGGCGGGCGACAGCCCGCTGCTGACCTTCTACGCTGCCCGCGGCGTCGCGGTCGCCGCCACCGACTATCTCGGGCTCGGCCGCTCGGACTATCCGTTCCATCCCTATCTGCATGCGGAGAGCGAGGCATCCGCCATCGTCGATGCACTGCGCGCCGCGCGCAGCGTGGCGGCGGAGGCGCGGATCCCGCTGTCCGGGAAGGTGCTGCTGGCCGGCTATTCCCAGGGCGGGCATGCGTCGATGGCGGCCCAGCGCACCATCGAGCGCGACCATGCCGGCGAGTTCCACCTTGCCGGAACGGCACCGATGTCCGGTCCCTATGCGCTGGAGCAAACCTTCATCGACGGCTGGTCGGCGACCGGGCCGGCGGGGCCGAACGGTCTGGCGACGGCGCTGTTCGCCTATGCCGTGGTGGCGATGCAGCGCGTCTACGCCAACATCTATGCCTCGCCCGCCGACGTGTTCCGGTCGCCCTTCGACGCCACGGTCGAGGGAGTCATGCCGGGCCGCCTCGACATCTTCGATGTGCTCCGGCAGGGAGTGCTGCCGCCGGGACCGGAGATCGCGCGGCTTCGCCAGGACGGCTTCACACGCTCCTTCGACGATCCGCAGGCTCCGTTCCGTCGCGCCCTCGCCGGCAACGACCTGCTGGACTGGACACCGCGCGCGCCGATGGTCCTGTGCGGAGCCGGGCGGGATGCCGTGGTGCCCTTCGCCAACACCCTCACCGCCAAGCGGCTCTTCACCGGCCGCGGGGCGGCTGTCGAGGTTCTGGACATGGATGACCGCATCCCGGCCGAGCTGGATGGGGTGTCGGTCCACACCAGCGCCGCCGTCTATCTGTGCTTCGGGGCGACCCGCGACCGGCTGCTTGCCCTCGCCCGATGACGGGACGGCGGCAGCGGGCGCCAAGAACTGGAATCCGCCACCATGACATCATCCCATACCCTGCCTTTGCCCGATGGCCACCGGCTGACCGCCGAAACCGGATCCGGCGGTCTGCGCCTGTCCATCGACGGCCGTCCGCTGCTGTCGGCCGCCTGCGAGCCGGTCGAGGACGGCTTCGTCCTCGCGCCCGACCTCGTCGACGGACGCCCTGTTCCGCTTGCCATGGACGCCGCCTGGGCGGCGGCCTGCTGGCTGTTCACCGGCGACCCGGCCTGCCGCCGTCTTGTCTGGCGCGGCATCGAGCCCGACCCGGCATCGCTGCGGTCTGGCCTGCTGCTCGCCGATGGCAGCGGCGGCACCGTCAGCCGGCGCGACGCCTTCTGGCAACTGCCCGGCCCCTGGCTGCGCGGTCCGGGCACGACCGGCTATCCGGCCATTGCGCGGGGGGATGGCGTGCATCTCCACCGGCCGCCGAAGCCGGCGGGGGAGTTGTACCGCCGGTTCGATCCGGCGCTCGGCCTCTGGATTTCGCTGCGCAGCCTGGACATCGACGCCGATCTGGAGCGCTTCAACCGTTGGCAGAACAACCCCCGCGTTCTTGCCTTCTGGCAGGAGGGCGGCGACTTCCTGCGACACCGCGCTTATCTGGAGGGGCTGGCGGCGGACCCGCATGTCCAGACGCTGATCGGCTGCTTCGACGATGAACCCTTCGCCTATTTCGAGGCCTATTGGGCGAAGGAGGACCGCATAGCCCCCTTCTGTGCGCCGGGCGACCATGACCGTGGCATCCACATGCTGGTGGGGGAGGAGCATCACCGCGGACCGCACAAGGTCCGTTCGTGGCTTTCGGCGCTGGTGCACTGGATGTTCCTGGACGATGCCCGCACCGGCCGCGTGGTGTCGGAGCCGCGGGCCGACAACGCCCGCATGATCGGGCACATGCAGTCCCTGGGGTTCCTGCGCGAACGGGAGTTCGACTTCCCGCACAAGCGCGCCGCGCTGATGGTGCTCGACCGCCGTGACTTCTTCGACCGCTGCCCCGGCCTGTCGGAGCCGTCGACGACGGCCGCCGCGCACGAAAATTCGTACGTATGAAAGATTCTCCTTAATATTCGCCTACCCCCTTCGTCTTAGAGCCGGGAGACGGATTTCGCGAGAGAGCGGAACCCGTCGGATAGAGCTTCAGTTGGGGGAACTGTGATGGAGAGTGAGGTTGGCGCGGCCGGATCGGCCGGTCGTCTGGCGACGGGCAGGCACGGGCGTTTGAAATCCTTCCTGCTGGCGACGACGATGGCCGGTCTGGCGCTGCTGGCGAACCAGCCGGCCGGTCTGGCGCAGCAGGCGACGAACGGCGGCCAGGGCAGCGGGCAGGCCACCAGCGGAGAGGCCGCCACCGGCGCCGGCATTGTTCTGGACCCGATTTCCGTTCAGGGAGTCGTCGGTGGCACGGAGGGTTATGTCGCCACCCGCAGCGCCGTCGGCACCAAGGTCGAGACGCCGCTGGTCGAAATCCCCCAGACGATCTCCGTCGTGACCCGCAAGGAGCTGGACCAGCGCGCGGTGCAGGATTTCGCGGGTGCGGTCGCATACTCGCCCGGCATCGCCGTGGTCGATTATCCGGGCGGCCCCGGCGCCCCTGATTTCTCGATGCGCGGCTTCCGCGACTTCAACCTGTTCGGCATCTACCGCGACGGCCTGCGTGCCGGCTTCAACAACTACGACACCAATTTCGAGCCCTACGGGCTGGAGCGCGTGGACGTCGTGAAGGGCCCGTCGTCGGTCCTGTTCGGCCAGACCTCGCCCGGCGGCGTGGTGAATCTCACCACCAAGCGGCCGACCGACAGGCCGCTGCACGAGATCGAGCTGCAAACCGGCAGCTATGACCGCCGTCAGGCCGCCTTCGATTTCGGCGGGCCGGTGGATGGCGACGGCAAGGTGCTGTACCGCCTGACCGGCCTCGGCCGCCTGTCCGACACCCAGGTCGACCATGCGCCCGACGATCGCTTCTACATTGCGCCGGCGGTGACCTTCAAGCCGACCGACAAGACCAAGATGACCCTGCTCGCCAGCTATCAGAAGCTGAAGATGAGCGGGGCGGAACAGAGCATTCCCCGCGATGCGATGGGCCAGATCGGCACCGATCTCTTCTTCGGCATTCCCGGCTATTCCGACTGGAAGGTGCAGAACACCACCGTCGGTTACGAGCTGGAGCATGAGATCAGCCCGAACTGGACCTTCCACCAGAATGCCCGCTACATGCATTCGAAGGTCAACTTCGTCAGTGCCTTCAGCACCGCCTGGCCGGTGGAGCTGGTGAACGGGCGCGATTATCCGGTCGGGGTGCAGGACCGTCCGAAGACGACCGAGACCTACCTGCTCGACAGCAACGTCCAGGGCAAGGTGCAGACCGGCGCGGTGTCGCACACCATCCTGGCCGGCGTCGACTACGGCTACTACATCGGGCGGGAGACGCGGCGCAACTCGCTGAACGAGCTGGTGATCGACGTTCTCAATCCGAGCTATCCGGGGACCGATTTCCTCTATGGAAACCCCTGGGTGGACGGCAAGAGCAACCTGACCCAGATCGGCGCCTACCTCCAGGACCAGCTGCGCTACGACAACTGGATCCTGACCCTCAGCGGCCGCCAGGATTGGGTGGTCGACAAGGAGACGGACAACCTGTCCAGCAGCTCCCAGACCGCGCGCGATCATCATTTCACCGGCCGTGTCGGCCTGGGCTATGTCTTCGACAATGGCATCGCGCCCTATGCCAGCTATGCGACCTCCTTCCAGCCGACCACCGGCACCTACGCGCCGCAGCGCGGCGGCGGCACCTTCAAGCCGACGACCGGCACCCAGTACGAGGTCGGCGTGAAGTACCAGCCGAACGGCTGGAACAGCTTCATCTCGGCCTCGCTCTACCACATCACCCAGCAGAACGTGGTCACCAACGACCCGGTCTACAGCGGCTTCGCGGTGCAGGACGGCGAGATCCGCAGCCGCGGCATCGAGCTGGAAGGCAAGATGGAGCTGACGGAGGAGCTCAGCCTGATCGCCTCCTACGCCTTCGTCGATGCCGAGATCACCAAGGACAATCCGGCCGTCGGTTCCAGCGCCAGCTCGGTCGGGCTGCGTCCGAAGGGGATTCCGCGCCACATGGCCTCGGCCTGGGGCGACTACACCTTCAAGTCCGGTCCGCTCACCGGCCTCGGCTTCGGGGTGGGCGCGCGCTATGTCGGCTCGTCCAAGAATGCCGGCAACACCGAGACCATCCCGGATTACACGCTGGCCGACGCCGCCGTCCGCTACGACCTGGGTGCCCTGCGGTCCGAACTGCAGGGGGCCAGCGTGGCGCTCAACGTCAGCAACCTGACCGACAAGAAGTACTATTCGGCGGGCTTCTACGACAACACGGTGCTCTACGGCAACCGCCGCCAGGTCCTGGCGACGCTGAAGTACAGCTGGTAAGGCGGGACCGTTGCCGCCGATGCCCGAGATGACCGGCGCCGTCGACCGGCGCCGGTTCCTCCATGCCGCCGCCGCGTTGCCGCTCGGTCTTCTGGCCGGCGGCGCACGGTCGGCGGAGCCGAGGGCGGACGGCGGGGTCTGCGCGCTCGATTGGACGAGTGCGCAGGCGCTGCTGTCCCTGGGCATCGTTCCGCATGGCTTGCCCGAGATCGACCGCTACCGCCGCTCTGTGATCGAGCCGGCGGTGCCGGACGGCGTTCCGGACATCGGCGCCAGGGCGGAGCCGAACCTGGAGCTGCTCGACCGGCTGGCGCCGGCACGCTTCGTCACCGATGGCATGCTGTCGGCGGTGCGCGGCCGGCTGGAGTGGATCGCGCCGCTGACCCTCTATCAGTCCTTCGACACGGGATCGGGGGAAGGGCAGGGGACGGAAAATGGGCGGAACGGTCAGCTCGCCTTCGCCATTGCCTCCCTGCGCCGGTTGGCCGGCGAACTGGGGGTGTCGGAGGCGGCGGAGCTTGCGGTCGCGCGGTTCGAGCGGGCGCTGGACGAGGCGCGGGCGCGCCTGTCCGGCGTGACCTTGCGCCCTCTCTATGTTCTCAGCGTCCTCGACGGGCGCCGCGTCCTCATCCATGGGCGCAACAGCCTGTATCAGGATCTCCTCGACCGGTTGGAGATCGAAAATGCCTGGACCGGTCCCAGCGGCCCCTATGGCCACGCCACCGTGACCATGGACCGTCTGACCGGCCGTCCCGATGCCGAACTGGTCAACATCGGCAGCGAGGGAAAGCGGGCGCTGGAGGCGCTGGCCGACCTGCCGCTGTTCGCCGGGCTGCCCTTCCTGCGCGAAGGCCGGGTCACCATCCTGCCGCCCATCCTGTTCTATGGCGGCGTCCCGACGGCGGAGCGTTTCGTCCGTCTGCTCGGCGAAAGGCTTGCCTAACGCCATGGCTGACACCGCGATCCCGACCCCGTCCCGCCGGTTCGGTCCCGTCTGGCCGGTGACCGGCCTGTTCCTGCTGGCCGGGCTGGCATCCTTTCTGGTGCTCGGCCGGCAACTGCCGCCGGAGCTGTGGTGGAGGGCGCTGGTCGATCCCGATCCGGCGCGCCTCGACCAGCTTGCCGCCCACTATGTCCTGTTCCCGCGCTTCGCGGTCGCCCTGATGGTCGGGGCGGCGCTGGGGCTTGCCGGCACCATCCTGCAGCAGGTTCTGCGCAACCCACTGGCCGAACCCGCCACGCTCGGCATCGCCGCCGGCGCGCACCTGTCGCTTGCCGTCGCCACCCTGTGGCTGCCGGACGCGCTGGCGCTGGGCCGGGAATGGGTCGCGCTGGCCGGTGCCGGACTGTCGGCGGCGGCGCTGCTGGCGCTGTCCTGGCGCAAGGGGCTGTCGCCGGTCACCGTCGTGCTGGCCGGTCTCGTCCTCAGCCTCTATGCCGGATCGGTCAGCGGCGTGATGGTGCTGTTCAACCACGACCTGCTGATCGGCCTCTTCCTGTGGGGCGCCGGCTTCCTCGACCAGCAGGATTGGGGCATGGCCGCCTTCCTGGCGCCCCGGCTGGCGGTGCTGGCCGTCGCCGCGGCGCTGGTCCTGCGCCCGCTGGTCCTGCTCGGCCTGGGGGAGGGCGGGGCGCGCAGCCTGGGGCTGTCGGTTGTGGGCGCCCGTCTGGCCGGATTGCTGATCGCGGTGATGCTGGCCGCCCTCACCGTCGCCGCCGTCGGCGTGGTCAGTTTCGTCGGGCTGGCCGCCCCGACCATCGTCGGCATGGCCGGCGCCCGCCGGCTGGGGCAGCGGATGCTGTGGGCGCCGCTCTGCGGTGCCGCCCTGCTGTGGGCGACCGACGCCCTGGTGCTGATGGCGCCGGTCACCTACCGCGAATTGCCGACCGGCGCCGTCACCGCGGTCCTGGGCGTGCCGATGCTGCTGTGGCTTCTGCCGCGGCTGCGGACCTCGGCGCCGCCGGTCATGTCCGCCGCCGCCCAGCCGCCGCGCGCCTCCCGGCCCGCCCTGGTGCTTGCCGGCGCTGCCCTGCTGCTGCCCCTGGCCCTGTGGATGGCGGTCGCCTTCGGTCCCGGTCCGGACGGCTGGGGCTGGAGTTCCGGTGGCGATCTCGCCGCGCTGGCACCCTGGCGGCTGCCGCGGGCGCTGGCAGCGCTGTCCGGCGGGGCCATGCTTGCGGTCGCGGGTGCCATGCTGCAACGGATGACCGGCAATCCGCTGGCGGCACCGGAAATCCTCGGCGTCTCTTCCGGCGCGATCCTCGGCGTGATCGTGCTGATGTTCTCGGCGGATGCGCCGGAGCGTGGCGCGCAGATCGCGGCCGGCGGGGCGGGGGCGGTCGCGGTGCTGGCGGCGATGCTGGCGCTCGGCCGCAAGGACGGCTTCTCGCCCGACCGGTTGCTGCTGGCCGGAATCGCCACCAGCTCCATCTCCGGCGTCGTCGTCGCCGTCCTGATGGCCGGGCAGGATCCACGCCTGCAAACGCTCGTCACCTGGTTGTCCGGTTCGACCTACATGGTGGGATGGACCGACGGGCTGGCGGCGGTTCTGCTGGCGCTGCTCGCCATCGGCGCCATTCCCTTCGTCGCCCGCTGGCTCGATCTGCTGCCGCTCGGCGGCGGGGTGGCCGCCGCGCTGGGGGTCAGCCCGTCGCTCAGCCGGATCGCGCTGTTCAGCCTTTCGGCCCTGCTGACCGCGGCGGCCACGCTGATCGTCGGTCCGCTGAGCTTCGTCGGGCTGATGGGGCCGCATCTGGCCCGCATGCTCGGCCTGCAACGGGCGGCGGCCCACCTCGCCGGTTCCGCCATGCTCGGCGGCCTGATCATGCTGATGGCCGACTGGCTCGGCCGCAGCGTGATCTTTCCCTATCAGGTGCCGGCCGGGCTGCTCGCCTCGGTGATCGGCGGACCCTTCCTTCTCTGGCTGCTGGGACGGCGCTGATGCCCCGCTTCTCCTGCGATACCGCGATCCCTCACGACCGCCCCTCCGTTGCCGCGGACCGGCTGGTCGCCGCCGCCGAGCCCTACGGCCTGACCTTCACCCGCGAGGGCGAAACCCTGGTGGCGAGCGGTCCATTCGGCCGGCTGGCTCTGACCGTCGGGGCCGACGCCCTGCATCTGCGGGCGGAGGCGGACGACCGCGGCCTTCTGGAGCGCCTGCGCGCCTCCGTCGGCGAACAGCTGGTCGGTCTGCTGGGGGAGGACGTCGCCATCGTCTGGACCGGCGATGTGGAGACCGGACCGCTCTTCGCCGATTTCCGCGAGATCCGTGTCGCCGCCGTCCGGGACCTGACGCCGCGCCTGCGCCGCGTCACCTTCCGTGGCCATGACCTTGGCCGCTTCGCCACGGCGGACAACCTGCACGTCCGGCTCTATCTGCCGCCGGCCGGATCGGAGACGCCGTCCTGGCCGCGCCCCGGCCCCGACGGACGGCCGCTCTGGCCCGAGCCGGACCGGCGTCCGGCGGTCCGCTACTACACCCTGCGGCGCATCGATGCCGCTGCCGGCGAACTGGACATCGATTTCGTTCTTCATGCGGACGATACGCACTCCGATGGCGCTCCGGGGGCCGACTTCGCCCGGCGGGCCCGGCCCGGCGACCTCTGCGGCATGTCCGGTCCCTGCGGGCTCGGCATCCGTCCGGCGTCCTGGTACCTGCTGGCCGGCGACGAGACGGCGCTTCCCGCCATCGCCCGCATCCTGGAGGAACTGCCGGCCGACGCCCGCGGCATCGCCCTGATCGAGGTGGAGGACGCGGCGGACGAACTGCCGCTTCAGGCGCCCGCCGGTGTCTCCGTCCATTGGCTGCACCGCCGGAATGCCGGGATTGCGGGGCCGCTGGTCGAGGCGGTGCGCGCCCTGACGTTGCCGTCCGACCCGGCCGCGCCGTTCGCCTGGGTGGCCTGCGAGTTCGACGATCTCGCCGTCCTGCGCGACCATCTGCGTGGACGCGGCATCGACCGCGACCGCTTGCTGACCGTCGCCTACTGGCGTCGCACCCCGCCGGCCGCCTCATCAGACCGCAGGACTTCCGCATGACGTCTTCGACTGCGTCCCCGACAGCGCCCCCATCTGTACCGATGTTCCGTCTCGAAGGGGTGAGCTTCGCCTTGCCCGGCCGCCTCCTGCTCGACCTGCCGTCCTGCGACCTGCTTCCCCGCCGGGTGACCGCACTGATCGGCCACAACGGCTCCGGCAAATCGACCCTGCTGAAGATCCTCGCCCGTCAGCAACACCCCAGCGGGGGGCGGGTTCTGTTCGACGGCCAGCCTCTGGACCGCTGGAAACAGCGGGCGCTCGCGCGCCGGATCGGTTACCTGCCGCAGCACATGCCGCCGGCCTCCGGGCTGCTGGTGCGGGAGCTGGTGGCGCTCGGCCGCTATCCCTGGCATGGCGCTCTTGGCGCCTTCCGGGCGGAGGATGCCCGCAAGGTGGAGGAGGCGCTGGTGCTGACCGACACCGCGCGGTTCGCGGACCGTCTGGTGGACAGCCTGTCGGGCGGCGAGCGGCAGCGGGTTTGGCTGGCCATGCTGATCGCGCAGGATGCCGGGTGCCTGCTGCTGGACGAGCCGATCTCGGCGCTCGACGTCGCCCATCAGGTGGAGGTGCTGGCGCTGGTCCGCCGGCTGTCGCGGGAGCGCGGCATCGGGGTGATCGCGGTGCTGCACGACGTGAACATGGCCGCACGCTTTTGCGACGACATCGTCGCTCTGCACGGCGGACGGCTGATCGACCGCGGCACGCCGGCCGAGATCATGACCTCTGCCCGGCTGGGCGCCATCTACGGGCTGCCGATGGCGGTGATCCCCCATCCGGAGTCCGGGGAGCCCGTCGGGCTGGTCCGTTGACCGCCGCAGCACCCCTCGCATCGGCTGTTGCGAGGGAATCGCAAAATCCTCCTAACGATTCGCCGCGCTGCTTCGTCCATTAGGGCAGGAGGGCGCCGGGCGCGGACCGCATGAGCGGCCGGACCGGAATGCCGCCCCACTCCCGACAGTGAACGAGGACAGCGATGGCGTTCGACCGCGAGGACATCACCTTCAAGGTGCTGGTCAACCACGAGGAACAATATTCCATCTGGCCGGACTACAAGGCGGTTCCGGCCGGCTGGCGCGAGGCGGGCAAGAGCGGTCCCAAGGCCGATTGCCTCGCCTACGTCGAGCAGGTGTGGACCGACATGCGGCCGCTCAGTCTGCGCCGCCAGATGGACGAAGCCACCGCGCGATGACGTCCGCGACCGCCCCCGTCCCCGGTCGCGCGGCACCACCGGCGATGCGGCTGTTCTGCCTTCCCTATTCCGGCGCCAGCGCGATGGTCTATGCGCGCTGGAAACGCCTCGTGCCGTCCTGGCTGGAGGTGGTGCCGGTCGAATTGCCGGGCCGAGGCCGGCGGATGGACGAACCCCCCAGGACCGACCTGACAGCGCTGGCCGCCGAACTGGCGGACGAGCTGGCTCCACAGGCGCAGGGCCCCTTCGCCCTGTTCGGACACAGCCTGGGCGGTCTCCTCGCCTTCGAACTGGCGCATGCCCTGCGCGGGCGGGGGCGGGGGCAGCCGCGGGTGCTGTTCGCGTCGGCCGCCGCCGCTCCCAGCCGGCGCGAGGACGGGCGTTGGGCCGAGCCGCTGGACGATGACGGGCTGATCGCCGAGATGCGCCGCCTCAGCGGCACGGCCGAGGAGGTGTTCGGCAACCGCGACCTGCTGGAGATGGCCCTTCCGGTCCTGCGCGCCGACTTCCTGCTGTGCGGCCGCTACGCCTACCGTCCCCGGCCGCCGCTGGACTGCCCGATCCGGGTGTTCGGCGGCACGCAGGACGACATCGCCGCCGACCGGTTGCAGGCGTGGTCGGTAGAGACGCGGGGGGGCTTCACCCTGGAGATGTTCGACGGCGACCATTTCTTCCTGCGCGCCCACGAGCGTCCGCTCCTCGACCGGCTGGCGGAAGGCTTGGGCGGAATCGCCGCGACCGCCTGAATTCATGAGGGTCCCATGGCCGAGCCTAGTTTCACGATCGAAGACTTTCCCCATGCGCGCGGCGGCCTGCCGCTGCTGGTGCGGGCGCGCGATCCGCAGGTGGATCTGCTCGACGCCTTCGCCGCCGTGGAGCCGCTGGTGCGCGACTGGCTGCCGCGCTGTGCCGGCATCCTCTTCCGCGGCTTCGCGCTGGGTCCGGCCCCAGAATCCGCAGCGAATTCCGCAGCGAACTCGGTAGAGCGCTTCCGCGCCTTCGCCGCCGCCTTCGGCCATCCGTTGCTGAGCTACGAGTTCGGCTCGACCCCGCGGACCAACGTGACGTCGGGCGTCTACACCTCCACCGAATATCCGGCCGACCAGCACATTCCCCTGCACAACGAGCAGGCCTACACCCGCGACTGGCCGATGCGCATCTGGTTCTGCTGCGTCCAGGCGGCGCCGGTCGGCGGCGAGACACCGATCGCCGACAGCCGGGCGATCCACCGCCGGATTCCCGCCGACATCCGCGAGCGGTTCGAACGGCGCGGCCTGATGTATGTCCGCAACTACGGCAACGGGCTGGACGTGCCGTGGCAGAAGGTCTTCAACACGGAGGACCGCGCGACGGTGGAGGCCTATTGCCGCGACCACCGCATCCTCTGCGACTGGAAGGAGGATGGCGAACTGCGCACGCGCCAGATCTGTCAGGCGACCGCCCGCCATCCGGTGACCGGGGAGCCGGTGTGGTTCAACCAGGCCCATCTCTTCCACGTCTCCAACCTTCCGGAGGAGGCGCGGTCGGCGTTGCTCGACATCCTCGACGAGGAGGATTTGCCGCGCAACGTCTACCACGCCGACGGCGGTCCCATCGATCCGGCCGACCTTGCCGCCATCCGCGCGGTCCTGGCCGACGAGACGGTGCTGTTCCCGTGGGAGACCGGGGACGTGATGATGCTCGACAACATGCTGGCCGCCCATGCCCGCACGCCCTTCAGCGGGCCGCGCAAGGTCGTGGTCGCCATGGCCGAACCCCATTCCGCCGATTAGCGGCATCGCCGGCGGGACCGGGACCGGTGTTCCGGGACCGACGTTCCGCCCGGGCCGCAATCGCAGTCATCGACCGTTCCGCCCCATGGCTTGGCCGGGGGCGTGCCCTTCTGCCTGCACAGGTGATCCCATGGACAACCGTTCCGATGCCGCCCCCCTTTCGACGGTCTCTGCCGTGCGCAAGCCCGCAGGGGCGTCGGTCGACAGGTCGGTCGAGACGCTGGTCGACACACTGGTCGGGCGGGCCGCAGAGACGCCCGGCGGCATCGCCCTGCGCTTCATCGCCGAGGGGACGGACGATCCGCTCAGCTATGCGGAACTCGACCGGCGGGCCCGGGCCATCGCCGTCCGCCTGCGCGCGCGGGCCGGGCTTGGCGACCGCGCCGTTCTGCTGCTGCCGAGCGGCCCGGACTATGTCGCGGCCTTCTTCGGCTGCCTGTATGCCGGCGTCATCGCCGTGCCGGCCTATCCGCCCGAATCGGTGAGGCCGCAGCATCTGGCCCGGCTCCAGGGCATCCTTGCCGATGCGCAGCCGCGCTTCATCCTGACGGATTCGATCCTGTACGACACGCTGCTGGAGGCTTGCCGGGCCATGGCGGGCGGTGACCGGATGCCTGAACTGCTGGCCGTGGACAGGGTGGACGGCGGGCTTGCCGGCGACTGGTCGATGCCGCCGCTGTCCGGCGACGATGTCGCCTTCCTGCAATACACCTCCGGCTCGACCTCCGCGCCCAAGGGGGTGCGGGTGAGCCACGGCAACCTGATCGCCAACGAGCGGCTGATCCGCGGCGGTTTCGGCATCGGGCCCGACGACTGCATCGTCAGCTGGCTGCCGCTGTTCCATGACATGGGCCTGATCGGCGGTCTGCTGCAACCGATCCACGCCGGCATTCCCTGCGTGCTGATGTCGCCGCGCTATTTCCTGGAACGGCCGCGGCGCTGGCTGGAGGCGATCGGCCGCTATGGCGGCACCATCAGCGGCGGGCCGGATTTCGCCTTCCGCCTGTGCTGCGAGCGCATCGCCGACACGGCGCTGGAAGGGCTGGACCTGCGGTCCTGGCGCCTTGCCTTCTCCGGTTCGGAACCGATCCGTCCCGACACGCTGGCCCGTTTCGCCGAGCGCTTCGCCCCGGTGGGTTTTGACCGCCGCTCCTACTTCGCCTGCTACGGGCTGGCCGAGGCGACGCTGTTCGTCACCGGCGGCCGGCGCGGGCAGGGCATCACCCTGGCGCCGTTCGATGGGCCGGAATTGGCCGCCAACCGGGCCTTGCCCCCGGGTGAGGCCGCGTCGGCGACCGTGCTGGCCGGCTGCGGCCATGTGCAGCCCGATCATCCCGTGCGGCTGGTCGATCCGGCCGGCGGCTCGGAAGTCGGCGAGGGGACGGTCGGCGAGATCTGGGCCGGCGGACCCAGCATCGCCGACGGCTATTGGCGCAACGCGGAAGCGACGGCCCGCAGCTTCGTCGAGCGCGACGGCACGGTCTGGCTGCGCACCGGCGATCTGGGTTTCCTGAAGGATGGCGAGCTGTTCGTCACCGGCCGTCTCAAGGACATGCTGATCGTGCGCGGCCAGAACATCTATCCGCAGGATCTGGAGCGCAGCGTCGAGGAGGAGGTCGAGGTCGTCCGCAAGGGGCGTGTCGCCGCCTTCGCCGTCGAACAGGATGGCCGTGAGGGGATCGGCATCGCCGCCGAGATCGGCCGGACGGTGCTGAAGCTGGTGACGCCGGAGGCGCTGTGCGGCGCCATCGCCGCCGCGGTGGCCGACGCCTGCCAGGAGGCGCCGGTGCTGGTCGCCCTGCTGGAGCCGGGCGCCCTGCCCAAGACCTCCAGCGGCAAGCTGCAGCGTTCCGCCTGCCGGTCCCTGCTCGACGCCGGCGAACTGCCGGCCTTCCACGTCCAGCGTCGGGGAGACGCCGTTGCGGCGACGGACACCCCGGTCAATCTGCGGGCCGCCCGCAGCCTGACCGGACGGGAAAGCGAGGTCGCCACGGTCTGGTCGGAGGTTCTGGGAACCGCCGTCACCGATGCCGGCGCCCATTTCTTCGCGCTGGGCGGCAATTCGGTGTCGGTGGTGCAGGTGGTCGCCCGGCTGCGCGAACGGTGCGGACTGGCGGCCGACGTCGCCGACCTGTTCCGTCACCCCACCCTGTCGGACTTCGCCGCCCGGCTGTCCGAGGCGGGTCCCGCGACGATCCGGGCGATGGCTCCCCGGATGGGCGGGGAGGAGCGCATCGCCGAACCGTCGGCGGCCCAGGCCCGCATGTGGTTCAACTGGAAGCTCGACCCGCGGGACTGCGGCTACACCATTTCCGGGCGGGTCCAACTGCGCGGGCCGCTGCGCCGCGATGCCGTCCAGGCGGCGGTGGACCTGCTGGTCGGGCGCCACGAGAGTTTGCGCACCGTCTTCCGCGAGGAGGCCGGCCGCCCGGTGCAGGTGGTCCGCCCCGCCGGGACGTTGCCCGTCGCCGTCCGTTTCGCCGATCTCTCCGGCGATGCCGGCCGCGACGGCGCGCTGCGCCGCCTGCTGGAGGAGGAGGTCCGCGCCCCCTTCGATCTGGTGGAAGGCCCGCTGATGCGGGTGCAATCGATCGCCTGCGCCGACGACGATCATCATCTGCAGGTCAGCCTGCATCACGCCATCGCCGACGGCTGGTCGATGACTGTCCTGCTCGACGAGTTCGGCGAGGCCTATGCCGCCTGCTGTGGCGGCAGGGCGCCCGAGCTGCCGGCGCTGACCGTCCAGTATGCCGACGTCGCCCAATGGCAGCGCGACCTGCTGGAGTCGGGTGAGGGCGCCCGCCAGCTTGCCTATTGGGCTGGCCGGCTGGGCGACCGCCATCCGGTGCTGGACCTGCCCGCCGACCGACCGCGTTCCGCCGGTGGCAGCCAGCGCGGGGCGGCTGTCCATTGCGTCATCGACGACGGGCTCGCCACGGCCTTGCGTGGGCTGGCACGGCGGATGGGGGTGACGCTGCCGACCCTGCTGCTCGCCAGCTACACGGCTCTGCTGCACCGCTATTCCGGCCAGGACGACATCCGTGTCGGCTGCACGCTGGCCAACAGGCGCAGTGTGGACAGCGAAAGGCTGATCGGCTTCTTCGTCAACATGGCGGTGCTGTGCGCCGACCTGTCGGACGATCCGGCCTTCGACATGCTGCTTCGCCGGGTCGGCGAGGCGGCACTCGATGCCCAGGCCAACCAGGATCTGCCCTTCGACCGGCTGGTCGAGGAGCTGCAACCGCAGCGCGACCTTGCCCATCATCCGCTGTTCCAGGCCGCCTACGACCATCAGTGGCAGCGGCTGGACGGCCTCGACCGGTTGCCGGGCCTGCGGGTGGAGGCCGTCGAGCATCTCCAACTCGCGACGCAGTTCGACCTGATCCTGCACACCACCGAGCGGGCCGGTCCGGGTGGAAGCGGTCCTCTCGGCGCCTTCTTCACCTACAGTCTCGACCTGTTCGAGCCGGAGAGCGTGGAGCGGATGGCGCGGCACTGGCTGACCCTGCTTCGCGGCATCGTCGCCGATCCGGCGCTGCCGGTCAGCCGTCTGCCGTTGATGGACGAGGCAGAGACGGCGGCGCTGGTCGCCGGCTGGAACGATCCCGCCCGCAACCCCGCCCATCCGCCGGCACCGCTTCCGGTCGACGCCCCCGGCCTTCATGCCCGCATCGCGGCCCAGGCGCACCGGCATCCCGATGCCCCGGCCGTGACCTGCGATGGCCGGACCCTGAGCTATGGCGAACTCGACCGCCGCAGCGACCGGCTGGCGTGGCAGCTGCGCTCACTGGGTGTCGGACCGGACCGGCTGGTCGGGCTGGCGGCCGACCGCTCCTTCGACCTGATCGTCGGCATGCTCGGCATCCTGAAGGCGGGCGGCGGCTATCTGCCGCTCGACCCCTCCTATCCCGCCGACCGTCTGCTTTACATGCAGGCCGACAGCGGCATCGGGCTGGTCGTCACCCAGGCCCATCTGCGCGATGCGCTGCCGCTGGCCGACGGCGTGCGGGCGATCTGCGTCGGCGAGGAGCCCGACGCGCCGGACGGGCCGCCGCCAGACCTGGGCCGGGCCGGATCGCTCGCCTACTGCATCTACACCTCGGGATCGACCGGCCAGCCGAAGGGCGTGGCGATCACCCATGCCAATGTGCTGCGGCTGTTCGAATCCTGTCCGGCGGACCTGCGCTTCGACGGGCGCGACGTCTGGGCGCTGTTCCACTCCTATGCCTTCGACTTCTCGGTCTGGGAAATCTTCGGCGCCCTGCTGCATGGCGGGCGGCTGGTGGTGGTGCCCTACTACACCAGCCGGTCGCCGGCCGACTGCTTCGCCCTGCTGCGGGACGAGGGAGTGACCGTCCTGAACCAGACGCCTTCCGCCTTCCGGCAGCTGGTGCCGGTGGCGCTGGGTTCGCCGCGCGATGCCCTGTCGCTCCGGCTGGTGGTGTTCGGTGGCGAAGCGCTGGAGATGGAAAGCCTGCGCGGCTGGTTCGAGCATTTCGGCGACAGCCGTCCGCGGCTGGTCAACATGTACGGTATCACCGAAACCACCGTCCATGTCACCCATCGTCCGCTGACCATGGCCGACCTGCCGAAGTCCGGGCAGGCAACGGACCAGCCGGAGGCCGGCGCCCCGGTCGGCATGCCGCTCGGCGACCTGCGCTGGTACTTCCTCGACCGGCATCTCCAGCCGGTTCCGCCCGGCGTGGCGGGTGAGATCCATGTCGGCGGAGCCGGGCTGGCGCGGGCCTACCTGAACCGTCCCGCCCTGACCGCCGGGCGCTTCGTCGCCGATCCCTTCGGCGGATCCCATGGCGATCCGGGCGATCCGGGCGATCCGGGCGGGCGCCTGTACCGCAGCGGCGACCTCGCGCGCTATTGGCCGGATGGCCGGGTCGAGTATCTCGGCCGCGCCGACCAGCAGATCAAGCTGCGTGGTTTCCGCATCGAGCCGGGCGAGATCGAGGCGGCGGTCCGCCGCCAGCCCGGCGTCGCCGATGCCGCCGTGCTGCTGCGCGGCGACGGCGGCGACCGCCGGCTCGTCGCCTATGCCGTCGCCGACGAGGAGGCGCTGCGTGTCCGGCCCGAGGAGCAGCGGGGCGATCTGGTCGGGCAGTGGAACACGGTGTTCGACGGCACCTATTCCCGCGCCGAAGCGGCGACGGGGCCGAGCTTCACCGGCTGGAACGACAGCTACGACGACCGGCCGATCCCCGAGCCGCAGATGCGGGAGTGGCTGGATGCCACCGTCGCGCGCATCCTGGCCTTGAAGCCGGAACGGCTGCTTGAGATCGGCTGCGGCGTCGGTCTGCTGACCCAGGCGGTGGCGCCGCGCTGCGCCGTCTATCACGGGACCGACTTCTCAGCACAGGCCATCGCCGATCTCGGCGCCTGGGCGGCCGGGAAGCCGGAACTGGCCCATATCCGGCTCAGCCGGCGCGAGGCCACCGATTTCGGCGGGATGGACGAGGGCTTGATGGGCGAAGGTGGAGTGGAGGAGGGCGGCTACGACACCGTCGTCATCAACTCCGTCGCCCAGTATTTCCCCGACGGAGACTATCTGCTGCGCGTTCTGGAGGGTGCGGTGCGGGCCCTGCGGCCGGGCGGGCGCATCTTTCTGGGTGACCTGCGGCCGCTGCATCTCCAACCGCTGTTCCATGCGTCGGTGGCGCTCTGGCGGGCGGAAGCGCAGGCGAGCCCCGCCCAGCTGCGCGCCCGCGTTGCCCGCGCCATGGCCGAGGATGGCGAACTGCTGTTCGCTCCCGGCTTCTTCCAGGCGCTGCGCGGCCGGATTCCGGAGATCGGCCGCATCGACCTCGATCTGCGTTGCGGCCGGGCCGACAATGAGCTGACCCACTACCGCTTCGACGCGGTCCTGCATGTCGGTGCGGAGGATCTGCGTCCGGCCGGCGGCTGGCGCGAGGCCGGGGAGGATTTGACCCGTCTCGACCGCCTGCTGGCGGAGGAGCGGCCCGCCGGCCTGCGGATCGTCGGGATCGCCAACCGCCGGCTCGCCCGCGACCTTGCCGTCTGGATGGCGATGTCCGGCGCCTCCACGCCCGCAGCGGGTGCATTGCGGGAGCGGATCGATCGGCTGGACCCCGCCGGCGCCGATCCCGACGCCTACCGGGCGCTTGCCGAGGCGCACGGCTACCGCGCCCGCGTCGGCTGGAGTGTCGGTCCGGGCGGTGCCGGCGATGCGGAAGGCCGCTTCGACGTGGAGATCTTCGATCCGGCCCGGCTGGAGCGTCACCCCATCGGGCCGGAACCGGCAGTTCCCGATGGCTGGCGCACCCAGTGCAGCGACCCGCTGCTCGCCCGGCAGCGGCGTCAGTTCGCGCCGCGTCTGCTGTCCGCCCTGCGCGGCAGCCTGCCGGCGCATATGGTGCCTTCCCAGATGCTGCGTGTCGACCGGCTGCCGCTGACCGTCAACGGCAAGCTGGACCGCGACCGGCTGGCCGATCACGACCAGCCCATGCAGGTGGCGACCGCCGCCCATGTCCCGCCGGAAAGCCCGGTGGAGCAGGCGCTGGCCGCCATCTGGGCCGAGGTGCTGGGTGTCACCCGCGTCGGCCTGGACGACGACTTCTTCGAACTGGGGGGCCATTCGCTGCTGGCGACCCAGGTGGCCTCGCGCATCGTGGCCGATCTGGGGGTGACGCTGGATATCCGCACCCTGTTCGAGGCGACGGGCCTGCGCGGCCTCGCCCGGCGGGTGGAGGAGCGGCGCGCCGCCACCGAGCCCGCCGCCGCATCCGCCATCGAAGACGAACTGGCCGCCGCGCTGAAGGCCATCGAAGGCCTGTCGGAGGCCGAACTGAACGCGCTCGCGGATGCCGCCCAGACCGGCGGTCCCCAGACCGGCGGCGCCCAAACAGACAGTGCAAACACGGGGATCGCCCGATGACCAGCAGCCCGTCCACCCCCTCCCTGCCGTCCTCGCTCGACGGTCTGTCGCGCAGCCAGCGCCGGGCGCTCGCCGCCGTCCTGGCTGCCAAGGGCATCGACATCCACACCCGGTTCCCGATCCCCCGCGCGGACCGCTCGCAGCCGCTGCCGCTCTCCTATGCGCAGCAGCGGCTGTGGTTCCTCTGGCGGATGGATTCCGGTGGGGCGGCCTACAACATTCCCGGCGCCATCCGGGTGACCGGCCCGCTCGACCCCGCTCTGCTGGAGGCGGTCTTCGCCCATCTGGCCGACCGGCACGAGGCGCTGCGCACCATTTTTGCCGAGCGCGACGGCCACCCCGTCCAAATCATCCACCCCCGGCTGACGCCGGTGCTCGCCAGCATCGACCTTTCGGCGCTTGCCCCTGCCGACCGCGAGATCCGCGCGCGGGAACTGGCGCGCGTGGAAGCTCTGACCCCCTTCGATCTCGGCAACGGTCCGCTGATGCGCCTGACGCTGGTGCGGCTGGCGGCGGAGGAGCATCTGCTGCTGGTCACCCTGCACCACATCGTCGCCGACGGCTGGTCGGTGGAGCGCTTCCTGGCGGAATTCGCCCGCAGCTACGACGCTCTGCGGGCCGGCCGGCAGCCGGACCTGCCGGCGCTGCCGATCCAATATGCCGACTACGCCCAGTGGCAGCGCGACTGGCTGGAGGCCGGGGAGCGCGACCGGCAGCTCGCCTACTGGCGCGACCGGCTCGGTACCGGGCATCCGGTGCTGCCGCTGCCGCTCGACCGGCCCCGGCCGGCGGTGTTGGGCGCCCATGGCGGCACGGTGGCCTTCCGGCTCGGCGCAGAGCGCAGCCGCGACCTGAAGGCGCTGGCCCAGGCCCGCGGCGTCACGCCCTTCGTGCTTCTCCTGGCCGCCTTCAAGCTGCTGTTGATGAAGCACAGCGGCGAGACCGACCTGCGGGTCGGCGTGCCCTTCGCCAACCGCAATCGCATCGAGACGGAAGGGGTGGTCGGCTTCTTCGTCAACACCCTGGTCCTGCGCAGCGGGCTGAACAGCCGCGAGAGCTTCGGCACCCTGCTGGCCCGGCTGCGCGACACCGCGCTGGAGGCCCAGGCCCACCAGGATCTTCCCTTCGAGCAGCTGGTCGAGGCGCTCCAGCCCGAACGCAGCCTGAGCCACAACCCGCTGTTCCAGGTGAAGTTCAACTACGGTTTCGACACCTCCACCCTGCCGGCACCGGAGGGGCTGCGGCTGGCGCCCGAGCCGAACGAGTTCCTGGGCGCCCATTTCGACCTGGCACTGGATATCGCCGACGCTCCGGATGAGTTGCACGGCTCGATGACCTATGCCCGCGACCTCTTCGAAGCCGCCAGCGTCGAGGGGCTGGTCGCCGACTATTGCGGTCTGCTGGACGCCGTCCTGCGCCAGCCCGACGCCCCGCTGTGGCGCCTGCGCCCTTCGGGTTCGGCACCGGCCGGCGAAAGCGGCGGCTGGCGCGATCCGGCGCCGGGCGTTCTGGAGTTGTGGAACGCCCGTGTCGAAGCCGATCCGGAGGCCGTCGCGGTGTGCGGCGGCGAACGGACGCTCACCGTCCGTGCGCTGGACGGGTTGGCGAACCGGCTGGCGAATGCCCTTCGCGAAGCCGGGATCGGGCCGGGCGACCGGGTCCTGCTGGGCTTCGAGCGATCCTGCGGCCTGATCGCGGGGCTGCTCGGCGTCATGAAGGCCGGCGCCGCCTATGTGCCGCTCGATCCGTCTCAGCCGGCGGAGCGGTTGCGCCGCCTCGCCCTGTCGAGTGGCGCCCGCTGTACCGTGGCGGCGGGAGCGACGCTGGCCGCAGCCGGGGCCACCGGGTTGTCCTGCCTCGACCTCGACGGTCCGCACGTCGCATCCCAGCCGGACGGCTTCGATGGCCCGGTCCCGGCCGGGGCGCTTCCGGCCTATGTCATCTACACCTCCGGCTCCACCGGCGAACCCAAGGGCGTCGTTGTCAGCCATGGCGCGCTCGGCAGCTATCTGCGCGGCGTTCTGGAGCGGCTGGCGGTGCCGAAGGGCACCTCGATGGCGATGGTCTCGACCGTTGCCGCCGACCTCGGGCATACGGTGCTGTTCGGCGCGCTCTGCCATGGCGGCGCCCTGCATCTGGCCGACGATGCCACCGCGCGCGATCCCGACCGCTTCGCCGCCTGGATGGCGGGCTGCGGCGCCGGGGTGCTGAAGATCGTGCCGAGCCATCTGCGCGGCCTGCTCCACGCCGCCCGCGCCGCCGACGTTCTGCCTCGGGACCTGCTGGTCCTGGGCGGCGAGGCCTGCGACGGCGGGCTGGTGGAGCGGCTGCGGCGGCTGCGGCCGGGCCTGCGCGTGCTCAACCATTATGGCCCGACCGAGACGACGGTCGGCGTTCTCACCCACGAGGTTCCGCCCGCTTTCCCCGCCGTCATTCCGCTCGGTTCCCCCCTGGCCAACGTGCGCGCCTGCGTGCTCGACCCGGACCTCGAGCCGGTGCTCGCCGGTGCCGCCGGCGAGCTTTATGTCGGTGGCGACAGCCTGGCCGATGGCTATCTCGGCCAGCCGGCGGTGACGGCGGCCCGCTTCGTTCCCGATCCGCAACCGCGCCGGCCGGGCGACCGGCTCTACCGTACCGGCGACCGGGTCCGCCTGCGCCGGGACGGGCTGCTGGAGTTCGTCGGCCGCCTCGACGATCAGGTGAAGATCCGCGGCCATCGTGTCGAGCCGGGAGAGGTCGCCCGCGTCCTCAAATCCCTGCCCGGACTGGCGGACGTGCTGGTGATCGCCGGCACCGCCGTTCATGGTCCGGCCGCCGGGCAACTGATCGCCTACTGCGTGCCGTCCGCCGACGCGCCCGATATCGCGGCCCTGCGCGAGGCCGCCGCCGGCCTGCTGCCGGACCATATGGTTCCGGCTCATTGGCTGGTGCTGGACCGGCTGCCGCTGACCGCCAACGGCAAGCCGGACCGCAAGGCGCTGCCGGTGCCGGCCGCCGCCGAACCGGCATCCCAGACGGCGATGACGGAGACGGAGCAACGGCTCGCCCAAATCTGGGCCGAGGTCCTGAAGCGCGAGACGGTGGATGCCGGCGCCAGTTTCTTCGCCATGGGCGGGGATTCGATCCTCAGCCTCCAGCTGATCGCCCGCGCCCGCAAGCAGGGGCTGAAATTCACCCCGAAGCAGCTGTTCGAGGCCCAGAGCATCCGCGCGCTCGCCGCTCTGCTGGACGGACGGCCGCAAGCACGGCCGCAAGAAACCGCTCCGGTCCTGTCGCCGGCCCCGGTATCGCTCCCGGTATCGGTGGCGGGGCCACAGGCCGGACCGGAGGAGGCGGCGATTCCCGCAGTGCCGAGCGGCGAGAGCCTGCCCTTGTCCTCCACCCAGCGCCGCCTGTGGTTCCTGTGGCGCCTCGATCCCGTCAGCACGGCCTATACCATCTCCACGGCGCTCCGCCTGCGCGGCCGGCTCGAACCCGAAAGCCTGCGGCGGGCCTTCGCGCTGGTGTCCGGGCGGCACGAAACCCTGCGCACCCGCTTCGTCGAGCGGGGCGGCGAACCCCGGCAGGTCATCGACGCCGATGCCGCCGTCGATTGGACGGTCGAGACGCTGGAGGATGCCGGTCTGCTGGATGGCCGGCTGCGCGGCGAGGCCGCCCGCCCCTTCGACCTGGAGCGGGGGCCGTTGCTGCGCCTTCGCCTGTTCCGTCTGCCGGACGGGGACGGGCACGCGCTTTCCCTGGCGATGCACCACATCATCTCCGACGGCTGGTCGATGAACGTCCTGGTGGATGAGATCGCCCGTGCCTATGCGCTGTTGTCGGCCGGTTTGCCGGCTGCACTGCCGCCGCTGCCGCTCCAGTATGCGGACTATGCCGCATGGCAGGAGCGGTGGATGGAGTCGGCCGAGGCGCGCCGGCAGCTCGATTATTGGCAGGGGCGCCTGGGAGGCGAGCAGCCGGCGCTCGACCTGCCGGCCGACCGTCCGCGCCCGCCGATGCAGAGCCATCGCGGTGCGGCGGTGGAGTTCGAGCTGGACGCATCGCTGGTCGCCGGGCTGGCTGCCGTCGGGCGGGAGCAGGGGGCGAGCCTGTTCATGGTCCTGCTCGCCGCCTTCGCCGCCCTGCTGCACCGGCACAGCGGCCAGCGGGACCTGCGGATCGGCGTGCCGACCGCCAACCGCGGCCGGGTCGAGCTGGAGGGGCTGGTCGGCTTCTTCGCCAACACCCAGGTCCTGCGCATCGAACCCGATGGGCGTCTGCCCTTCGACCGCTTCCTGGCGCTGGTGCGTGACGAGGTTCTGGCGGCCCAGGGCAACCAGGAACTGCCTTTCGACGCCCTGGTGGAGGCCTTGCAGCCCGACCGCAGCCTCGACCGCAACCCGCTGTTCCAGGTGATGGCCAGCCACAGCCGTCCGCGCTCCGACGCGCTGCGCCGCCTGCCCGGCCTGGACATCGCCGAGCATCCGCGGCTGCACCACGCCGCCCAGTTTGACCTGTCGCTGCACAGCGAGGAGCAGGCCGACGGCTCGCTGCGCGCCACCCTGATCTATGCCACCGACCTGTTCGACGAGGACACGGTCCAGCGCTTCCGCAGCCATTTGGAACGTATCCTCCACGGGGTGGCGCAGGCGCCCACGGTCACGCTGGGCTATCTGCCGATCCTCGACGCCGCCGACTGGCCGGATGTGCTGCCCCGTGCCAGCCATCCCGCCGGTCCCCTGGTGCCGGAGCTTATCTCGGAGCAGGCGGGTCTGCATGGCGGGTGTCCCGCGGTGAGCTTCGGCGGCCGGACGCTGAGCTATGCCGAGCTGGAGGCGCAGGCGAACCGGCTGGCCCACCGGCTGCAGGCGCTGGGCGTCGGCCCGGAGGTGACGGTCGGCGTCGCCGCCGAACGCTCGCTGGAACTGGTCGTCGGCCTGCTGGCGGTGATGAAGGCGGGCGGCGCCTATCTGCCCCTCGACCCGGAGCTGCCGCCCGCCCGCCTTGCCGCCATGGCCGCGGACGGCGGCATCGCCCTGCTGCTCACCCAGTCCCATCTTGCCGGCAGGCTGGGCGGCGAGGTGCTGCCCGAGGCTGTCCGCCTGCTGCTGCTCGACGCCGAGGACACCGACGCCGAGAACATCGGGGGACTGCCGGACACGCCGCCCGCGGCCGGGCTGCGGCCGGAGAACCTCGCCTACCTGATCTACACCTCCGGCTCCACCGGCACGCCCAAGGGGGCCG